>ONBM01000060.1 GCA_900316045.1 uncultured Bacteroidales bacterium | reverse complement strand
CCGGTCCATTTCATCACGATGTTCGGTGTGATGCCCAGGGACAAAGCATTGACGATGAAGGTGCGGCGGCCGGTATGGGTGCCGACGAGCTCCCACTTAGGCTGGATCTTGTCGGTTCGGACGTTGCCCTTGTAGATGGTGGCGCGGATCTCTTCGTTGATACCGGCCAGCTTGCACAGCTCCTTGATGTCGCGGTTCATCGCCTGATTCGTGTAGTTCGGCAGGGCCTTGTTGTCTTTGAAGGGGGTGTCCTTGTATTTCTCCAGAATATCCCTGGTGACCTTGTTCAGCTCGATGGAGATGCTGTCCGCCGTCTTGACGGTCGTTACCTCGATGTGGTCGCCCTTGATGTCGCTGCGAAACCCATCCTGGACATTTTCAATCTGTTTCTTTCCCTTCTTTCGACCTCCCACTTCGAAAGTCTTTCCATCGATTTCAAAGTCTGATACTGGGGATTCCAGCGTATCGAATTTTTGTTTTGTCCAGCAGAAGAAGATATTCTTGCGACTGTTCCCGGTGTTGGGCTGTTCTCCGGAGAGGACATACGCCATATTGGAATTATGGAGGAAGAGTTTGTCCATCTTGCGGAGAATGCCGTCGCCGTTTGACTTCATTCGCAGGACCGAGACCAACTCGGCCTTCTCCAGATACTCCAGGTATTTGGGCAGTTCGTCACGGTCCAACTCCAGATCCCTGGCCATGTCTGAGGAATTGATTTTGACAGGGACGCTCTTGGAGATGTAGTACATGAATTTCTTGAGCTTCTGAGTAGCGGCGATTGTCATCTTGGCGTACTTGGGAATATCGACCTCGACGGTGGTATTGATGACCTGTCGCAAACGGGTCTCAAATTCGGGCTCCAAGGAAAACGGATAGCAGCCTTTCTTCATGTAATCATCGAAGTGCAGAATGAGGGTGGACTTTCCCACACCTTTCTGGCCCAGGATGCCAAGGATGCGAACATCCTAGTTGATGGTAATATGCTGCTCCCGGAAGAAGTTCATTGGGGTGAGTTCCAGAAGTTGATAGAATTGGTCGTAGAGTGCTTTCATGGTGTGTTGTGGTTTTATTTCGGCATAAATATTAGAAAGCTGCGGAAAAGTTTCCGCAATTTTGACAAAAAGTTGCGGAGTTGTTCCTGCAAAATGGCTCAAAGACGATTGTTGGCAAACATATTATATTTGCAAAAATTGATTTATGAATATGACTGTGGTGCGTCAGTTGGATAAGGGAATATTCAGGATTGCGGTACCGAGCATCCTGGCGAACATCACTGTTCCGCTTGTCGGAATAGTTGACATCGCTGTGGCCGGCCATCTGGATGCTTCAGCGGCCTCTCTGATTGGCGGCATCTCTATAGGCACGATGCTTTTCGGCCTGCTTTACTGGAATTTCGAGTTCCTGAGAATATCCACTGGAGGGCTTACGGCGCAGGCATACGGCCGGGCAGACTGGCAGGAGAGCGTGGACGTGCTGGTGAAAGGAGTGGCTCTTGCGCTGGCTGCGGCAGTCGTAATATTGCTGTTGCAATGGCCGTTCATCAAGCTTTCATTTCTCGTCGTCAAATGCTCTCCGGAAGCCCGAGACCTAGCCCTGGAATATTTTTTCGTAAGAGTTTGGGCTGCGCCCGCAACCCTTAGCCTGATGTCCCTCAAAGGCTGGTTCATCGGCATGCAAGACTCCATCAGTTCCATGTTCACTGACCTCGTGGTGAACGGCATCAATGTGATCGCCAGCATATTCCTGTCACTTGGCATTCCAGGTACTTCCTTCGAGGGCATAGGATTTTCGGGCATCGCATGGGGAACAGTCCTGGCACAATACTCAGGACTCATCTTCGCCCTTGTCGTCATATTCATAAAATATAAAGAGGTCGTTCGAGGCAGGATTTCAATCAGGTCTTTGAAAGGTGGAGACCTGAGGCAGTTCATGACCCTCAACGCAGACTTTTTCGTGCGCTCGCTCTGCCTCATCATAGTCTATGTCAGCATGACGATAATTTCTGCGAAATACGGGGATTTGCTGCTGGCATCCTGTTCGGTGATCATGCAGCTGCTGATGATATTCTCTTACTTCACCGACGGATTTGCATTCTCAGGTGAGGCTATTTGTGGGAAATATTTCGGGCGCAGGAACTTTCGGACCGTGGATTTCGCTGTTAAGAGAGTGTTCCTCTGGAGCATGGGCGTGGGGATGATATTCGTGCTGATATATTCATTGACGGGAGTTCCCCTGTTGCTCCTCATGACATCCGATGAGACCGTTGTTGAGGCTTCCAGGAGGTTCCTCCCTTGGCTTTCCGTCATGCCGCTCATGGGCTGCCCGGCGTTCACTTGGGATGGCATTTATGCCGGCCTCACCGCCTCAAAGATAATGCGTGATTCGGCTCTAGGCTCGGTAATAGCTTTCTATCTCGTCTGGGTGCTTGGAGCCGTCATTCCAGGCCAGCAAGGCAGCATGGCAATTCACGTCTTGCTGGCGGCATATTTCGCCCATCTGCTATTCCGGTCGGCCTATATGACAATTAAATATAAATCTTTGCCAAGGCAATGAATGTCATGGCAGATTATTTCCAAGGCGCAGCTAAGCTGGCATTATCGCAATGGCACGACAGAAATTAATGACAACGTTTGCGCAAATGGCATTGAAATCCGAGAGTGTTTTAATATATTTGCAACAGTGCTAACTGGAAGTTAATTTTTGAAACACAATTTATGGATACCAAAAAAATCATTTCGAGAGCCTCAGTCTTGATGTTTTGGGCTCTTTCCCTATTATGCTCGGTTCATTTGCCGGCTGCAACCCCGGGTTTTTCAGTGAAATTGAGCAAAGAAGTGCTCTTGGACAAGATTAAAGGAGGATGGGGAGGCCAGACAATCGGATGCACATACGGTGGGCCTACGGAATTCAAATACAGCGGAATTATCGGTGACGACGTGAAAATAGGCTGGAACGAGAACAGCGTGAAATGGTACTTCGACCATTCGCCGGGACTCTACGACGACATCTACATGGACCTCACCTTCGTCGAAGTCTTCCAGAAAGAAGGACTGGATGCCCCTATAGAGTCTTTCGCAAAGGCTTACGCCAATGCGCCGTATCCTCTCTGGCATGCAAACAAGCAAGGCCGGTACAACATCCTGAACGGCATCATGCCTCCAGAATCCGGCTATTGGGAGAACAACCCTCATGCAGATGACATCGATTTCCAGATCGAGGCAGATTATGCAGGACTCATGGCTCCAGGGATGGTCAACGCTGCCGTGCATTACAGCGACGGCATAGGGCACATCATGAATTATGGCGATGGCTGGTATGGCGGGGTTTACGTCGCTGCGATGTACGCCCTGGCATTCGTCAGCAACGACATGAATTATGTCGTGACGGAAGCTCTCAAGACGATTCCGAAGCAGAGCAAGTACTATAAAGCGATGGCGAGCATAATAAAATGGCACAAGCAGTATCCGACCGACTGGAAAACGACATGGGCGCTTTTCAACAATGAATATGGCGAGGACATTGGCTGCCCGGACGGAGTTTTCAACGCATTCAACATAGATGCGGTCGTGAACAGCGGCTACATATTGATAGGCCTGCTTTATGGCAATAAAGATTTTGCGAAGACGATAGACATATCGACTCGCTGCGGCCAGGACTCGGATTGCAACCCTGCCTCTGCCGGCGGCATACTTGGAACCATGCTTGGCTACAGCAATATTCCTGAAGCGTGGAGGAAGCCTCTGGATATCGTGGCAGACAGGCCGTTCGTCTACACCGACATTTCTTTCAACAAAGCTTCTGAATATTCATTCGATCAGGCCCTGAAGGTGATCGAGCTCAATGGAGGCAAGGTGAGCGATGAATATGTCACCATCAAGACGCAGTCGCCTCGGACCGTCCGCTTCGAGAAATCCTTCGAGGGGCATTATCCTAAGAAAATCGTGCGCTTCTGGAAGACTTTCAGCCAGTTCCAGAAATTTGAGTTCGAGGGCAATGGAATCGTCGTGGCAGCATCATACAAAAAGGATAAAGGCTACAAGGATCATGGCCTTGTCGGAGTGATTGAGACTTATCTGGATGGCAAGCTTGCTGGCACTTGCAAGAATCCGACTAAGGGGAACGGAGCGAGCAGCGAGATTTTCTATAAATACAACCTGCCTGAAGGCAAGCACACGCTCACGTTCAAATTCGTGAACAAAGAGCCAGGAATCGATGTCTATGTCCACAGATTCCTCATCTACACCGGAAAAGAGGAGGCGGGCAAATGATGAGACGTTTCTTTGCGGTCATCGCAGCTCTCTTCCTTATGGTGCCAGTGATTTGTTCTAATGCCGCCGACAAGAAGCGGATGTCGGACAAAGACATCCTGCGCCAGTTCGAGAATCCGGAAATGCGCTACAGGCCTTTCGTGCGCTGGTGGTGGAATGGAGACAGGGTAGAGGCCGAAGAATTGATCCGCGAGCTTCGCGTGCTTAAAGACGCTGGGATAGGCGGGGTCGAAATCAACCCCATATCGCTTCCTTCGGGTTCTGATTCTGCCGGGTCCAAGCCGCTGACTTGGCTCAGCAATGAATGGATAGACATGCTGAAAGTCGTTTTCGATGAGGCTGAGAAGCTGGGAATGACTTGCGACCTCATCGTCGGCTCCGGCTGGCCTTTCGGAGCGGAATCACTGCCGAAAGAAGACAGGGCGGAAGTGCTCCTAACCTACGCCCGCAAGGTTGACGGCGGGCAGCCTCTTGAACTCTCTGAATTCAGCATATTCAAAGACCTTGACCCGGGGGTGACCGTCGTGAATAAGCGCAGGATTCCGACACTTGTCTCTGCCTATCTGGTCCCGGACCCGATAAGCTCGCTCAGCGAAGCTGTCAATGTCACCGATAGATTCCAGAATGGAACCATCAGCATTGATGTGCCAAAAGGGAAATGGCAGTTCTATGCGTTGGTGAAATACGACTCGTTCGCTTCTGTGATAAACGGAGCGCCTGGCGCAGCTGGCTCCATACTCGACCACATGAACGCCGAGGCAGTGAGATCCTACCTGGATCACATGACGGATGTCATTCAGGCACGCATCGGACCGCTTTCGAAGCATCTGCGAGCTTTCTTCGTGGACAGCATGGAACTTGAAGGCTGTAACTGGACTTCCGATTTCGCAACGGAATTCAAGAACCGCCGTGGCTACGACGTCTTGCCGTGGCTGCCTTTCACCATGTTCGAAGTCGGCAGGCTCGGAGACGTGAAGAATTTCGACTACGGCTCGAAGAAAGGCCCTGAATTCCAGGAGCAGGTGAACCGGGTTCGCTTCGATTTCGAGCTCACCAAGGCCGAACTGCTCTACGAAAGATTTTCGGAAACATATGCCAAATGGGCGAGAGACAATGGGGTGAAATCCCGCCACCAGGCGTATGGCAGAGGATTCTTCCCGCTGGAGAGTTCTTTGGTCGTGGACATCCCGGAAGGGGAGTCTTGGACGACCAACTGGCTGAAGCACAAGCTCGGGGAAGAGATGGGAGACGAGGATTACCGCAGGGGAAGAGGATACACGATGATTAATAAATATGTCTCTTCGGCGGCTGCCCTGACTGGCAAAAGGGTCGTGAGCGCTGAAGAGATGACAAATACCTACAAGGTGTTCACGACATCGCTGGAATTCCTGAAGCTGGGCTCGGACATGAGCGCATTCTCCGGCATAACGCATTCCGTCTGGCACGGGTTCAACTATTCCCCGAAGAATGCTGCATTTCCTGGATGGGTGCAGTACGGCACGTTCCACAACGAGAAGAACACGTGGTGGAAATATGTGAACCTGCTGAATGACCACAGGGCCAGGATGAGCGCGATGCTGCAGAACGCCGACATGGTAACCGACATAGCCATACTGCCAGCGAATTATGACATGTGGGCTACGATCGGGGTGCAGACGGAGCCTTTCCCGGTGAAGCTGAACGTCCCTTACACTTCCCTTATATGGGAAGCCGTCCATAAGACCGGGGGCGGGGCAAACTATGTGAGCGAGAACATCATAAGGGACGCCGTCATCAAAAACGGCAAGCTCTGCTACGGGCCTAAGGAATATGGCACGTTGTTCCTGGTCGAAGTGACCAGCATCTCGCCAGAAACTCTTTCTAAGCTGGAAGACTTAGTGAAGGGCGGGGGAAGAGTGTTCTGCATCGGAAAATACCCGGAGAAGTCTCTGGGCTTCTATGAATATGCCGCCAGGGACAAAGAGATACAGGAAAAAGTCGAGAGGCTGAAGGGATACCGCAATAATTTCTTCTTGCTGGAAAAGCCGACGGATGGGAAATATCTGGAATGGTATGAGAAAGTGATGGAGGAATATTCATTGCCTCACGCCATAACCATCTCGAAGCCGGACAGGTTCCTGCTGCAGAATGAATATGTCACCGATGACGGCAGTCATTTCTTCCTGTTCGACAACGCCAGCCTGCACGACAGCAAGGAAACTGACATATCGTTCCCGAAAGACGTCACGAAGGGCATGAACGCATGGATTTACAGTCCGGCGGACGGTAAAATCTACAGGATGCCGATTGACAAAGAAGGGAAGGTGCATTTCGTTTTCGGCCCTGCGGAGAGCTATCTTTTCGTTTTCAATAAGCTGAACATCAAAGAGGCTCTGCCTTGGAGCCGCATGCCGCTCAGCGCCGATGATTCCATTACGGTTGAGGGCAAATGGCAGCTGGCCATGCACCAGAGCCATCCTGATTCTTCCTGGACAGCGTCTCTGGACACCCTGAAAGACTTCAAGGACATGAGAGATACGACGTTCAGGAATTTCATGGGCGATGTCACGTACGCGATTAAAGTCAATCTCGATGGCTCTTCGCTGCCTCGGTACATTAACCTGGGCAAGGTGGCGGACATCTGCGAGCTGAAAGTGAACGGACATGAAGCCGGAGTGAAATGGTTCGGTGAAAGGGTTTACGACATCGGTCACATGCTCCGCAAAGGGGAAAATACCCTGGAAATAAAAGTAACGACGTTAATGGGCAATTACATGCAGACCCTGAAAGACAACAAAGTGGCTCAGCGCTTCGTGCTTAAGAGAGGCCAGCCATACGTGCCGGCAGGTCTGATAGGTCCTGTAAAACTATATAAATGATGATAATGCGTAAAATGTTCATCTGCGTTGCCTTGTGCCTTGCCTCGGCAGCGGGAATCTCGCTGGGAGCGGAAGATGTCCGCTCCTTCGGCGCCGTCGGGGACGGCACCACCATCAACACCGCCTCCATCCAGGCGGCGATAGACTACGTTGCATCCAAGGGTGGCGGAAAGGTAGTGTTCACGCCAGGAGATTACGTCACTGGCTCCATATTCCTGAAGAACGGGGTGGAACTCGAATTGCAGGAGGGTGCGACGATCCTTGGCTCCCTCAATCCATGGGATTACGTCAAGGACCCTAGCGCCGGCTGGACCGCCATAGTGTTCGCCGTCGGCCAGAAGAATGTCGGAATCACCGGTAAAGGCACGATTGACGGACGCGGGTACGATGTTGGCATCCGGTTCGCCGATTTCGTGCACATGGGCTTGATACAAGACAGGCTTTCCAACGACAGGGTCAACGAGTCCGTCAGGCCGGAGAACATTCATTTCTACAAGTGCGACAGCATTGAGATAAAGGGGATAACCATCAAGAATTCTGCTTGCTGGACTCAGCAGTACGACCAATGTGCGAATCTGCTTATAGATGGCATAACGGTGGATTCCAAGAACTATTGGAACAACGACGGGCTGGACGTAGTGGACTGCAGCAACGTCGTCATCAGGAATTCCTACATAGATGCTTCCGACGATGCTTTCTGCTTCAAGAGCCATAAGGCGTGGGGAGTGAGCGAAAACGTGCTGGTCGAGAACTGCACCGGCAGGAGCAGCGCGAACGGAATCAAATTCGGCACTTACACTCTCGGAACTTTCAAGAACTTCAAGTTCAGGAACATCAAGATTTTCGATACCTACAGGAGCGCCATCGAGATTGCCACGGTGGATGGAGGCACCATCGAAGACGTGGAGGTGGACGGGCTGCAGAGCATCCATACCGGCAACCCTATATTCATAAGAGTCGGTTCCCGTCATTCCAGGCCGGACAGCACATTGCCGTACTTGAGGAATGTCGTGATAAAGAATGTCTACGCCGAGGTGCCTTTCGACAAGCCGGATGCGGGCTATTCCTACGAAGGACCTGTCGAGGACCTGCCTAGGAACGTGTGCCCTAGCATTATTTTCGGGCTTCCGAACGTTCCAATCCAGAACGTCAGGCTGGAGAACGTAGAAATCGTCTACCCAGGGAAGGCCAATCCTGAATATGCCTACAGAGGCACTTCCAAGGCTCAGCTCGACTCAATCCCGGAGCTGGAGAAGAGGTACCCTGAATTCTCTAACTGGAAAGAGCTCCCGGCCTGGGGATTCTACATCCGTCATGCGGAGGGAGTGACGTTCGACAACGTGAGGCTGAAAGTGGCGGATAAAGATTATCGTCCGGCAATCGTTGCGGATGATGTCAATGGGTTGACGCTTGAGAAGTTGCAAATCACAGACGAATTCGCTGACAAGAAGATGAAGCAAGTCGTGACGAAGGATGTCAAAAAAATGAAAAAGAAATGAAAAGAATACTTATAATGGCGATCATATCGCTCGTCTCGCTCCAAGGGCTCGCCCAGAAGCCGGTCTACAAGGCCTCTAAATTCAGCATCAGGAGCGACGGAAAGCAGGACAACACCACGAGCATCCAAGGGGCTATAGATTACATTGCCGCCAATGGAGGCGGGACGCTGGAATTCAGCGTGGGGCGTTACCTGACAGGTGCGGTGGAATTGAAGTCAGGAGTGAACATTAAACTTCTCGAAGGAGCTATAATAGTGGGCTCCACGAATATATATTCCTATAAAGGGCATCCTGGAATATTCTGGGCCGAAGGCCAGAGGAACATCCTTATCGATGGGCATGGCGTTTTCGATGGCAGGGGAGCCGAGCTGAGGGAAAATGAAAAAGCGCAGAAGTCGCTAGGGCATATTCCTGAAAATAATGCCGTTCCTGCGTTGATGTCATTCAAGGACTGCGAGGGCATCGTGGTTAAAGGCGTCATACTGAGGAATTCGGCGGCGGAGATTCCTATCTTGTCCGGCAAAGCCGGAATCGAAGTGCAGAATGTGAGCATCGAATAAACATCAATGAATATGAAAAAGGCGATATCCGTATTAGCGTTCCTTTGCATCACTTTCTCAGCGTTTGCACAGGTTCAGCTCTCCCAGCTGTTCTCGGACAACATGGTCTTGCAGAGGAACAGCGAGGCTCCGATATGGGGCAAGGCAAAAGCCGGAGCTACTGTTTCAGTCACCACTTCCTGGGATGGCAAGAACTATTCTGCGGTGGCAGGACCTGACGGTAAATGGTCTGTCAAGGTCAGCGCTCCGGATGCAGGCGGCCCGTATTCCATTACCTTCAAGCAGGGACGCAAATCCACAGTCTTGAAAAACGTCATGTCCGGCGATGTCTGGCTTTGCTCCGGGCAGTCCAACATGGAGATGCCGGTGAATGGCTGGGGCAAAGTGAAGAATTACGAACAGGAGGTGGAAGAAGCTTCGCAATATCCTGGCATTCGCCTTTTGAATCTCAAAATGACATATTCAGACACCCCAAAGGACGAGTTTGAGGTCAAAGGTGAATACGGCTGGAACGTCTGCGATCCGGCATCGGTAGCGAATTTCTCTGCGTGCGCCTATTTCTTCGGCCGCGAGCTGTACAAAGACCAGAATATTCCTATCGGACTCATAAATTCCTCATACGGCGGGACTTGCATAGAATCTTGGATCAGCCCGGACGCTCTTGCTACGATCGCAAGCGAGAAAGAATTCATCCAGCAAGGAAAATCCATCGTTGGCACGAGGCAGAACGTTGATTCTTTGCGTGCGATATGGTGCGACCAGATTGATGAGAAGGAACGTGGATTCTCAGGCAAGAAAGCAGTGTGGGCAGAGACTGGCTTCGATGATTCGTCATGGAAGACCATTCATGTGCCCGGGGACATAGGATTGCAAGGCTTCTCAGATTTTGACGGCAGCGTGTGGTTCAGGACTACGTTCGACATGCCCGAATCTTTCGCAGGCCACGAGGTCGTGCTGAAGCTTGGAACGGTGGACGACAATGACATCACTTACCTGAACGGACGCAAGATTGGCGAGACCAAAGGTTACCCAAAGGAAAGGGAATATGTCATTCCTGCCCGTTTTGTGAAGGCCGGGAAAAATCAGCTGACCGTGCGCTGCGTGGACACTCATGGCTCTTGCGGAATCATGGGGCGTTCGGGCAAGGTGGAGATAGCGTGCGGCTCCAAGTCGATGGATGTTTCCGGGGATTGGAAATATTGCTTCGGGGTCACGGCTGACGAGGTCATAAAGATTCCCGAGGGCTCTCTGAGGGTTGACTATCCATCAAACCAGTTCAATTCGATGATCAATCCTCTCGTTCCTTTCTCTGTCAAAGGAGCCTTGTGGTATCAGGGAGAAACTAATGCGGGTTCTGCATACCAGTACAGGGAAACGCTTCCTTTGCTGATTCGGAACTGGAGAGAGCTGTGGGGGAACAAGATGCCATTCTACATCGTTCAGCTGGCGAATTTCAGGGATGTCCAGACCGAGCCTGACGAGAAGGACGGATGGCCTGAACTTCGTGAAGCTCAGTCTCTTACTGCCCGGACTGTGGAAGATGCACACATGGCCGTGATAATTGATCTTGGGGATGCCAAGGACATTCATCCTAAAAACAAACAGGAAGTCGGCAGAAGGCTCGGCCTTCTGGCCCGTAAATACACCTACGGCGAAAATGTGGCGGCTGACAGCCCTATGATGGAATCCTATGCCATAGAGGGGTCTTCTGTCAGGATTCGCTTCAAGAATGCAAAGGCCCTGAAGGCAGACGGCCCTGTGAAGGGATTCGTCATCGCCGGCGGCGACCATGTGTTCCATTTCGCCGATGCCAGGATAGACGGCTGCGACGTGGTTGTTTCCTGCCCTGAAGTGAAGTATCCATTGGCTGTACGGTACGCATGGGCGAGCAATCCGGTCTGCAATCTCTACAACGAGGCCGGTCTTCCTGCCAGCCCGTTCCGCACAGACGACTGGCCGGGGGTTACGATAGGGCGAAAGCACCATAATTAACATTCCATGAATATGCTTCATTCTCATCTGGTTGCTGTTGCGCTGTCAACTGCCATCCTGTTGTCATCCTGCTCCAGCGTTGACTGGCGCGATGCATCTGTTCCGGCTTCACAGAGGGCGAAGGCCCTGCTTCGCGAGATGACTCTCGATGAGAAAATCGGCCAGATGTGCCAGTACGTAGCGCCTTGCTACGTTCCTCCTGGCCAGGGCTCGCCTTACAAGAACATAGATGCCACGGACGAGAATCTGGGAAACAAGGATCTGGCGGACAAGATACGCCGGGGCGAGGCGGGAGCCTTCCTTCACGTGATGACCTCGAAAGAGGCGGTCGCCCTCCAGCAGCTTGCGCAAGAGAGCCGTCTTAAGATACCTCTCTTGATAGGCATTGATGCGGTTCATGGGAATGCGCTTCTGGAAGGATGCACAGTCTACCCTACGAACATCAACATGGCCTCTACCTTCAATCCTTCCCTTATGGAGAAAATCGGAGCGGAGACGGCTGACGAAATGCGCCAGACGGGAGCCTGCTGGACATTCTCTCCTAATTTGGACGTGTCTCGGGACGCACGCTGGGGGCGCATGGGAGAAACCTTCGGCGAGGATCCTCTGCTGGTTTCCGAAATGGGGAAACGTCTCATCTGGGGATTGCAGGGACGGGATCAGTCATATTCGCAAAATCATGTCCTGGCCTGTGCCAAGCATCTTATCGCTGGCGGGGAGCCGCGTGGCGGGCTGAATGCTTCTCCGATGGATGTCTCCGAAGGTAAATTGCGAGAAGTGTTCCTGCCTCCTTTCGTCGCTGCCGTGAATGCAGGCGTCGCTACTATGATGCCTGCGCACAATGAGATAAACGGCATCCCTTGCCATGCGAATTCCTGGCTGCTGAAAGATTTGCTGCGGGCCGAACTTGGCTTCAAAGGTTTCACAGTCAGCGACTGGATGGACATAGAGAGGCTCTATTCCATGCATCATTTCGTAAAGGACTCCACCGAGGCGTTCATAACTGCGGTAGAGGCCGGAGTGGACATTCACATGCAGGGAGCCAAATTCTTCGAAGCCATCCGAGATGCCGTAAAGTCTGGCAGGATTCCGGAAAAACGCATTGACGATGCGGTACTGAATATTCTTACGGCTAAGTTCGCTCTCGGGCTGTTCGAGAATCCGGTGCCCGTCTCGAAGCGTTCGATTGACAGGTCTGCCGAGCATCGGCAGACAGCACTGGAAGCGGCGAGGCAAGGAATCGTGTTGCTGAAGAACGACTCGTTCGGCAGCTCTGAGAAGGTTCTGCCTTTACGCAGTCCAAAAAGAATTTTCTTGGCTGGCCCTAATGCCGACAGCCAGACGATTCTTGGGGACTGGGCCGCCCCGCAGGCCGACTCGCTGGTGGCCACTGTCTACGATGGCATGCTTGAGTGCTTTCCTGATTCGGAGATAGATACGATGTTCTTCGGCGGAAAGATAGCGTCGGTCGATGCCCGGGGCATTTCCGATTTCCGCATTCGGCAGGACGTGCGGAGAGAATTGCGATAGGGATGACATCGATCTTCCGGGCATGCAGGAAGAACTGCTGGAGGCGGTTGCATCGACAGGGAAGCCTGTGGTGCTGGTCCTCATGAGCGGCAGGGCTCTCAGCGTGCGCTGGGCGGCAGAAAATATTCCTGCTATTCTTCAGGCCTGGGAACCGGGGGCGCTCGGTGGCCAGGCCCTCGCTGAGATCCTTTGCGGCAAGGTGAACCCGTCTGGAAAGCTGCCAGTCACGATTCCTCGCAGCGTTGG
Organism: uncultured Bacteroidales bacterium; assembly: GCA_900316045.1. Lineage (GTDB taxonomy): Bacteria > Bacteroidota > Bacteroidia > Bacteroidales > UBA932 > Cryptobacteroides. The sequence goes on along the minus strand of ONBM01000060.1, from coordinate 25,586 downwards.
CCAGATTCCGACCACGTACGATTACAAAGGGTCGCAATATTCCCGCCAATATTCCACTTCCCGTACAGGCTGTCTGTTCCCGTTCGGCTACGGACTCAGCTACTCTACGTTCAAATATTCAGATGCGGTCATTGCATCCGATGCCATCGTTGGCGCTGATTCGACGGTAGTCAGCGTGAAAGTTACCAATGCTGGTTCTATGGACGGGGACGAGGTCGTCCAGCTCTATGTCCATGATGAATATGCCTCCGTAACTAAGACAGTGAATTTCACCATAACTTCCCAGATGCTCAGCATCTGGAGTTCTCGCGGTAGATGGGAGACCGAGCCAGGCGACTTCAAGATATTCGTAGGCTCGTCCTCAGCCGACAAGGACCTAAGCTCGCTTCACCTGATAGTTAAATAAAATCTTTCGATACATGAATGCATTGACATTAATTCTTTCAGTCGTGCTGGGTGGCATTCTCGGCAACTCGGTCGATGCCAACTACAACGGCCGCATTTCTCTGTTCATCAACAGTCCGGAGAGTCCGGCAATCCAGATTTACACCCCAGAGAAGGCCACCTCGGGTGGCTGGAAAGGGGAGCATGCTGGCAAGTGGCTCTATGCTGCCTCTCATGCATATTCAAGAACCCAGGATCCGAAGCTCCTTTCTAACATCATCTCCGTGGCTGACTTCCTTATCAGCCAGCAGCAGGATAATGGCTACATCGGCTGCTACAAGAATGAAAAGCGCTTCTACCATATTCCTGAGAATGGAGCCTACTGCCTGGAATGGGATCTGTGGAATTTCAGTTACCTGATGCAGGGCTTCGCTGAATTGTACAAGGTGACGGGTAAGCAGAAGTACATAGACGCTGCCAACAAGATGATGAACCTCATGTACGATACATTCATCGTCAAAGGGCGCAGCATCGCCAACTGCGGAGAGCACGCTGGCTTGGTGGGCGTCGGCTCAATCTATCCGCTCTGCGACTTGTACGAGGTGAGTCCTTCGTCCAAGTGCAAGGAGCTCATCGAGAGGTGCGTTACCGAGATTGATGATACCCCGGGAATGGATCTGATTGGCAAGGCTGCCGCTGGGCTTGACCTTAAATTCGTCTCGGACGGGAAGATCTACGAGATGCTGCGCACACTGGTGGGAATCGCTAAGGCTTACGAACTGTTCGGCGAAAAGCGTTTGCTGGAAGGATGCCTGGGCGCATGGAAGGAAATCAGCGCCTATCACCTTACCCCTCTTGGAGGTCCTTGGGGTGGCATTAATATCAGCCCTGAGGTGTTCAACAGCAAATGCGCCTTCCAGCCTTATCAGATTTCGGAAACCTGTGAGGTGATGGACTGGATGCATTTCAATCAGGAACTTTTGAAGATTACGGGGGAGGCTCGTTTCGCTAACGCTATCGAAAAGACGGCTTACAATTCACTCATCGCTGCCCAAGCAGAGGATGGAAACCGCTGGATTTACTATCTGAAGACCGACGGTTCCTACTGGACTGGTGACCAGTGGAGTTGCTGCTGGTCTAGCGGCATGATTGCCTTGGAAAGCCTCTGCGACATGATTTACTCGGTGAAAGGGAAGACCATTTATGCGAACGTGATAACTCCTTCGTCGGCTGTATTGAAAGTGAGCGGGAAGGAGGTGAGGATCTCTCAGTCCGGTGAATATATCTACGACGGCAAGGCTTCTTACAAGATTGACGACGATGCGTCGTTCACGTTTGCCGTGGCTATCCCTGACTGGGCAAAGTCTTACAAGGTGACCGTGAACGATAGCGATGTGAAAGTCTCTGAAATCAATGGCGGCTACGTCTCAGTCAGCCGTAAGTGGAAGGCTGGGGATGTGCTGAACGTGGAATTCCCTTGCGAGACTCGCCAAGTCGAGAATATATGGCAGTTCAGGGATGATCCGAAGTACCAGCTTCAGATACGTCCTCGCAAGGAGCATTACGTCTGCTTCGCAAAGGGGCCTCTGGTGTATGCGTGCGAGCATGAGGACAAGATAGATAAGCAGAATCAGCTTCAGGCGACTCGTTCCGAGCTTGATGCCGTGAATATCAAGGACACGGAATTCACCATTGCCGGGCAGACTTTCCGCCCAATCCTCGAAATGCGCCCGTACTCCACCAAGACCGGCAACCGCACCATCTGGATCCACGTCTCCGACGAATAAGCTTTTTGCTTGCTGAATACGAGAAGCGCCGAGCTATGGTCATCCACAGCCCGGTGCCTCTTCAATTTGTCCTGTCCGTGCAGGAAACTAGTTGATTTCGATTGTCACCTTGTCGCTAACGCTGACAGTGCCGAGAGAGAGGCTGAGGATGCCGTCGGAATATGTCCAGTTTCCTGCTTCACTGCCGTTCACGACGACTACGGAAGGCTTGGCATCGCTTTGCACCTCCAATGCGTAAGTCCTGGATTGCGACATGCCGTTGAAACTGCCTTGCACGGGGTTCAGCGTTATGGTAGTCTTGCCACCGTCCTGCCTGCACTCGAAAAGGGTGGAGCTGAGAGAGCCTTTTTCATATTCATAGCTCTCACCGTCATCGTCGAAGAGTGTGCAGGAAGTGCTGCCGGAAGGATATATTCGTAAAGTCAGATTCTCGAATGGCTTGGCGCCAAGGTAGGATATTCCTTCAGCAGGCGAGTCGAAGCAGCCTCCGAGAGTTGGGATTATGGCACCTGCGCGCACGAAGAGCAGCCCTGCGCGGCCTTCCGGCACCGTCCTCTTGAAAGTCTCGCCCTTGCTTGAAATCTTCTCGCCAGACCAGGCATCGAACCAGGTGCCGGCAGGGAGATAAATCTCGTCCGTGAATATCCCGACGCAGAAGCTGTCACCGAACATGTATTGGTACGTCATGTCGTCGCAATTGCGGTCGTCCGGGAAGATCAGAGGCATGGAACGCACTATAGGCATGCCGTTCCGGGTGGCCTCCAATGCCATTGAATATATGTACGGAGCCAAGGAATATCTCAGCTTAACGTAGTACCGGTACATATCCTGCTCCGGCTTGTCGTAGAAGAACGGCTGCATCATGGAGAACCAGCTGTTTATCTGCACCCAAGGCAGGAAAAGCCCGAAATGCAGGCTCTGCATCTCCAGCTCGCGAGGCACGCTCATCACGTCGCAGGAGGTGTTCAGGAAGCCGCTCATCCCAAGATTCAGCTGGTCGTAGAGAGCTGTCTTGCCCCCGCCGTTGTCGCCGCTGGTGGATGCCGTCCAGTGCTGCGTGCCAGCCCAGCCGCCGCAGTAATGGTGCCATGTGCGCTTCCCGTTGTATTTGCGCCCGAGTTCACGCATCTGCTTCGGCAGCAGCACCTGGTTCAGATTGTGCATCTCCTTGTCCGTGCGCCCGTTGTAGTATTCCATGTTCGGATGATTGTCGATTGTCCTGGCAGGATCCAGCTTGAATCCCTCCACCCCCTGATCCATGAATCTGGTCAGATGATTCATCCAGTGTTCTTTGCCGGAAGTGTCCCGGCCCTCGCGCAAAGCCACATCGTCCTCCTCGGTGATGCTCAAGTCGTAATCCTCGCAAAGCCATAGGCCAAGATGGAAGCCCATCGAGCGCAGCTTGCCGATGAACAGTCTGTTGTGAAGCTTCTTCGGGTACTCGTCATGTGACCAGTAAGGCTCCGGAGAGAATTTTTCGAAATTCCAGTTCTTTTCCGTGGAGAAATCGTAGCGTTTTTCCATCCATTGAGGCTCAAGCCAGAATACATCGCAAGGCACGCCGGCCTGCCTGAACATGACGGCGTCGCGCAGGATGTTCCATTGATCCTCGAGCATGTTCGGCCCGAAGCAAAGCCCGTAGGCCCATTTCGGCAGGACATAACTGCGCCCCGTCAGCATGGTATATTCATTCAGGATGGCAGGCATGTCCTTGCCGATGAATATATAGAAGTCGGCTTCTGCCGCCAGGTCCAGAATGTTGAATCTTGACTTGGAAGTGCACCCGACGTCGAAGAAGCTCTTGGAAGTGAGGTTGTCGTAAACGCCCCATCCGCGGGAACTCATCATGAACGGCATGGGAATTTCCGTGTGCTGGTAGGTAGTCCACATGCGCAGGAACTCCCCTCGGTGCTGTATGTGATCCCTGCTTGTGCTTCCTCCGCCGTAGAATCGCTCTCCGTCTTCGATGCTCATGCTCAGGGTTCCCACTGATGCGCCCCCTGGAACCTCTCTCTTGTCCACCTTGGCGAATTTTCCGTCATCGTCCCCGATTATGCCGCCATCGTTCGCCACGACATGCAGGTCCTCGTATTTCTTATTCGCATATTCCCTCATCTCGGAAGAAAGCTTGCTGGCATTGCCTGAATATGATATATTCCTAATCACGACATTTCCCGATGCGTCCTTCACTGCCATGATGCCGCTCTTTTTGTCTATGCTTAATGAATATCCCGCCGTCGCAAGCGTCCAGCGCCCTCCGCTCGTCCTGACGTCGGCCTTGACAGGCTTCCAGTCGGTCTTGATGATGCCGTAGCGCTCCATCAGCGATTCGGCAAAATTCCCGTCCTGCGAGATTCGAATGCGCAAAATGCTCTCAGAGCAAGGCTGCACCTGCATGCTCATCCCCCCGGCTTTTAATGAATATGTCTTGTTGTCATTTTGTGCCATGCCTTCTGTGGCGGCTGTTCCGAGAATGGAACTGGTAAGCAATGCTGCGATTGCGAGAAGTCGTCTTATGATCATGCGGTCTTGTTTTCTTTCTGCAAAAATACTAAAAATAAGCCCAAAGCCCAAGTTATTAAATGTTGGAACATGCCTCTAAATGACGCATAATCCATAATCTGTGCAGTATTAAACATCATCGTAAAAGAAGAAAGAGGACGGCCTCGATTGGAAGCTGTCCCCTTCTCTTATTTACAGACGATCGGCATTACTGCTTCTCGAAGAATGCCCCGCCAGAAACGCTCCAAGTCCACATGTTGTTGTAGTTGAGCTGATAGATGGTGGTATACGACCCTTCGGCATAGCCTTTCTTCACTACTGAGAATCCGCAGAAGTAACGACCTGGGACGATTTGGCGGTCTTCTCCCGATCCCATCGTGATCTTTGGCGCCGAGAAGGCATCGGTCAGGTCCCAGCCTATCCAGCAGTAGTTGCAACCCTCAGGACCGAATGTCTGAGGCGCGAAGTAGCCGGTTCCGTAGGTCGCGCTGTTGGTCATTTCAGGAATGATGGCTACCTCGGCTCCGGTGACTGTCTGGAAGTCCAGTGACAGGTAGGTGTAAACCTTAACGCCTTCGTCTGTCACGACTAGGGATGCAGGGCATTTGGCCTCAAGGTACATTCCGACGATGTCGAGGTTGTGCGGGCGTCCGTTCAAGTCGGCTCCATCTGCGACTTCGATTTTCAAGGTAGTGGCGTGCCTTCTGGCGCCAAGCTGCTTAGTGTTGCTCAGGCCCTTGAAAGCGTTGCTGTAGAGGATGTAGTCTCCCGCTATGTCCTTGGCATCCACCTGCTGGATTGTAATTGCAGACCCGGTGGAAAGTGTGAGCGTGGCGCGGCGAGGCTTTCCGGTAGTGTTGGCCTTCCACCTAGCGATTCCGTCGCTGTAGGTGAGCCAGCCACCGTCCCCGGCGGATTTGCCGTTGTCGGATGCCGCTCCGAAGAGCCCGCGATACCCAGCCTCATCGCTCTTCCAGAAAGAGAGCGTCTCCGGTTCGGTCGGAACGCGAAGCGTGACTTTCACGTTGCAACTTGCCTTCGTCCCATCCGCAAGGGAAGCCGTGATCACGGCTTCTCCTATGGATACAGGGGCGACTTTGCCATTGTCGTCGACAGTGGCAACTGAAGGGGCTGAGCTTTTCCAGCTCACTTCAGGGAATGTCACATTGTAAGGCTCCACGGTCGCCACTAGCTGGATTCCACTTTCGTTCTCATAGAGAGTGACTTCAGTTTCGTTCAAGGTGAGCGATGAAGCAGCTACGTTCGATACCGTGACGCTGCACGTAGAGGAAATCCCTCCTTCCAGAGTGGCGGTGATGGTTGCCGTGCCGGCTGCGATGCCGGACACATAGCCGCCTTTGACGGTAGCGACGCTTTCGTTCGAAGAAGTCCACGTCGGGGTGGCGGTCGATCCGCCAGGAGTGAATTTCGGAGTAAGAGTGGCTGTCTGTCCGACGTAGATCTGGACAGATGACGGATCCAGAGATATGCCTGAAGGAAGAGAATCATCGTCCTTGCAGGAAGTGAACGAGATTGCGCCCAAGATGGCGGCAAACGCGAATATTCTGTTTATTTTCATGATTCTTTCGTCTTATGGATTAGTTCCAATATGGGTTGCCTTGACGTTCCCTCTGAGGAATTTCCCATGTCCATCCCTGGGCTTCCACGCCCTTGGTGGACCAGTGGTTGGCTCCGCGGCTGAACTGAGAACCCCAGCGCTTCTGGTTGAAGAATGCGAAATCACCTTCGCCCCACATTTCTATTCTCCACTGCAGCTTCACGAAGTCTAGCATGGAACCCTTCTTGCAGGATGCCACGGTCATCGCGCTTTCTCCAGGAAGGGTGCGGGCTGCAAGAAGTTTGTTCAGCAGTGCCTCGGCTTGCGATTCCTGATTGCTCATCGTGTAGGCCTCCGCAGCCATGAGCAGTACTGCAGAAGTGCGGAACACGGCCTCGTCGGACTTCGTCACGTTGTTGGTGTGAGGAGCGTAAGTATCTCCCAGGTCACGTCCTTCCGTGGCAGCGAACTTCATTGAGGTGTAGGCCGGCATCGTGTAGTTGTACCAAGTGGTGTCACCACTGGATGTCCCGTAAATCCAATAGTCAGAATATGCCTGCTTTGTGATTATTGCTTTGCGCACATCGGAGTCGGAGAGTGCGTCCACGATGTCCTTGTCTACCTGGCAGAATCCGGATTCAGCGTTCTTCAGGTTGTTCAGCCCCCTCAGTGTCCAGCACTGGTTCGATCCGCCGATGGTCGTGAAGAGAGCCTCCGGGTTTTTGCTGATGTTGTAGAATGCGTTGTTCTCGGCATTGAAAGATCCGCCGCTGAAGCTCCTCTTTCCATTCCCTCTGTCCACGGTCGCCGTAACGTCAGCAACCTTGCTTGCGAGCATTCCGTAGTCTTCTGCCTTTATCAGATTCGGGTATTTGGAATTGATGTCATTGTAGGCATCGATTACGGTCGCGTAATCCTTCCTGTCAAGGGCTACCATGGCACGAATGTACTGAGCGACTCCACAATCGATGTCGTAAGTGTCGGCAGCTTCCGAAGTGCCGGTCGTGTAGCCCTGGTTGCCAACCTGGTGGAAGAGCGAAATGGCCTCGTCGAGCATGTCTGCGATGTATTTCCATGTGTCAGCCACCGATGACGGGGCTACAGGGGCGTTGTAGGCATACTTGTCGTAGAGCGGCATTCCCTGTGCCGTCGTCGAGGCAGGGTCTTTCAGATCCGTGTAGCGTTCCATCAGACGGGCATACCCATATGCCTTTGATGTGAGGGCCTGGGCGCGGGCGTTCTTCATCTGCAGGGTGCCTGCCTCGCAGGCTTCCTTCGTCAGGAAGTCAAGCGCCTTCTGGGCGGAAGATATCTTGTAGACGGCAGCCAGGTAGTAGCCGTAGTTGTTGACATCCTGTATGGTAGTCCAGTACAGGTTGTCCGCTTTGTTCTGGTACCAGGTGCTGAATGCTCCCGGGTTGGCCTTCGTTCCTTCAACGATGTCACCGGATTCCATCACCATTCTGAAGTCTTTGTAGAACTCGTATCCTCCGGAATTCGAGTATCCTCCGTTGAGGGATGCGTCATAGACGCGCATGTACCCGTTCAGCCCGCCGACGAGTCCAGTGAGGACTTGCTCCTGAGTCTTTTCATCGGACTGCATGAATTCCATCATCTGTTCATCGGTGATCTTGTTCGGGTTTTTTACCTCGAGCTCGCCTGCGCATGAAGCCAGCGCTAGGCTGCAAAGACCAACTGCAATAATATTTAATGATTTCATGTTTCTCTATTTATTAAAAATCAAGGTTGATGCCGAAAGTAAATGTCTGCATTTGCGGATATACGTAGGTGTCGATTTCCTTGCCTCCGATGATCGAGAGGGTTGGGTCTACTCCCTGGGCCTGCGAGAAGAGCAGGACGTTGTCGGCAGAAGCGAACACGCGAAGCGCATCTATGTTCACCTTCCTGGTGATTGACTTAGGGAAAGTGTAGCCGATGGTGATGTTCTTCAGACGGAAGTATGAGGCATCGAACAGGGTCATGTCAGTAAAGTCATGGCTGCTGGTCGTTCCGACGTAAGCACCGTCCAGCTTGAGACTGCTCGTGGATCCTGAAGGGAACCATTGCATAGGGAAGTATGCACCTGAGTGTTCAGGCGTCCATGTCTTGCCGATAAGTTCCTTTGACATAGGGATGTTGGTCCTGCCCATGGTCGAGCCGGCGTAAAGGTAAGTTCCATATTCCCTTGAGAAGATTTTGCCGCCAATCTGGTAAGCGCCTACGATGCTGATGTCGAAGCTCTTGTAACGGAAGTTCAGGGTCATTCCGCCCATCCAGTCCGGAGTCGCTGATCCGACTTCGTAGAAGGATGCGTCGGCAGCTACGTTCGTTATGACATTCTCCCCGATTTGCTTGTCGGCATAGCGCCCGCCGTGGTCTCCGTTGTGGACATCGTTATAGGTGACCCTATGCCAGTAAGTAGGAAGGCCATATTCGTCAACGCCTGCGTACTTAGGGAAGTAGAGGTTGAACAGGTCTCGGCCGACGCCGCGGAGGTAGGTAGTCCCACGTCCTCCGTGTCCGCCGCTACCAGCAGCGGCCATCCCCTCGCTTGCGGAAATCCATGTCCCCTTTGGAACGTCCATGGTCTCATCCCATGCAGGAATGACTTCGTCCGGAACTCCTGCCAGGATCGTGCGGTAATGCGTTCCGTTCACGGTCAGGTTGAGCGTCATGTCCTTCGAGCGAATGATGTCCGCTGAAAGCTCCATCTCGAAACCACGGTTACGGACTTTGGCAGCGTTCTGCTGCTTGGTCGAATAGCCTGCGGACGCGAGAGGCGAGACGGCTCTATTGTAGAATGCGTTGACCGTCAGGTTGTTGTAGAAGTCGAATGAACCGGTGATCCTGTTCTTTAGCACGCCGTAGTCAAAGCCGAGGTCGAACTGATGTACGTTCTCCCATGTAAGATTTTCGTCGATCAGGGAATTTGCGCTGGACACTCCGGTCTCTGCCGCTACCCCCGTACCGTTGGTCGAGGTGTTCCAAGAGCTGACGTTGTAGTTCCAGTACTGGTTGAGATACCAGGTGGTCAGGCCGTTTGCGTTACCGGTGACGCCGTAGCTTCCGCGGATTTTCAAATTGTCCAGCCAGTTCTTCGTCTGCTCCATGAACGGCTCTTCGGAGAGCCTCCAGCTTGCGCCCACAGACCAGAAATCACCCCAGCGATTCTTCGATGTGAATTTGGATGAACCGTCACGGCGTCCGGATGCGGACACGTAGTATCTGCCGGCATAGTTGTAATTAGCGCGGGCGAGGTATGATTCCGTCCTGTATTTTTCTTTCCCATAGTACGGAGTCCAGGAGTTCTGTGCTCCATAGGTGGTGTAGCGGTTGACGAAGTTGCCAGGGATCGCAAGTCCAGGGATAAGCTCATAAGTGGATCCCCAGTTGACGTCTGACCTGTCGTACTGCTCGTACTCATGACCTACCATTGCATCGACGTGGTGCTGTCCGAAGTCCTGGCTGTAGGTGAGCATCTGCTGGGTGTTGATGATAGTCCTGTTCTGGCTTTTCACTCCGAAGGAACCTTTGGAGCTTGTTGCGCGGCCAGCCTTTCCGTTCATGTAGGATGTGCGCTTGAAATACTGCTGGTCCATATTGAACGCCACATTGAAGTCGAAATGGCGCAGGAATTTTACGTCTGCGTACGTTCTGGTGGTCCAGGTGTCTGTCTGAATCCTCTCGATGTTGGTTTTCTGGAGCCATGCGTAGTCTGAAGTGTATTCAGAGCTGGCTGTCCCAAGAGGAGAGTAAGATTTGTTATTCACGTTCACGACCTTGTCTCCATTTGCGTCCAGGACATAGTTTCCATCTGCGTCCATCTCATAGACAGGAGCGGTCGGAGTCCAACCCTTTACCCAAAGCATGGCATTTCCGGAGGAACCTCCTATCTGACGAGGACCCCACTTTCCTGCCTGAGCGCGCGTGTTCGTTTTCGCGTATCCTACGTTGGCTCCGATCTTCATCCACTTAAGAACTTGAGCATCGACGCTCACGCGTCCGCTGTATCTCTTGTACTCCGAAGATTTAAGGTAAGAAGGCTCATCCTGGTAGCCCAATGATGCGTAGTACTGAACCTTTTCTGTTCCGCCGGAAGCGGAAAGATTGTATTGCTGGCGGAACGCATTGGAAATGAGCAGATCCTTGCCAGTCCCGCTGTAGAGTCTATAGGCATCCGGATTGAGTTTCCCGTCAGGGTTGACCAGATAGGCTCCTGTCATCGTAGAGGACTGGTTCTGCCCTGCCCCCATGTCTTTCGTGTAGATCGCGTCAGGAACCCTGTAGGCGAGATTGTTTCCCAGGGCGTTCCTCTGGAAGTTAGTCTCGCTTCCGTAGTAGTTGAACAAGTGCTGGGATGCGAACTCGCGAGCCTCTGCGTCGGAATGGTTAGGATTGTTTACGTTGGTGTAGTATGTGCCGTCCGCTGCGACCCCAGGAGCACCTGTCCCGTTCACGCCGTAGCGGTAAGAGTTGTAGATGCTCTTCCATGCATATTCGTAGTAATCCTTGGCGTTGTCTATCGCATTGACGTTGTAATTGCCCAGAGAGTTCCATCCTACTCTGGTCTGGAAAGAAATCTTCGCTCTTCCTTCCTGACCCTTTTTCGTCGTGATGAGGACGACTCCGTTAGCTGCCCGGGAGCCGTAGAGGGCTGTAGAGGCGGCATCCTTGAGGACGGAGACCGAAGCAATGTCGTCAGGGTTGAGCTGGGACAGAGGGTTCTCGTAGGTATCTACCATCTGCTGAGCCACGCCGTCGATGACGATGAGGGCAGCTGCAGAGGCTCCATTGGTAGAGCTGGTTCCGCGAAGACGGATTGCCATGTCAAAGCCAGGCTGGCCATCGACGGATGCAACCTGTAGGCCAGGTGCGGAACCCTCGAGGGTTCTCGAAATCGTGGAGGTGTTCTGAATCGCGACGATGTCGGATTTCACCTCGCTCATTGACCCGGTGAGGTCTTTTCTTCTCTGCGTTCCGTATGCCACCACGACTACTTCATCCAAATACTTGTTGTCGTCCTGAAGGACAACGTTGATGACGCTTGAGTTCCTGACTGTCACCTCCTGTGATGAGAAGCCAATGCTAGAGAATACCAGGACATTGCCTGATGCTGTGCCCTGCAAGTTGTAGCGGCCGTTCTCGTCTGTCATCGTGCCGTTGGTCGTCCCTTTGACAAGCACGTTGACGCCGACGAGAGGTTCTCCCTTGGCATCCGTGACTTGTCCTGAGACCGCCGATTGCGCAAACGATTGAGCCACAAAGGCAAAAAGAATGACTAATGTCATTAAAAAACGTTTACAGATATGTAGTTTATTGTCATTAAACACGAGGAAAATTGATTATTGATAGTCAATCTCATTTATATGCATATTTAATGATGCAGTACGAATGAGAACGCAGTCTGCATTCTCTCGATTTCTTTGCGATGCAAAAAAACGAATATAATTTATTTGGGCTTCGTTGATATTTGACAATAATACTTACAATCTTGATATTTGATAATTGACACTTATGCTTTGCGCACGTGCGACGGGGGCAGCCTACCAATGAATCGAAGGCATTATCGGGAAAACGCTTATCTGCTTCCATTCGTCCTCCTCAAAGAAGTAGTTATAAGGGTTTTTCCAGTTGAGGAGGTTGTAGACGGAAAGGGAAAACTCATTCAGGCATTTCTTGCCTAGGACAGAAAAAGAGTAGCCAGCATCTATCCTGAAGAAGTCTTTTGCTTTGTATCCATTCTTGTCGGACATCAGAATTCTGTTCTCGTCTGTAAGGTCGAAATCGTAGGTTCCTCCCCATGAACGGCCACCGTTCGTGTTCCAATAAGGTGGGGTGATTCCTTTATAATTCCCTAGCGGGAGCGTCATTCTATTGCCTGAAGCATAACTAATCGCCAATGAAGCGGAGTGCTTGGTTCTCCGACCCCTTCTTGTCAGTCTTTCAGCTATGTCATACTGTCCTTGCATGTTAAGGATGTGGCGCCTGTCGAATTTAAAAGGATATGTCTTCCCGTAGTTTATGTTAGGAAATTTCCGATCCGTTTTCGATAGAGTGTAGGCTAGCGTGGCGTTAAAATCTTTGCCTCGCACTTTTGCAGATGCTTCCATGCCATAAGACTTCCCTTTGCCTATGTCGACTTCCTTTTGCCAGGAAGAGGTTTCTACGCTGAATGAGTTTGCCGGATTAATGAAAGACATCAGGTTTTCCATTTCCCTATAGTACCCACCTAGCGTAATGTTCGCTGTCGCAAGGCTGGATTCCAATTTTCCAAAGACTCCGGAATAATACTGCTTCGTAAGCTCAGGTTTGTATTCGTTGCTGCTTGGAGTCATTATGCTGAGTGACCATCCCGTAGGCAATCCTTCCAGCACGTGGTAGAATTGGTATTGTCTGTCGTATGCAATTTCCAGCCCGAACTTTCTGGTAACGTAGACATGTGAGAGAATGTGAATGTCAGCCTTGTTGAAAGAGGTTCCTTTTGTCTCTTGGTGCGTGAAACGAATCCCCGGGGTTATTTCTAGCCATTGGTATGGCTTTACGAAAGACTCGATGTATGCAGACAGCATATTACAATGCTGGCTGACATCGTTTGAGCTAACCTGATGGGCTTGGGTGTGTTTTTTATTGCCTGGGGCAAAAGTCTGTTTTTGGTAGTCGGCTCCGATTTTGAAGGATAGCTCGTCTTTTGGCGTGAATTTAAGATAGGCTTTCACAGCAAGTTCGCTGAGTTCACTGCTTAGCTCCAAAAGGGTAGGGTCTACCCTTTTTCGCTTGAAGTATCTGGCTTTTTTTGACTGTGCCATCATCTCGTACAACGTGATTCCAGATTCGATTTTGTCCGATATTTTATACTTCCAGCCTAGTTTCGCTGCCTTGAATGCTTGATGTTCTCTATCTTCGGTACGATACAATTCCCAATATTCCTTATCGTTGAAATAGTCTTTTGTGTTGGCGAGCATTATGTCCAGGGAATGCTTTTCGGAAGGTTTATAGTCGGCCGTCATGTAAAGGTCGTAGACATCGATGCGGTATCTGACATCGGAATGGTTGAATTTATCAATTATATATGGAAGGTATGTGGATCTTGCGGAGAGCCGGATGCTTAGTTTGTTTTTTACGATAGGGAAGTGTGCGTATCCCGAGACCAGATAAGGCGATATGGACGCATCAACTCCTATCTTCTCTTCAGTTTCGTGCCTTGTCTCTATTTCGAGGAGGGAAGAGGATTGATTGCCTTTGGACGATGGCAGCCCTCCTGAGTAAAACGTCGCTCCGCTAGTTAGACTAGGAGGAATTATCGAAAAAAGCCCTAGCATATGAGTGCTGACGTACAAGGGAACGTCATTGAGCACGATTCCGTTACTGCCATTGCTGCCCCCTCTGACGAACAAGCCCATAGTGCCCTCAATGCCAGAAGACACTCCTGGAAAACTCGAAGTGTGTCTTATGATATCCGGTTCCCCTACTACCGAGATGGTGCCTTCTGCGATTTTTGCATTGTATTTGTGGATAGTGCCTTTGTCGTCTCTTCGGGTTTCGGACTTGACGGCTTCCGCGATGCCGTAATATTCTTGAGGAAGAAATATGACTTTCCCCTGCAGTTCATCAATGAGTATAATCCTGCTTTGATAACCGATGCAGGAGACTGCTATCTTGCCAACAGTGGAAGGTAATTCGAATTTCCCGTTTTCATCGGTGCTAATCGTAACGTTATCACGGCCTGAAAAGTATTGAACCTTGCAGGCTGAAATGGGTTCAGCAGTGAGACTGTCCCTGACTTGAAAGATAACTTTTCCATCCTGCCCGTAAGCCATCGCCATGCAGAAAAAGAAAAACAAAGATGTCACTAGCCTGTTCATAGTCTTCAGTGCCATACGTAGACTTGGGGGAACTCATCGGAGTACTCATTACAATACATCACTATGTCGTAGTATGCTCCGAATATACCGATTCCGTTATTAATGTTATTGTAAACAGATGTTTCGTCAAGCCATGTTGTCGGATCGTCATTTTTCATGAATCGCATCATTTTTGTCAGGCTCGTTTTCAGGTACCGGTCATATTCCTCTGATGGAGTCCTGAATACTACCTTGCCTATAATGACATCATAAATGGAAAACGTCGTGTCGTCATTTGGCAGCATCCTTATGTAAGTTAGGTATTTGCCTTGATTCCAAGAGTAATTCCCGTCGTTGAAGCTTGCTATGTTGAAATTGTCAACGTTCGGGAATGATGTCCCGATATAATCTATTTTCTTGTCAGCAGGGTCAATGACGACAGGTCTTATGCGAGGATTTATATAGATGTCATCATCCATAGAGAAGGCGAAAGTCCAAAATACTTTTGTGCGTTCAAGAGTCATGAATTTCCTTATGGCGAACTTTTTCTTTAAGTCGACATTGTCCTGATACGCTGACCTTGCGATTGAAATCGGCTGCGGGAATGTCGTGGTTGCCCAAACCAGAGGGAATTGCCCTGCCTTGACTTCCAATCTGTATTCCGTGTTAGGGACGGGAGTGTATTTAAGCGTCCAGTCATAGCTGATGCCTTTCCTTATAAACTGGCCGACCTCTTTGCCATTGGCGAAAAGCCTTGCATCGGCATCTTCTACTTTGTCATACATTAAGTCTCCGAGTCGGTTCGAATACGTCAAAGTCATGGTCTGAACCGAGTCCTTGGTGAGCAGGCAGTTGACAACTAACTCCCTTGTGGCCTCGACTGGAGTATCGATTCTTTCCACGCATCCATTGGCTAAACTTGTGGCGCAGATTGCCATTGCAAGAATGAATTTGCTACCGTCCATCAGTTTACGGTTTTAGGATGATGTCATGGGTCGCTGCGGTTAGGACCTTCCCATCCCGTCTTGTCAATGTTACCGTAAAAGATGCCTTGACGGGGCTGGAAATCGAAATCCCGTCTCTGAATCGGAGAAACATCTGCGCAGGAGCCATTGGGTCATAAGAAAGGAATTCAGGAATGGTTATGTCTCTGATATTTTCCACGATGACCTCCTCATCAGCTGTTATGATGAAGTCATAATGTGGAGAATAATTGTATGCAAAGATGCTGAAAAGGCTATTGATTGACTCTCCTGCCTTAATCCCACAGAGGTCGGCCGTGCTTTTAATGTCAATTCCCGAAATAGGGGTGATCCTGTAATCTAACGGAATCTTCCCGTCGCTGTCCCAAAAGTCGAGGCGTGTTGCTATCCTATTGCTATTACGTTTCTTTTTATCGTAAAGGACTCTCTTTAGGTGTCTCTCGATATTGACGTTCGGTTCGTCACATAAAGCCCCTTCAACCACTTCAACTTTACCGAGGTTGCTCAGCACGTAGAATGGCGGCTCCTCTACGCAATCTATTTTCCCATCGAGATAATTCTGCTTGTAATTTGGGATGAAATTAATGGAGTCAAGACAAACGTTGCAGGTATTGAATTCCAATAAATAACGTGAAAAATCGACTTCCGTGCTTCCTGTGATGCCATTAAGGGCAAACTTAACCTCTTTGTCACTTCTTGCATTATCCGCCCATATGAAATTACATTCGCGGCTGCAAAAGTAAAAATCAGTCATGTCTCCAATGATTTCAGTGTTGTCTCTGTATATTTTTTTGCAGCTGCAAAGCCCTGCCAGAATAGCCATTGTCAAAATGACGGCGTAACGTTTATTTGTTTTCATGTTAATGATCTAATATTTCCTAATTGAATAGTACATTTTAGCATCGTATTTATATGAGTCGAAGCCATGAGTCCCGCTATTGAAGTATGGATCATATTCGGCATTATCCCCGCTCCCGTCATGACCCCAATTCATTAAAATGCTGTAACTTTTATGATACGTGGATGTGGTTGTTTCAGTTTCTCCTTCGTAATGGCCGAGAGAAATAGCTCTATCATATTCATAGACCTCATCGTAATATGGTTTTAGATATGCAATGTTATTTGATGTTAGCAATTCTTCGCCATCTACGTAAGCTGTAAAGTATCCATTGTGGTCCCAATATGTCGTTACGACTTCCCAAATATAGTTGTTTTCTTTCTTATTAAAGTGATCTCTTATGCCATCAATTATCCCGCATGTCAGCAGATAACAGAAGCCAACCCTTATTAAAATCGATTGCATATAGAAGCGTATCAGAGTATCCGAATGTCAAGGGGAGTATTTCGACAATGTCTTCTTTTGCAACAATCATGGCTAATCTTTTTGCCATACCCTCTGTTACATCATAGTTGGAGAAAGGAACATCAATGTCAGAATGCACTTTATTTTGTGGAATATCGTCAATGGCTCTCTCGCACGCAAAAAGTGCGATTAGGCTAACACGAGGAAGGAATATTTTTTTAATGCCCCTCATATTGTGGCATAATTAGTTATCAGTCTTTTCGCAAATATATTATTTTTTTATTAATGTATCAATAACTTGTAATGAATACTTCTCTTCTATAATTTTCAAATACTAACGACAACATAGCTCACCACGAACGTCTCACTCCGTCATTGTGACACGAGTCATACCTCGTCATTGTGAACGTCCCACCACACGTGTCACCCTGAAGCTGACCTCCTTTTTTCGGATTTTGTGCGAAGATACGACTCGCAGAAAGCGCAGGATGCGCTTTTTCTTGTCGCAACCCTGAATTTCCCCGTTGCAACCTGGCCTATTGTTGTGATCTTGGCATCCGGCTGCCGGAAATGCTTACAACGTTTGCGTGAGACAGTTTTTCTGTTCTGCTTTTTCCCATCGTGGGAGGCAACCGGAAATCTTTCAGCCACTTGAAAGACGGCGGAATAATATGGCGTCAATTAGAATTATTTTTGACGTTAAACTTTTTTTATGTAGTTTTGACGACAGATTTTTGGCGAAATCCATTTTGCGCAAACTATTGCGTGCCATATGGATTTATGAATGAAATGTGAAATCATAGTTGGAAATTGCATATCTCAAGCAATAACAATTATTAATTAACCCAAATTATGTTTTATGAGTAAACGTTTGTTCACGTTCATGCTTGGCCTCTTGATTTTAGGGGCACAGGCGTTCGCGCAGAGGTCTGTCTCCGGAAAAGTGACAGATGCCTCTGGAGAACCACTCGTCGGCGTTGCTGTCCAAATCAAGGGCACCAATACCGGCACGTCGACAGACATGGAAGGTAACTGGTCTCTCAATTCTGTCAGAGACAATGCCGTCCTTGTTTTCTCCTCCATCGGTTATGCTACCCAGGAAGTCACAGTGGGCGCTCAGAGAACCATCAATCTGGTTCTGAAGGACGACACTACGTTCCTGGACGAAGTCGTTGTGGTAGGTTATGGTACAGCAAGAGCAAGGGATGTCTCAGGCTCTATTTCCAGCGTGAAATATGCCGATAAGGAAATTTCCAATCTTCCTAACCCTAATGCGTTGGTCGCCCTTTCCAGCAAGGTCGCCGGAATGAAGTACAACCCTACCAATTCGGCGGGTGGCGACAACACCGGTTCCATGAACATCCGTGGTAAAAATTCAATCGTCCAAAGTTCCTCGGCTAGCAGACAGGGAGTCAATTCTCCTCTGTTCGTAGTCGATGGAGTCATTTTCCACGGCTCAATCAACGAAATAAGCAATAGCGACATTCAGTCCATAGATGTTCTGAAGGATGCATCTGCAGCAGCCATTTACGGATCCCGTGCTGCCAATGGAGTCATCATTATCACTACTAAGAGAGGTAGCACGGAGAAGCCGACTGTCCGTTTTGGCACGCAGCTCAGCATTTCCGATTGGTCCAGGATGCCTAAGATGGTTAGCAGCCCTTCTGCTCTTCTGAGCAACAGGTACAACCACGTCAAGACGTCGTCCTCAACTCTCGACGCCTATCCTGATTCTTATTCTCAACTTAGCGGAGATCAGCTTTCTACAGTTAACGGCATTCTTATGAATACCGTTGAGCAACAGGCATATGACCAGGGTGTTTGGACTAACTGGATGGATGAGGTGACTAGAAAGGGGACTGGACAGAAGTACGACCTCAGTGTTTCTGGACAGAACAAATATGTCAACTATTATATTTCTGGTGACTACACTCTTCAGAAAGGCATAATGAAGGGCAACGACTACGAGAAATATGACATCATGTCGAAACTCGAAGGCAAGATAAATGACTATGTCACCGTGGGACTCAAGGGCAATTTCCTTTCAGCTAAAAGCTGGGGGCAGTCACCGAGTCTAGCGTATGCGATGTGGTATTCTCCATTCTCTTTCGTCAAGGTCGGGGACAACGCTAAAAACAAGGAACTCATCGAAGGCGGTTACGGAGACTGGTACTCGAGCGCTCCTGACGGCAACGTTGCCAGCCCGTTCATCGGTTCCGCCGCAGCTGATTCTTATCTCTACACATCCAGGGAGGGACACAATTACAACCTTAATGGCGTTTTCTTCTCAGAAATCACCCAGCCTTGGATAGATGGTCTTTCCTACAGGTTCACTTTGAGCGGTCAACGCAACACTAGCAGAAGCGATGTTTTCAATAGCCCGAGCCTCTGGGTCGACACCACGAGTCCTAGCCAGATGGACAATCCTTCACAGTATCTTGCGAAAGTTAGCGGTTCTTCAAGCATGAGCCAATACGGTTCTTGGACTTTGAACCACCTGCTCAGCTACAATGTCGATTTCCTCCGAAACCATCATTTCGATGCAATGGTAGGTTATGAGCGCGAAGCATCAAATAGCGAAGGTCTGTCAACTTCCTATAGCAAGTTCTCGACGCCAGTCACGCTGAAATGGTATATCCAGTCCTATTCAAATCAGGATACCAAGGGAATAGGCAGAACTCGTACTCGTACGCAGACGGTTTCCTACCTTGCGCGTGCTAACTACAATTATCGTCAGACCTACTACCTTACATTCAATTTCCGTCGTGACGGTTATTCTGCTTTCGCTGATGGACACAAATGGGGCAACTTCTACGGAGCGTCCGCAGCTTGGGTTCTCTCTAACGAGAATTTCTTGAAAGACAACGTCTCTTGGATCGATTTCCTCAAGCTCCGCGCTTCCTACGGCCAGAATGGCAGCCGCTCCGTGAGCGCTTATGCAACCAACTCCACCCTATCTTCATGGTACACGTGGCTGGACGATAAGTCAACCCTAGGATTTATACCAAACAATCTGCCTAACAGGACTTTGACATGGGCGACCGTGACTAAGTTCGATGTTGGTCTCGATTTCTCCGTGCTGAAGAATCGTTTGGATGGTAGCATTGATGTGTACACTGGCAAGACCACAGACATGCTTGTTTCCCGTTCTGTCCCTTATCCATCGGGATATCAAAGCGCTAGTGACAATGTAGGAAAGGTTACCAACAAGGGCATTGAAATCACCCTGCATTCGGTCAATCTGGACGGCAACGGTTCCAATACTTTACGTTGGGAGAGCGACCTCACTTTCGACAGCAACACCAATAAAATCGTGAGTCTGTTCGGAAAGAACTATGCTGGCGAGGAGACCGACGATGTTGCCAATGCTACTGCTTACGGATTCGACAGTTACTATGCTCTCATGGTCGGACATCCTATCGCAGCAGCTTACGACCTTAAGAAACTGGGCATATTCCAGAATGAGAAGGAGATAAAAGATTACAAGAACGCTGACGGCACTCTTATACAGCCTGATGCGAAGCCTGGCGACATTAAATTCGAGGACACGAACAAAGATGGCAAGATTGACGCAAACGACCGCGCCTATCTTGGAACCCAAGATCCTCTGTTCACAGTGAACTTCGGCAACACTTTCACTTGGAAAAACTTCTCGCTCTACTTCAGCTTCCGCTGGATGCAGGGTGACGATACCCATTTCCTCGGATACGACCCATACGCTTTCACATACCATAACGGAATCCAGCTTAAGAAATACCACGCCTGGATGAAAGAAGGTGACGGAAACAAATATCCGAAATCCAATTACGGCAATTCGCTTGACTACCAGTTCTGGAACGATCGTAGCTTCCTGAAGCTCAAAGATCTTTCGTTCTCCTACAATTTCGATCAGAAACTTGTGAGCAAGATAGGACTGCAGGGACTCAGGCTCTACTTCTCCGGCACCGATCTCTTCACCATCACCAACTGGTCCGGATTGGATCCGGAGGACGGTGGTACGCTTGCTGCCGGCTCTGCATCGGGCAGATTCGTAAGAAACGGAACTTACCGTACCTTCACTTTTGGCGCAACCATAACCTTCTAAACACTTGATGAATATGAAACTATATAATTACATATTTTCCGTTTTAGCAGGTGCTGCCGTCGCCTTTGCCTTCTCGAGCTGCAATAGCGACGATGATTTCCTCAAAGAACATTCCTATACCTACGACAGCGGTGGTTTCTACAGCACCGAAGAGGAAATGCAAGAAGCAGTCAACCCTTGCTATCGCGAAGTCCAGTACCTTGTTCAGGGGCAGTCTCACGGCATACATTCCTGGATGCTGATGGGATGCGGTCTCGATACGTTTGCAGAGAACAGCAATAACGACCACTTTGCCAATTGGAACAACTTCACTTCCAGTAGCGGTTACGCTCGCCACTGGTACAACGAACTTTACTATCTGGTGAACTATGCGAACACTGCCATAGATGCCATCGATGAAAACACCAGCGTAAAGTACAAGTCGGAGGCTACCAAAAACGGTCTGCGTGCCGAGGCTGTGTTCCTTCAGGCTTGGGCATACAGATGCTTGGCCGGCATGTACGGCAACGTTCCAATCATAAAGCACCATACTGCGGAGATCACTCTTGGTTATGTGCCGAGCTCTCGCCAGGAAGTGTGGGAATATTGCTACGAGCAACTCGTGTGGGCTGAGGCGAACCTTCCTACTACCCCACGTGCGAAAGGCACCGTTACAAAGGCTGCTGCGGCTACTCTTCTGGCTGAAATCTGTCTCGACCTCGGAAAATTCCAAGAGGCGCTTGAGGCCACGAACCGTGTGATAGACAAGACGGACGGTGACTACAACATTATGACCACCCGCTTCGGAAATCGTAAGAACGAGAAAGTCGACCGTTACGGCAATTCCCTTGCCGCTCCTGCAGGAGCATATTGGGATTTGTTCCGCGAAGGTACAGGCAACAACGACAACAATGCCGACCTTCCGGAGAACAAGGAAGGAATCTGGGTGCTTCAGTATTCCTACAATAACTACTCTCAGGGAGGTGGCGGAGATTCCTGGTCGCGAGTGCGTGCCAACACCACTGAGGCAAACTGGCTCTGCAATTCCATAAAGATGAACACGACAGTTCGCACATATCCAGACGGAGATCCTAATATCGTTGGCGGTGCTACCAAGTTCTATCTCTTCGGAGACGATGCCGCAACTCTTCCGGCAGGTGTCAGCACCGGTCGTGCGGCCGATGCCGCAACGACTGCAGGCATCGCAGGACGTCAGCTTCCTCCGAACCAGAGAGATTCCATCGGAGCTGGCTATGCCTATGCAGGAAACAACCTGTACCCTACGACATGGGTTCAGTACGATTTGTGGAATGGTACCGGAGACGATATCCGTGGGCCTAAGAACATGATTCAGCGAAACTGGTTTACTCCAGGCGGAACTCGCCGTTTCGATGCCCTCAAGTATGCACTTGACCGCGAAGCCGCCCATCCAGGCGTTGCAGCTTATAAGGTCAATGCTTCCGACACTATCGCAATGTTCGCCCGTTTCTGGAAATTCACCGATGACAAGCATCCTAATGGCGACACGAAAGCTTACGACGTCGAGTGGTACATGATGCGAGTAGCCGAGGTTTATCTTCTCAAGGCGGAAGCTCAGCTTGCTCTTGGCGACAAGAGTGGAGCTGCCACCACTATCAACGTAATACGCAATCGCGCAGGTGCTACCCCTGTTACGGCAAACGACATAAACATCGACTTCATCCTCGATGAGCGTGCCCGCGAGCTCTTTGGAGAAGAGCACAGGTGGATTACTCTCAACCGTTTGTCAGTCAATCCTAACGTGAATTCTTACGTAAGCGAGTGCTATCCAGTCCAGGACGAGACCACGAGCAACACTCTCTATGAGCGTACTCGCAAATATGGTTTCAGCTACACCAACATGACCGATGAGCAGAACACCGGCATGGGTCGCGTGTGGAACGAGGCCGAGCATAGGTGGATTCCTAACATACATCCTTACAACTACCAGTATCCTATCCCTATCCAGGTTATCCAGTCCAATGTCGGATATGAATACCCTCAGAACACAGGATATTAATAGCCATTCTGTTCTTGAAAGTCGGAAGTCTTCATCAGGCTTCCGATTTTTTTTGACTATATTTACAGACAAGTATGACACGAAGAATAATCATCATTCTGGCTACTCTTCTGGCGTTATGCGCTTGTGCGAAAAGAACGCCAGAACTGGTACTACTGGCCAGGGCGCAGATGCCAGCCACGATAGATTCGACTCTCACTTACGAATACGGCGCTGTCAAGGACATCCAGATAGACTCCTTCGCATTAGTGTATCATGACGACTCAATCTGTATGTTGCAGTGCAGGGTGCGTTGCCGTACGTTGGATGATGAGAGCATCGAAAAGGAGTACCGTTATTATTACCTCTTCGACATCCTCCAAAGCAATCTCAACAATAGGATGATATTCAGCGACGGACTCACAGAACTTCCTTTGCTGCCTAAGGAACGCATCGAGAGCAGTCTCAAGGAGGTTGGCGACAACCACGAATCAGTCTACGACAAAATGTATGTCCGGACAAAGCCGATTCGTCATCCTGTAGGCAACAAATACATGAGTCAATGACACCTTTCTCGCTTGCATACCGCGAACAACAGCAGTTGTTCGAGAATAGCTGGGACTATGTAGCTGGCTTGGCTGCACAGCCTGGTGGTGTCTCAGCCGTGGTGGCAAGGTTCGTCACGCAGTGCTTCTACTCGCCCGCAGCGGCCATGGCGTTGACGATTTCGCTTCTGGTCTTGGCCTCATTCCTTGCATGGAACATATTCAGGAAGAGAACGTACTGGATTCCTGCTGTTTTGCTGTCTGTTGTACCATCGCTTCTGCTTTACGCCTCGCTCGCCGACAACAACCTACATTACGACATCCTCGTCGGCTACATATTCGTGCTTCTGGGACTCAATGTCTTTTTAAATGAGAGTCTCCAATCGAGTTATCTTGCCCGCCCGTCGATGGGGATCCTGATCACGGCCGTCCTCTATTTCATTGCTGGGCCGTGCGCATTCGTTTTCGCCCTGTCCGCTGCGGCATTGGACATATTCAGTGAAAAGGATGGAAGAGGGAAGTTCCTTTCCTTGTCGTACCTCGCAGTTGCCGCTTTGGTGGGACTTCTGGCCTTCAGGAACGGAGTATTCGGGGCCGTCTCGTCGGCCTTCCTTCCCGATTTTTTCTATGAGGAAGCCGAAGTCATGAGAAAATTCCATCTAGTATTCTGGTTTTCGCTTCCGGTGTGCTGCCTGGCAGCCAGCATTCCCGGAAAATCGGGAAGGAATATGATCCCGGCAGGAGTCGCCGCCGTTCTAGTTTCCATCTCTGCGGTGTGGTCTCGTGAGTCCAGCCTGAAAATCCTTTCAAGAACCGACAAGGCTTTTTACAAATGCGAGTTCTTTGCCGTGAACGGCCGCTGGGAGGAACTAGAGAAAGAGAGCCGGAAGAACATTCACCAGTATCTCATGTCCAATTACTACAATTTGGCGAAGGCCGAGCAGGGACGGCTCACTGAAGATCTCTTCAAAGCTCCTCAGAACGGTCCGATGAGCCTTATCTACATCGAGGATGGGCACAACATGGACGTGCGTCTCGCACATGTGCTCTATGCTATGGGAAACTATGCGGCTGCCCAGAGCGTGGCCTTCAACCTGTTGCAGTCGAACTGTGGCTACAATCCATCCATGATGAAAATCGTGGCTGACGTGGACATCAGAAGAGGCTCATTCAAGACGGCTCGGAAATATCTGGCGAAACTCGGCAAGGCACCTCATTACGCAAAGTGGGTGGCTTCACAAAAGCTTGAAGCTTCGCCGGAATCCTTCCCCGAAAAGGAAGCTTTCGTGCTGAACGGGTCGGTCATGGACGACCTCTTCAACATTATCGAGTCAAATCCCACGAATGCCCATTCAATGGACTATGCCTTATCCTATTTGCTTCTCTGCAAGGATATTACGAACGTCTATCGCCTTATCGACAAGAATTTCGGAAGGCCAGGATTTGAGAATCTTCCAATCCCAGCCCAGGAGGCACTAGTCTTTTTCTATGACTATTTCCAGACCACTACCAAGGAATATGCACTCGCACATGGGATTTCTGCCGAAGAATATGACGAATTCAATTCGCTGACCCCGGAATACCTGCATTCCCATGGAGTTACTGAAGAAACTATCGCTCGTTTTGAAACTTTCAAGAAACAATATGGACGTACTGGAGGTTCCCATGCTCCTGGCGGGTATTCCGACACCTTCTGGAATTATATGCTGTTCACCAAGATATGAAAAAGCTCTTGCTAATGTCGCTTCTTGCCGTTGCGATGACTCTCATATTTTCCTGTAGCCAAAGAGTGGAAATATCCGACGCTCTGCTGGATGGAGTTCCCGAAATTTTTCCGGACTATTCCGATGTCACAGTGCCTCGGAACATCGCCCCGCTAAACTTTTCCTACCTCGGCAGTGAAGAATGCCGCCTCGTGGTGAATGGAAATATTCAGTTGAGAGGTGGCAGTAATGGCCTGTTCTCTTTTCCTCCTTCACTGTGGAGAAAACTGGTCCGCGAACCTCAGGTAAAGCTTCAGATTGCTGTCAAACAGGATGGCCAGTGGAAAGCTTACAGGCCGTTTCGCATCTATGTGTCTCAGGACGAGATTGATCCGTTCCTGTCCTACCGCCTCATTCCGCCGGGGTACGGAGGGTGGAAATTGATGGGACTCTACCAGAGGAACCTCCTCTCGTACAGACAGACGCCAATCTACGAGAACAGGCTTGGCGAAGACAATTGCGTCAATTGCCACACTCCCAAGGACAGGGATTCACGGCAAGCCGTTTTCCATGCGAGGGCCATTTTCGGGGGAACTTACGTGATTGACGATGGCCGGATCGAGAAGCTGGACACTAAGACGGACTCAACCATCAGCAACCTGGTGTATCCTTTCTGGCACCCATCCGGAAAGTACATCGCATTCTCGGTCAATGCCACGAAACAGTCTTTCTTCAACCACGACCCGAACAGGATCGAAGTGTTCGACTCTGCCTCCGACATTGTCGTCTATGATGTCGGGAATCACTCCATCTGCTGGTCGCCTCTCACGAAGTCCAGCACCGAGTTCGAGACATTTCCGGCTTTCTCTCCAGACGGAAAGTACCTGTACTTCTGCTCTG
>ONBM01000041.1 GCA_900316045.1 uncultured Bacteroidales bacterium | reverse complement strand
TGTTGCTTAACACCGTCTTGAAAATCTGCTTCACCGAGATGACCTTCTCGCTGTCTTCTGAATATGTCTTGGCGGCATGGCCGGACCATTTCTCTATGGAAGGGAGGCCGCATGACTGAGGCGTGTCGCGGATGAGGCAGTAGGCGATAATGGCAACCAGGATCGCCGTGGCGGCAGGGAACAGGAAAGAGCCAGCCAGAAAGTAATATTCCGTATGCGCTCCATAAAACCATGATCCGAACCACATGGCACCGTAGGTGGCCATAGGCCCGACCAGGGCTCCGCCCACATTGTGCGCACAATTCCATACGCTCATCCATGTGCCTCTTTCCTTGATGGAGAACCAGTGGGTCATTACCCTGCCGCAAGGGGGCCAGCCCATCCCGTTGAACCAGCCCACGAGGAAGTTCAGGGCCGCCATCACTGCTACGGCTGCCTTCTCGTGCGCGATGCCGATCCACTGGACCGGGACAATCATGAATGCCATCGAAATTGAGGCCATGACAAGCCCCAGAGGCAGGAATTTGCGTGCGTCGCTTCTGTCCGAGATGCTGGCCATGAGGAACTTTGAGAACCCATAGGCAATGGCATTCATGGACAGCACTATCGCCAGCTCCTCCGTGTGGAAGCCCAAGGCTTCGAGGCCCGGGATTGCCATCGAGAAATTCTTCCTGACTATGTAGAATCCTGCGTAGCCTATGAATATGCCTAAGAATACTTCCAGACGCAGCTTCTTGTACCTTTCGTCAACATTTTCAGTGATTTCCGGCTTGAATGCCGGAGGCGCCAATAATCTTCCCATCTTGATTTGATTCGATTTGCAGATTGCAAAGATAGCGAAAATTGGATAATAGTCGATTATGCCTCGGGCTATGGCATTCTGGCCTAATGCTATGTTCCAATGGCACATAAGTCTATTTTAGTATTCTACCTTTTTATAATTTTCTTCTTCCTTTTGGTCGAATTTCTTGCGAGTAGGAATCCGGCTTCATAAATTTGCGGCTCATTAACTTTTAGAGTGTTATTAT
Source organism: uncultured Bacteroidales bacterium (assembly GCA_900316045.1). GTDB lineage: Bacteria > Bacteroidota > Bacteroidia > Bacteroidales > UBA932 > Cryptobacteroides. The sequence goes on along the minus strand of ONBM01000041.1, from coordinate 19,040 downwards.
TATGAAAAGGTTGATTATTCCAGTGGCTCTGAGCCTGTTTGCTATTCCCTCTTTTGCTGGAGGATATCTTACGACAACGAATCAGAACACTGCATTTTACAGGATGCCGGCGCATAACGCTACCATCGGAACCGAAGGTGCCTACTATGACCCTGCCGGAATTGCTTTCATGAAAGATGGATGGCACGTTTCGCTTGACATCCAGAGCGTCTGGCAGAGGAGGCATGTCAATTCCACATTCGCTCCGTTTGCTTACAGGAAGGGAAATGATGGAAGCAACCAGCGAAAATATATTGGCGTCACCAATGTTCCGGTCCTGCCTCACATGGATCTGGCCTTTAAGAAAGACAGGTGGTTCGGCTCGTTCCATTTCGGCCCGATTGCCGGAGGCGGCTCTGCCAAATTCAGTGACGGTCTTGGAAGCTTCGAAGCTAACTACGCCATGCTGCCGGTGCTTGTGAATAGACTCGCCGGATCAAACGTCGTGACAGCATATTCATCGGACATAGAGTTCACAGGAGGCCAGACATACTGGGGCGGACAGTTTAATTTCGGCTACAGGGTTGCTCCGAAACTCTCTGTTTCCATAGGCGCTAGGCTGGTCTACGCTACGGCAGCTTACGATGGATCGATATCTAATATCCAGCTGGAGATGGGTGGGAATATGCTCCCTGCGGCAACTGCCCTCACGGCAATGCTGACCGAGGCTGCGAAAACCAATCCAACGATAGCCGCGCTTATCTCTAGCGGCAAGCTTGACGTGAATGACATCGTGGGGGATCGCAAGGTGGATGTCTACCAGAGAGGATTCGGCATAGCTCCGATTATCAGCGTGCATTACAAGCCTGGGAAATGGGATCTGGCCGCAAGGTATGAATTCAACACTTCCATAAGGCTCAAGAACCATACAGCTGAGAATGGCGATGCAGGGATGAGCATGTTCAAGGATGGGAAGAAATTGGCTGGAGATGTCCCGGCGCTTCTTGCGCTAGGCATCCAGTATAATTTTTCTGACAGGCTGCGTGCCCAGGTCGGTTATAACCACTTCTTTGAGAAGCAGGCCAAGACATACAACAGCACGACGGACTCGGACGACAAACAGGACCTCATCAAGCACCACACTTTCGAGATTCTGTTTGGGGCCGAGTACGATTTGAGTAAGACTTTCACTATCAGCGCCGGCGGACACAAGACGACTTTCGGGTGGGGCGATGACTACGCTTTCCTTTCAGACATGGGCTTCTCTACCAATTCATGGTCTTTCGGCCTTGGAACGAGGATGCATCTGACAGAGAAACTTAGCGCAGACCTCGCTGTCTATAAGACATTCTACAGCCATGTCACGAAAAATATCTCGGATTACGCTGCCACGATCACCCGCAGCCTTGGCGCACTTGGGGTACAGCCTGTGCCGGGAAGCGACAAGATGACGAGGCTCAGCACCTGCGTAGGCATAAGCCTTAATTACGACTTCTAGCAGAAATCTCTCTAATCGGCGCTGGCTCAGAGTATTTTCCCAAGGAGGGAAGATTTCTGAGCCAGCCTTTTATATATTCGTGAAAAAATCATTATATTCATAGTCAGAAATAATGACTATGAATTGGGCTCCTTTGAATGATTTGAACAGCCGGCAGGCAGAGGCGGTGACCTCTACGGAAGGTCGCATAAGGGTTATTGCCGGCGCTGGGACAGGGAAGACGAAAGCCCTCACTTACCGTTACGCTTATCTCGTGAACGTGCTGGGAATCGACCCGGCCAACATACTCTGCCTTACATTCACGAACAAGGCTGCTGCTGAGATGCGGCAGAGAATCGCCACTATGGTGCATAGCGGCGATTACAATGATTTCGTGTGCACCATAGACGGTTTCTGCGTGAAGTTCCTCCGCAAGGAAATCCATCGTCTTGGCTTCCCGAAAACGTTCTCCATTCTAGACGAGGAGGACTGCAAGTCGCTTGCGAAGCAAGCCATGGATGAGCTGGGATTGAAGCGTACCGAGAAGACAGTCAAGGAATTTCTGGGGCAGATTGCCGTAGATAAGGCTCTGAATGACTACATAACCACGTTCATGCTGCCCCAGGCCAAGTGGACGGATAACATGCTGAAGTCAAGTCTGGGGAACTACATTCATAGGCAGGTTAAGGAATATGCCTTGGACTTTGATGACCTTGAGAATTTTACGAACTATATTTTGGACAGGTTCAAGGATGCCAGGGAATATTGGCAGAACCAGTTGAACTACATAATGGTGGACGAGGCCCAGGACTGCAACCTGGATAATTGGCAAATCATCGAGAAGCTGGCGGCTGGGCATAGGAATCTGTTCGTGGTCGGTGACCCAGATCAGGCGATTTATGAGTGGAGGGGAGCAAAGCCTCAGCGTTTTGTGCAGTTCGCTTCCGACAAGGACGTGGTTCTGGACGAGAACTATCGCTCTACGCCTAAAATCCTGAACGTGGCCAATTCTGTCATTTCTTACAATAAAAACAGGATTCCAAAAGACCTGTTCACAAGGCAGCCGGAGGGCCGTGCGGTGATTCATTTCCACGCAAAGACAGAGTCCGAAGAGATGGAATGGGTCGCCACCCAGATAAAGATTCTTTTGGATGCAGGAGCCCGGCTTAGCGATTTTGCGATTCTATACAGATCTTCCTGGCAGTCGAGGGCCATTGAGGAGGCGCTGATGAAGGCTCGCATCCAATACGCAATTTGGGGAGGGACCAGGTTTTTCGAGCGGAAAGAGATTAAGGACTGCCTGGCTTACCTGAAACTTATTAATGACAAGAACGACGACTTGTCTTTCGAGAGGATTGCGAACGTGCCTTCCAGAAAGCTGGGCGATAAATTCATGACCGAGCTGAAACAGAGGGCTAAAGATGGTGATGCGAGCCTTTTCAGGGCGCTAGAAAAGAATACGGACTCGGCGGCTCTACGCAAGCCAGGGGCTTTGGAATTTCTGGGCCTGATGAATGACTGCACCCAGTTTGCTAGTAATTCCCTTGTCTCGGATCTTCTGGATAGGGTCCTAGATAAGAGCGGGCTGAAAAAGATGTACAGGGAGGATCAGGACGAGGATCGTTTGGAGAACATCGACCAGCTGCTCCAGAGCGTGAAATTCTACGAGAGCACTCACGAAGCCGAAGAAAACCGCCTTTCCGAATACCTCCAAGACATAGCCCTTTACACGAATCAGGACTACCGCAAGGACACTCCGACGGTGAAGATGATGACGATTCATCAGGCGAAAGGACTGGAATTCCCTTTCGTCTTCATAATCGGGCTGAGCGAAGGAATATTCCCGAATATGAGAACCATCAGGGAATATAAGAAAAACGGAGAGGAAGAGGAGAGGCGGCTGATGTATGTGGCCATCACCAGGGCGCAGAAGGCACTTTTCCTCACTGAGAGCGAGGGCTTCAATGTATCGACCAAAATGAACAAATATCCTTCTAGGTTCCTTACCGAGATAAAGCGGGAAATGTTCGTCACGGAGGGATTCATGCCAGAGGACCTTTGGAAGGGTACTAGAAATATGATGCATGTGCTTGACGAAGAGACTTACAATCCAGGCGAAGGGGACGATTTTGCTAGCGAGAGAACTGAATATGACAGCCCATTCGAAGTGGGCGATGTCGTCGTGCACAATATATTCGGAGAGGGAACCGTGGTAGGGGTTAACAAAGAGAACACTACATTCGAAGTAAGGTTCAAGGACGGGGACACGAGGCATTTGAGGGCCGACTTCCTGCGTCTTCAGGACTTGCCGGAATGACAATCAAACCTCGACTATATGAAAAAGATTTACGAAATCGACTCATTGCTCCAGCCATTCAAGGGGGCAATAGATGCAAGGCATCGCAGAATTCTGGATGCCAAGAAAGCTATAACTGGTTCCGAGAGGGGAAGACTCTCTGATGCAATAAATAACTATCTCTATTATGGCCTGCACAAAGAGAAGGATGGTTCGTGGGTGTTCCGCGAGTGGGCTCCTAATGCTAGCCGGCTCTATCTCATCGGAGATTTCAATAACTGGAAGCGCACGCCTGCATACGAGCTGAAGCCTGTCGGACAGGGAAACTGGGAACTCCGCGTCCCTGAGTCTTTCCTAAGCCACGGTTCTCTCTACAAACTATTCATAGAATGGACTGGCGGTGGCGGCGAGAGGCTTCCAGCCTATTGCACGAGGGCAGTTCAAGACCCTCAGACCAAGATCTTCTCTGCCCAAGTCTGGTGCCCGCCTGCTACATATTCATGGAAGAATGATAAAGTGCTGCGCCGTCCGCATCCGCTAATCTACGAGTGCCATATAGGCATGAGTTCTGAGGAGAGGAAAGTCGCCACTTTCGAAGAGTTCAGAAAGAATATATTGCCGAGGGTTAAGAAATTAGGTTATGACACTCTTCAGATAATGGCGCTCCAGGAGCATCCGTACTACGGCTCTTTCGGCTACCAGGTGTCGAATTTCTATGCGCTTAGCTCACGCTTCGGCACGCCAGAAGAGTTTAAGAGGCTCGTGGATGAAGCCCATGGAATGGGCATAGCCGTGGTGATGGACCTTGTTCATTCGCACAGCGTTGACAATGAGCAAGAAGGCCTGAGCCTATTCGACGGCAGGGACGACCTGTATTTCTACCATGGGCCGCAAGGTCATCATCCGGCATGGGGGTCCAGATGCTTCGATTACGGGAAACCCGAGACCGTGCGCTTCCTGCTCAGCAACTGCAAGTTCTGGATTGAGGAATATCATCTGGACGGGTTCCGGTTCGACGGCGTCACGAGCATGTTGTACTGGGATCACGGCCTGGAGAAGGCTTTCGGGGACTACAGGCTTTATTTCGACCAGGGCGTGGACGAGAACGCAGTTACGTACCTGGCTCTTGCTAACATGCTCATAAAAGAGATCAAGCCTTCTGCCATTACGATTGCTGAAGATGTCAGCGGTATGCCCGGCCTGGCTGCACCGATCAATGAATATGGCGTAGGCTTCGGTTTCAGGATGGCTATGGGAATTGCTGATCACTGGATAAAATGGATTAAAGAAAAACGAGACGAAGATTGGAGCACCGGAGAGATGTGGCATGAGCTTACGATAAAGCGTCCGGAGGAGAAGACGATTAGTTACGCAGAGTGTCACGATCAGGCGCTGGTGGGGGATAAAACCATAATCTTCCGTTTGATGGACAAAGAGATGTATTTCCACATGGATAAAGGCTCCAAGGACATGGTCGTGGACAGGGGAATAGCCCTTCACAAACTCATCAGGCTCGTTACCCTTTGCACAGCCGGCGGCGGTTACCTGAATTTCATGGGCAATGAGTTTGGCCATCCGGAATGGATAGACTTCCCTCGCGAAGGAAACGGGTGGAGTTACGAGCATGCCAGACGGCAGTGGTCTCTGGCCGAGCCAGGCTATCTTCGCTACAAGTATTTGCAGAACTTCGATGAGGCCATGATTCACATGTCCAAACGATTGGATATATTCTCGGGAAACCCTATTCTGCTAAGGTCGGATGAGGAGAAGAAAGTGTTGATTCTCCAGCGTAAAAATGTTATATTTGCATTCAACTTCCATCCTACGGCTTCCTTCGCAGATTATGGGTTCCAAGCTCCTGATGGTGAATGGGATGTGGTCTTAGATTCGGATGCCGCCGAGTTCGATGGTTTTTCCAGGCAGTCTGGGGATGGGCGACACTTTACTGTTGGTGGATTTTTGAAACTTTACCTTCCGACTCGATGCGCGCTAGTTTTGGTGAGAAAGTAACGTTGTTAAAATATTCCGGAATATGGCTTATATAAAATTCAACAAGTCCGAGCTAGTCAACCTCTCATATTCATTGAAGAGGGAGATCATCTTGGCCAACAAGACCGGCGCTTATTGCAACACTTCCATAGTGACTTGCAACACAAGGCGTTACCATGGCCTTCTGGCTGTGCCGGTGGATGCTTTCGGGGGAAAAGTCCACCTGCTGCTGTCTTCTTTGGACGAAAGCCTCGAGCTGCGAGGCAAGAAATTCAATCTTGGCATACACCGCTACGGAAACATCTATGAGCCGCGTGGACATAAGTACATTGTGGATTTTGAAGCTGATCCCGTCACGAAAGTGGTTTACAAAGTTGGGGAGATTTATTTCTCGAAGACGATTCTTCTTGTGCCTAACAGCGACAGGGTCATGATACGCTTCGACCTTCTGGAGTCCCCAGATTCAGTTAATCTTACTCTGAGGCCTTTCCTGGCCTTCAGGGACATACATGCCTTAACTTGTGAAAATCCCGATGCGAATACGGAAGGCTGGGAAATCCCTAATGGCATGGCCTTCAATCTCTATGACGGTTTCCCTGACCTGAACATGCAATTCAATCGGAAAGACGTGAAATTCATCTCGGAGCCTTCCTGGTATAAGAATATAACATATTCAGATGAGGCAAGAAGAGGTTTCCCTTGTCAGGAAGACCTCTTCGTCCCTGGCTATTTCGAGACTAGCATGAAGGTGGGGGACTCAATCATATTCTCCGCAGGGGTAGATGTCGTGACCGGCATTAAAAGGAAATTCGACAGCATTGTCTCTGGCGAGGGAGAGATTACGAATAATAGAGACCTGCTTCTGCATTGGGCGGATATCATGAAGAGAAACCGTAAGGGTCACAAGATGATCACCGCAGGTTTTTCATGGTTAGGTACGGGTTTGCTGAGGGAAACTCTCTTCGCGCTTCCAGGGCTCACTCTTTATGCTGATGGCAATAAGAATGAGTTTGAAGAGATTCTGGATAATCTCATCGCAGATAACCAAGAACGACTCTTCCACAGGACGACTCAAGTAGAGTCTCCTCTGTTCTTAGGCCAGCTGCTTGAGCGATACATCGATTTTGGCGCTGACCCTAAAGCTGTGTGGGACAAGTACGGCTCCACGGTGAAAGGGATTCTGGAAAGCTATCTGCCAGGGAAGAGAGCGGAAGTGGCCATGCAGCCTAATGGATTGCTTTGGGCTCAGGCAGACAGGAAGGCGCTCACATGGATGAATGCCTACATTGATGGGTATCCTGTTACGGAGAGAGCAGGGTATCAGGTCGAGACCAATGCCTTTTGGTACGAGACTATCTGCTTCGCCTTGGGCATGGAAGAAAAATTCGGGAATAAGAATGGGGGTTTCGTTAAAGAGTTCTCTAAAATCGCTGAGCTCGTGAAGCGGAACTACCAGAACACTTTCTGGAATAAAGATGCAGGATATCTCGCAGATTATGTCGATAATGACGGGCAGCACCTTGAAGTCCGTCCTAATATGCTCTTCACGCTTGCGTGCCAGCATCCTCTGGTAGAGGATGAGATAGCCGAGATGTGTCTGAACATAATATCGAAGGAATTAGTTACTTCCCGAGGCATAAGAACGCTTTCTCCTAGACATAGCGAGTACCAGTCTGTCTATGAGGGCTCTCAGAGAGAGAGGGATTTGTCCTACCACAATGGCAGCACTAGGCCGTCGCTTCTTGCTCCATATGCAGAGGTTTGTTTCAAGTTTGCAGGGGAATCTTTCCTTAGCAGGGCAGAATGGCTAGTGAAAGGTTTCTATCAGGATCTTAACAAGCATGGCGTTGGCGCATTCGCCGAGCTCTACGATGGAGATCCGCCTCATGAACCTCATGGAGCTATCGCCTCTGCGCTCAGCACTGCTGCACTATTGTACGTTGATTACCTCATCGAGAAATATAAGGAGGACAGAAAATGAGAGTATTGATGTTCGGCTGGGAATTTCCGCCACACATTTCAGGAGGTTTAGGAACTGCCTGCTATGGAATCGTTAAGGGATTGGCCCACAATGGGGTTGAAACGCTGTTCGTGATGCCTTCTGCTTCCGGAAACGAGGATGGCAGCGTGGCGAAAATCATCAACGCTAGCGATGTGCCCGTGGAAAACATCACCCAATCGGTGGACGAGTTCTTGGACAAAGTCCGTTTCATGAAAGTAGGGTCTAACATGGTTCCATACGTTGACCCGGAAGAGTTCAAGAAAATAGTAGAGGAAGATAAGCTTATTCCGAGGGAGTCCTCGCAGATACATATCGGTGAGAAATTCAAGTTCTCCGGCAAATACGGATCGAATCTGATGGAGGAGGTCGCTCACTACGCCATGGTCGGAGGAACGATTGCGATGGAACATAATGATGACTTCGATGTCATTCATGCTCATGACTGGCTGACTTACTTGGCAGGCATCGCCGCCAAGGAGCTTACTGGCAAGCCTCTAGTAGTTCATGTTCATGCGACTTCATTCGACAGGGGCACTGCCGAGCAAGTCGACAGCAGGGTCTACAATATTGAGAAACGTGGGATGGAAGAAGCCGATAAAGTTATTGCAGTCAGCGATTTCACTAGGAACATAGTCATAAATAAATATGGCATCAATCCTGACAAAGTGGTTACTGTCCATAATGCAGTAGACTTCTCTGGCAGGAAGGACATGCAAGTGGAGAGGGGAGTGAATGACAAGGTGGTGACTTTCCTGGGGAGAATTACTTTCCAGAAAGGGCCTGAATATTTCATCGAGGCAGCTGCCAAGGTTCTCAAGAGAACCAAGAACGTGCGTTTCGTCATGGCCGGTAGCGGCGATATGATGAATCGCTGCATTCGTCATGTGGCCAAGCTTGGAATAGCGGATCGCTTCCATTTCACTGGATTCCTTCGTGGCGCGGAAGTGCAGAAGATGTTCGCTCTTTCAGACGTGTACGTCATGCCATCTGTCTCAGAGCCTTTCGGAATATCCCCGCTAGAGGCCATGAGGTCTAATGTCCCTACGATCATATCTTACCAGTCTGGCGCTGCCGAAGTCTTGAAATATGCTTTCAAGGTAGATTTCTGGGATGTAGACGCTCTTGCTGATGACATTTATGCGCTGTTGAACTATCCTGCTCTTGCGAAATTCGCCACGCAGCATGGATATGAAGAAGTAAATCTGCTGAAGTGGAACAACTCTGCTGAACAGATAAAGAAAGTTTATGAATCTGCCGTTAATAAAAAATAAGCTGAGATGAAAAAGAGCATTTGTTTGTATTTCCAAGTCCATCAGCCGACCAGGCTCAGACAGTACCGATTCTTCAATATCGGAAAGGACTCACATTATTATGATGATTTCGCCAATAGGACCATACTTCATAGGATAGCGTCTAACTGCTATCTGCCTATGAACAGCCTGATTCTGGATCTCATCACGAAAACAAAGGGAGCTTTCAAGGTGGCGTTCTCGATCACGGGCTCAGCTCTAGAGCAGTTCGACAGGTATGCTCCGGAAGTAATCGACAGCTTCAGAAAACTTGCGAAAACCGGTTCGGTTGAGTTCTTGGGAGAGACTTATTATCATTCTCTGGCATCCCTTGCCAATCAAGGAGAATTCAAGCATCAGGTTGAGCAGCACGCTAAGGCAATTCAGAGCTATTTCGGCGTGAAACCGCAAGTGTTCAGGAACACAGAACTGATATATTCAGATTCCATAGGCAAGACAGTTCACGAGATGGGATTCAAGGCTATGCTCACTGAAGGCGCTAAGCATGTGCTTGGCTGGAAGAGCCCGGATTACATCTACTACGATTCGCTTCAGCCTAAGCTGAAGCTCCTTCTACGCAACTATTCGTTGTCCGATGACATTGCTTTCCGTTTCTCTGATAAGGGCTGGGTAGATTATCCGCTCACTGGAGAAAAATATCTCTCATGGTTAAAGGCTGCTGATGGAAACATCGTCAACTTGTTCATGGATTACGAGACATTCGGAGAGCATCAGAATGCTTCTACCGGGATATTCGATTTCATGCGTTACCTTTGCGAGATTCTTCTCAATGATGGCAGCTTCGAATTCGTGACTCCTTCTCAGGCGGCGAGGAAATACAAGCCGGTGGGTGCTTTAGAGGTCGAAGATCCTATTTCGTGGGTGGACGAAGAGAGAGACATGTCTGCTTGGCTAGGGAATGAGCTTCAGCAAGAGGCTTTCAATAAACTGTATGGTCAGGCAGAAAAATTGGCTCTGGTTAATGACGCTACCCTATGGAATGACTTCGGCCATCTCCAGGAGAGCGATCATTTCTATTATATGTGCACGAAATTCTTCTCAGATGGGGACGTACATAAGTATTTCAGCCCATATGAGACGCCATACGAGGCGTTCATCAATTACATGAATGTCCTTAGCGATTTCATAGTGAGGATAGATGATGCCATGGCTACCGGCATGACGGGAGTTACTCCAGCTCCTGCGAAGGCAAGAAAGGCGGAAACGAAGCCTCAGAAACCGCCAAAGGCGCCAAAGGTCCCGAAAACGCCTAAAGCATCAAAGCCTGCGAAAGCAAAGCCAGTGAAAGCGGCTCCGAAGGTAGAGGAAATCAAGGCTGAAGAGGAGCCTGAGGTTGTTAAAGTAAAGGCTGCGAAGCCTGTGAAGGCTGCCGTCGAGAAGCCGGCAAAGCCTGCTGAAGAAGAAAAGAAGGTTAGAGTGAAAGAGCCTAAGCCTAAAGCTATGAAAAAGGAACCAGTTGAAAAGAAAACTAAACGTAAATGACGAATAAAGTTGAAGTTCCTGATTATCTATTTGAGGTTAGTTGGGAAGTTTGCAACAAGGTTGGCGGCATATACACGGTCATAGCCACTAAATCCTTGTACCTTAAGACACAATTGCACACGCATCACATTCTCATCGGGCCGGATGTCTGGATGGATACGAAAAGTAACCCTGACTTCATTGAAGATCAGCATCTTTATGCCCCGTGGAAAAACCATGCGGCAGGTGAGGGCCTGAGGGTTCGAATCGGGAAATGGAATGTTCCAGGGAGTCCTACTGCAATTCTGGTGGATTTCAAGCAATTCATCACGAAGCAGAATGACATCCTTTCCCAGTATTGGGTGGATTTCAAGGTTGACTCCATCACAGGGAACTGGGATTATAAGGAGAATGTCCTCTTCGGATATGCTGCAGGGCGCGTTATTGAAAGTTTCTACCGTTTAAATCTTAGCCAGTCCGATAAGGTCGTGGCTCAGTTTCATGAGTGGCAGACAGGTGCCGGGCTTCTTTACTTGAAGAAGTCTAACCTGCCAATCGCAACTGTATTCACGACTCATGCGACGGTGATGGGACGCTGCATCGCAGGGAATAATCAGCCACTGTACGATTCACTAGAGTCTTACGATGGTGACGAGAAGGCTCGCCAGTTCGGGAATGTTGCCAGGCACTCCATAGAGAAAATTTCTGCCCAGAATGCAGACATATTCACGACAGTTAGTGAAATTACTGCCAGGGAATGTGCCCAGTTCTTAGGCAGGACTGTCGACGAAGTGACTCCGAATGGCTTCGAAAATAGTTTCACTCCTGCTACTGATGAGGAATATGACTCCAAGCGCTCTGCCGCAAGGGATAAATTGATTGAGGTAGCGACCGCCATGAGCGGAGAGGAGATTCCTAAAGATGCTATCCTAGTTGGCATCGGGGGACGTTATGAATATAGGAACAAAGGCATTGATGTTTTCATCGATGCCCTGGACACGCTTCGCAAAGAGGAACCAGAAGGCCGTTCGATTCAGGCTTTCATAATGATCCCATCAGGAAATAACGGACCGGATAAGAACTTGCTCTCAAAGTTATCTGGAACTCAGGCGGATTATACTACGCAGGTCAGCCATGTTCTCATGGACAAGGAAAACGACATAATCACAAGGCGCCTGAGGGAACTCAAATTCGACAATGCGAAGGGAAACCGCGTGAAAGTATATTTCATTCCTTCCTATCTCAATGGAAGCGATGGAATATTCAATATGAAATATTACGACCTCTTGGTCGGCTTGGACCTCACTCTATTCCCGTCATATTATGAGCCTTGGGGTTACACTCCTCTAGAAAGCCTGGCTTTCAGGGTTCCTACATTGACTACCAGCCTTTCAGGTTTCGGCTTGTGGGTTAGGACGCATTATGAGAAAGATCACCCTGGCATCTCAGTCGTCGACAGGACAGACTCGAATTATTTCGATGTAGTCGATGGCGTGGTGGACAGAGTAAAAGAGATTGCTGCTCTGGACGATGCGAAGAGAAAGGAATATATGGAATCTGCGAGGGATGTCTCAAAAATCGCTCTCTGGGAAAATCAGATACAGTATTATAAAGAAGCATATTCAAAGGCAATATCGAAGGTAAAAGAAACAATAGGAGACTCCCATGAGGAGATGGAAGCAGATAAGACAATGGAATATAAGAAGATAGAAATCAACAATCCATCTTGGAAGAGTGTTGTCGTAAGACGTCATCTCCCAGATGCTCTATCAGGGCTGGAGACCCTGTCAAAAAATCTCTGGTGGTGCTGGAATAACGATGCGAAAGAACTATTCAAATCAATCGACACAGACATATGGTATAAGACAAATCATAATCCAATGGCCCTGCTTGATGCAGTGAGCCTAAAAAGATTCAACGAACTGGCGAATAATGAGGTTTTTCTTGGAAGACTCGGAGCCATCATGGATGAGTTCAATGCCTACATGGTTAAAAAGTCGGAGCGCAAAGATCCCGAGATAGCATATTTCTGCATGGAGTATGGTCTCGACAGCTCTTTGAAAATATATTCAGGGGGTCTTGGAATCCTTGCTGGTGACTACTTGAAAGAGACTTCAGACATGAACGTGAATATGGTAGCCATCGGCCTTCTTTATCGTTATGGATATTTTACGCAGGTTATTACAAGCCAGGGCGAGCAGGTGGCGCGTTATGATGCCCAAGATTTCACTAAAATTCCGGCAGAGCCTGTCATCAATGACAATGGTGAATGGGTTACTGCTAGCGTAGCCTTCCCAGGGAGGATAATTACGGCAAGAATATGGAAAGTGGCTGTCGGCAGGACCGATCTTTACCTTCTCGACACAGATTACGAGGCGAATATTCCGGAAGACCGTCAGGTAACGTATCATCTGTACGGCGGAGACTGGGAGAACAGGCTCAAACAGGAACTGCTCCTCGGCGTGGGCGGAATCAGGGCTCTGCGCAGCCTTGGCCTGAATCCTCAGATATACCATTGCAATGAGGGACATGCTGCATTCACCGGTATTGAAAGGCTGAGGGAATATATTCAGAATGACAATCTTGACTTTGGTGAGGCATTGGAGGTAGTCAGGGCTTCGTCGCTCTTCACGACTCATACGCCTGTGCCAGCGGGACATGACACATTTGATGAGGATCTGCTAAGAAAATACATAGGCCACTACCCGCCTCGCCTGAAGATTGACTGGGATACTCTCATGGGCTTGGGCAAAGCCAGCGTATCTGACCCTAACGAAAAATTCTCAATGAGTTTCCTGGCCGCTAACCTCAGCCAGAACGTAAATGGAGTTTCTAAGCTGCATGGCGACGTGTCGAAAGAGATATTCAGCAAGATGTATCCTGGATATCTTCCTGAAGAACTTTTCATAAGCTACGTCACGAATGGAGTTCACTATTACACATGGTGTGCTGCTGAATGGCAGAAGATTCATGACAAAGTGTTCGGGCCGGAGTTCAAGACCCATCACTACGACAAGAAGTGCTTCGAAGGCATATACAGAGTTCCTGACGCTGAAATTTGGGATACTCGCAAGGTGCTGAAAAAGCGATTGATAAGGGTCGTTAAAGAGAGAATCTCGGATTCTGCCCTGTGCAATCACTATTCGCCAAAGGAAATCGTGGCGATAAAAGAGAATCTCCGTGATGATGTCCTGACCATCGGATTCGCAAGACGATTCGCTACGTATAAGAGGGCCACGCTTCTTTTCTCTGACCTTGACAGGCTGAGCGACATCGTGAATAATCCTCAGCATCCGGTGCAGTTCATTTTCGCTGGTAAGGCGCATCCTGCCGACAAGGCTGGCCAGGATTTGATAAAACAGATAATCGACATTTCCAAGCAGCCAAGATTCATTGGGAAGATAGTCTTCGTGCCAGGGTATGACATCTCTCTGGCTAAGAGGCTCGTGCAAGGCGTGGATGTTTGGATGAATAATCCTACGAGGCCTCTTGAGGCTTCCGGAACATCAGGGGAGAAGGCTGCAATGAATGGCGTAATGCATTTCTCTGTGCTTGACGGCTGGTGGGTTGAGGGCTACAAGGAAGGTGCCGGCTGGGCATTGCCTCAAGAACAGGTTTACGAAGATAATAACTACCAGAATGAGCTGGATGCTGCGACTATCTACACAACGATAGAGAATGATATCGCTCCTGCCTACTATGACGTAGATCCTAAGACGAATCTGCCAGAGACATGGATTGGCTATATAATGAACACTATAGCTCAGGTAGCATGCAACTTCACTACTAATAGGATGCTGACTGACTATTGCGAAAAATTCTATTATCCTCAGGCGAAGAGGACGCAAATGCTCGTGGGCGATGACTATGCCATCGCCCGGAAGATCTCGGCTTGGAAATCTAGGATGCGCAGGTACTGGAATGACATCGAGGTGATCTCTCAGAAGCTGCCAGAAGCATCTTATAGCTTAGATCATGGCAGCGACCTCAATGTGGAGGTAGTACTGAATCTAGGCAATATCAAGCCAGAAGAAATAGGCGTTGAGGTGCTTGTCGCAACGACCGATAGAAAACGCCAGCTGCATATTCAAGAGGTTTTCCAGTCCAATGTAGTCGAATATAAAGATGGCATTGCTACATACCATGCGTCTGTCGAGCCGCAGAGGGCTGGAATGTACCAGTTTGCCGTGAGGATGTATGCTATGAATGAGCTGCTGCCTCACAGGCAGGACTTCGAGTTGGTGAAATGGTTATAGCTACTGGATTTTTCGACGGTGTCCACATCGGGCACCGTCATGTCATATCTACGCTGATCGATGAAGCTAGAAGGCGTGGCGATGAAAGCATGGTCGTCACCTTCTGGCCTCATCCGCGTAATGTCCTTCAAGATGATGCCCGTAATCTTCGCCTTCTTACTTCCTTGGATGAAAAGACGGAGCTTCTGAAAGGGCTGGGCGTGGATCATGTCGAAGTGCTGCCTTTCACGAAGGAATTCAGCCGTCTGACTTCAAGGCAATATATTCATGAATATCTCGTAGGCCGTTTCGGGTGCAAGGCTATCCTTCTTGGGTACGACAACCGCCTCGGCAGCGACTTGGCTGGGCCGGATGAAATCGGAAAGATAGCAGAGGCCGAAGGCGTGGACGTAATCCTTTGCAGTAAAATCGAAATTCCAGGAGGGCTGGTGATCAGCTCGACTAAAATCCGAAAGGCTATCTCCTCTGGTTGCATCGAGGAGGCCAATCAGATGCTAGGTTATGAATATTCCTTATTAGGCGTCGTGGTGGCTGGCAACCAGCTTGGCCGCACAATCGGCTTTCCAACGGCGAACATGCAGCTTTACGAGCCGTTGAAGCTTGTCCCGGGCAACGGGGTCTACAAAGTAAGGGTCGAGGCAGTCGGGCGCATCCTAGCCGGAATGTGCAACATCGGTCTGCGTCCCACTGTGAGTCACGACACAAGGCTCACGATAGAAACGAACATTTTCGATTTCGATGAGGACATCTACGGCCTGCCGATAAAGGTGACGTTCCTCCACAAGATCCGCGACGAACACCGCTTCAGTTCAATCGGCGAACTGAAAGCGCAACTGGAGCAAGACCGCAATTCTTGCATGTAAAATACAATGGCGTAAGCAAGATGGGTAAGATTGGCATTAGCATTCAATGACTTACAGAGCCGCTTGCTCACGCATCCAATTTTTGGCAGGCGTAAGCGAAGGCTCTTCGAGAATCATTAAGTATTAGACACTTACGAATACAATTGGCTTAACCCCCAAGCTCATTTTTCTGTTAGCTTCTTTTACCGCTTTTGGGCAGACGAATAAGTCGCGTCAGAAGTACGATGTCGCTGCGTACATTTGGCCGGCATATTTCAACGAGCCTAGGTTTCAGAGCGAGATGGGCATTTTCCATGATGGAAAAGGTGAATGGGAGGCCGTGTATAATGCTAAGCCTAAATTTGAAGGACATAGACAACCTCGTGAGCCTATCTGGGGCTATTTCGACGAGTCTGATCCAAAGATGCAGGAAAAGATAATCAGGACGGCCCTGAAGTACGGGGTGAACACTTTCATCTTCGACTGGTACTGGTATGATAAAAGGCCTTGGTTAGAGGGCGTTTTGAATGACGGTTTCCTGAAAGCAAAGAACAATGAGAAGATGAAGTTCTATCTTATGTGGGCCAATCATACCCATACAGCTTACATAGATTACACGGAACCGGACAAAAGCAAATATTATTGGAAGGGGCAGGTAGATTTCGATACCTTCGATGAGTTCACCGACCATGTCATCAAGGATTACTTCTCCCGTCCGAATTATTACAGAGTAGATGGAAAGCCGGTTTTCGCAATTTATGAGCTAGGCACTTTCATAGAAGGCATGGGTTCTATCGAGAAAGCTAAAGAAGCTCTGGATCTTTTCAGGGAGAAATGTGTCAATGCAGGGCTAGGTGGCCTTCATCTGCAAGCGATTCTCTGGGGAGCCATCCCTGAGACTGTCTCGAATGTGCCAGGGGACAAATCAGCCACTCAAGACAACACTGTAAAATATCTCGGGTTCAATAGCCTTACTAATTACCAGTGGTGTCATTTCATACCTGCAAATCAAGACTATCAGTCATGGGGCGAGAAGGCCGTTGCCAAGTACGATGAATTTGACAAGAATTTCTCTATTCCATATTTCGCTCACGTTTCAATTGACTGGGATAACAATCCGAGATTTCCAGTTGATAGGCAGTCATGCGTGACAGGGGTGACTCCTGAGAAATTCGAGGGCTTTCTGCGCAAGGCTAAGGAATATACCGACAATCACCCTGACCAAGCTCCTCTTATCACGATCAACGCATGGAATGAGTGGGCTGAAGGCAGCTACTTGGAACCAGATACGCATTTTAAGTATGGATTCCTTAAGGCGGTGAGGAAAGTCTTCAAGTGATGAAACTACCCCCGAAAGTTGCGCAAGCTCCTTCCGGGGTTTTAGGTTAACGTCTCTGCGAGATTTTTCTAATTATCCAGATGACGAGAAGCACTATGAGCCTGATTGCCAACAGCATGATGTATGTGATTATGGCTACTGCACAAACATAACCTATCATGGTTACTAGTTCTTTAGCAGGGCGGGAAAATTTGATAATGGCAAATATATTCACGCAGACTGCGAACACGAAGCAGCCGAGAAGTATCCAGAGCTCCCTCCTGATTGATTTTTCTTTTATAGTGATGTCTTTCATCTTAGAATTTCATGTAAGGGATTTTGTATTCATCTGGGAATTGCAGCACGGCATGCTGTTCCATTGCCTGGTTACCAAGCAGGCAGAGCGTCGATGAGCAGTAGGCCTCCTCAACCACGTTTTTTGCCTTCTCTCCGGTGATGCAAGACTGGCAGAATGCAGAGAGTATCTCATCAGAGCCATCATGATCGGCAGAAACCATGCTCTGGCCTCCGTTCACGCTTGTCTTTCCCGATATCACGGGATGAGGGACATATTCCGACCTTAACTCAGGTCTCCAGCTTGGCCCGGCAGTAGGGATGGAAGCAAAAACCCCGTTCTTAATCTGATCGAGCAGTTGGCGTATTCCTGGAACCATGTTGTCGTTTTCCAGGTAATAAACACCTTTTGAGAGGTCCATGGTGCCGTCTTTCCCCAGGATTTGCTCCTCCATGCCGTTGAACTTGTTGGAGATGAGGGACTCGTAGGCGATTTTTCTGCCGTCAGAGTATCTGTAAGTCACGTTTACGCTGTCGTAAACTTCTCGTCCGTCTTTCCAGTAGACGATGTCTCCCATTCCTGTTACCTCGAAAGGCATTTTGTCGATTGCCCAGTTGCAGACCTCCAGCTGATGGCAGCCCAGCTCGGTCATCAGGCCTCCGGAATATTCCTTGTAAAGCCTCCAGTTGATCCATCTCTCCAAATCAGGAGAAGGAACCGGCCTGCGCCAGTCAGCATTCCTGAACCAATGGCACCTCATCCCGACCACATCTCCAATCAATCCCTGCTTTATCATCTGCATGGCCTTGACATATTTCTCGTCGTACATCCTTTGCATGCAATAGTACAATGCTTTGTCTGTTTTGGCGTACGCATCATAGACAGCCTTGCATTCTTCCATCGTCCTTGCCATTGCCTTCTCGCAGAAAACGTGTTTACCTGAGGCAAGAGCATCTAGAGTGATCCGGGCATGCAGATGAAGCGGAGTGGCGATTATCACTCCATCGATGGATTTGTCGTCCAGCACCTCATGATAATCTTTGCAGCCTTTAGCGCTAGGGTAAAGGGCGAGCGCGGCATCCAGATTCGTCTTGTAAGGATCGCATATTGCGACCAAGTCCGCATGCTGAATGTTCAATAGATTATGAATATGATACTGTCCCCTTGATCCAGAGCCTATCAATGCTAATCTTGCTTAGTGCATGATGTCAGCCACGGAGCCGAGTTCGCCAAGAACAAAGCACCACCGCCCATGTAGGCGAGGCTTTTGATGAAATTCCTAAGCCCGAGATCTACGTCGTCTTTTTTCTTTTCCATTTGTGTGAGATGATTATCCCCAACTTATTTTGCAGATATAATAGGTTAACAAAGTTAATAAATATTTTGTCGTATAGCGATAATTTATGCTTTCTGTGCTTTTTTCGGGGAGTTCTTCATATCTTTGCGGGGATTCAATCACTTAAGATGCTGAATAACGAGATAGAATATTTTCCAGAAGCTGCTATGTTTCATGGGCATATTCCTTTAATCATGGGGACGAAGCTTGACCTGATTGCCATCGGGGCTTCTAAGGAAAATTCCAGCAGGATCTGGGACTGGCTTTGTTTCGAGGCTTATCACCTGGATGCTATGCTGAACAGATTTGTGCCGGATAGCGAAGTGTCCAGAGTTAACAAAGCTAAAGTCATGCAGAACTCCACAATAAGTCAGGAGCTAGCTGACCTTATCAGAATCGCAAGGGATTATTGGCATCGTACAGGAGGCCTGTTTGACATCACGAAAGGCGGAATGGAAGAAGTTTCGCTGGATGAGGAA
>ONBM01000061.1 GCA_900316045.1 uncultured Bacteroidales bacterium | reverse complement strand
ATACGAGAAAGATATGCTTACTCAATGGGACATAGACGAGTATGTCGGCGAACAGGTCGAAAAAGGCGTTAAGGAAGGCCACGAGAAAGGTCTGAGAGAAGGCATGGCCAAAGGCATGGAAGAAGGCAGGGCAAAAGGCATGAAGGAAGGTCGTGATGAGGGCCGCACCGAAATACTAAAATCACTCATTGCCTATGGGATGCCAATAGATGAGGTCGCCCAAAGGTCAGGCCTGACCATCGACGAGGTCGTGAAATTAACGGGATCTTCCCATTGACAAATGCTTCGTGGGAAAGTACTGACCGATAACGGTAATCATTACTCCCTCGTTACATCATTCAATTTAAGTTTCGAGACAGCGTCGTCGTGGCTTTCAGGCACGACGACCTGTCTATCTTGCAAACAGAGCCGCTTTGAAAAGGAAGGTGTTTCCGTTTGGTTTATTTATTGCATAAAAATCATTTTGCGTCAATATAGCAAGGTTCTTTCTTCGAAGGAAAATTAGCTTGTGATTTTTTTGAATATGGAATATTCCGAATTGTTAGATAGCCAGAAAAGGTTTTTTAATTCTGGCGGCACCAGGGATTTGAAATCTAGGAAGGCCGCGCTAAAAAAATTAATGAATATACTGAAGTCCAACGAGGCCCGCCTCTCGGAAGCCGTCATGGCCGATTTCGGCAAGTCCGCATTCGATGCCTATGCGACAGAACTAGGCCTGATATATTCAGAAATTAAATTCCAGATGAGGCATCTGCGTGGCTTTGCAAGACCTCACAGGGCAAAGACGAATCTAGCGAATATGCCAGGGCGTTTCTTCACTGTGGCGGAGCCGTTTGGATGCATCCTCATTATTGGAGCCTGGAATTATCCTTACCAGCTGACATTGGTACCTTTGGTGGATGCCATAGCCGCTGGCTGCACCTGCATGCTGAAGCCTAGCGAGATGGCACCTGCTGCTTCAAAACTGCTGGCGGAGTTACTGAACTCCAATTTTTCCAGTGAATATATTTTCGTAGCCGAGGGGGGCGCAGACGTTGCCTCGTCATTGTTCTCGCTGAGGTTCGACAAGATATTCTTTACTGGCAGCCCCAGGGTTGGCAAAATAGTTTACGAGGCGGCAGCTAAGAATATGACCCCCGTGACCCTTGAGCTTGGGGGCAAGTCTCCCGTGTTCGTGACCGCTGATGCTAATCTGGAGGATGCAGCGAAGAGAATCGTCTGGGGAAAGTTCCTGAATGCCGGCCAGACTTGCGTGGCTCCAGATTACGTTTACGTGGAGGAGTCCATTCTGCCGCAGTTCATTTCGCTTCTGAAAGCGCAGATTTCATTCAATAAATACGAAGATGGTTCCGAAAATTATGCTCGCATAATTGACCGCCGGCATTTCGACAGGATTCTTGCCCTGATTGATCCGTCGAAAGTCGTTTACGGAGGCAGCACGAACGCAGATACTCTTTACATCGAGCCTACCGTGATGTCGGGGGTTGACTGGGATGACAAGGTAATGAAAGAGGAGATTTTCGGACCAGTGTTGCCGCTCCTGACTTTCAGAAATTTAGATGAGGCCATTTCTGAGGCAGCAAAAAGAGACAAGCCCCTCGCAGCTTACATATTCACTTCAAGCAAACGCAAGCAGGAAGCCATGATTCGTCGCCTCTCTTTCGGCGGAGGCTGCGTCAACGAAGTCGTGATGCATCTTGCGAACGAGAACGTGCCCTTCGGTGGCGTCGGAGCCTCCGGCATCGGCAGCTACCACGGACGCGCTGGCTTCGACTGCTTCTCGCACGTGAAGTCCATCCTGCTGAAACGCTCCCTCTTCGAGCCCGGCTTCAAGTACCCGCCATACACGAAACGCCACTTCTGCATCATCCGCCGGCTCCTCTGAGATGATTTCCCACCGTCATCTCAGTGTCCTTAACCAGGTCCTCGCAATGCATGGCCAAGCTACAGCCAACGATCTCCTTGCAGTTCAACCTCGCTTACAGGTTTCGCAAAACCCTGTCGAGACTGGTGGTACGGAAGTGCGTGGAAAAGGGCATGTCTCGACATCGAGGCCTCCAAAGAGCCATATTGTCGACCAATGCCATATTGCAGAGCTACTGGAAAGACATACTCAGACAGCACTTTGCGAGATTTCGCTCCAGCATCCGGAACGACGCACTATCTCATCCTTCACGAAGCACGACGCACTACGTCACCCCGGACGACCCCGCACATCATCCTGAACGACTTACTCGTTGTATTTTTGAAAACAGTGCGAAAACAAGGAAGGTTGTGAGGAAATCATAATATAAGAGGTGGATTTCTATATTTATTTTTAGTACATGACAAAACTTGAAAATTCTGTCGTAAATTATTGATTATCAATTAAATATATTTGCAAAAGACCTCAAAATTCCGTAACTTTAAGGTATATGACTTCCACATTATTACCATGTTACGAAACCTCGAGGCCCCGCACAAAAGTAGTGAAATTCTCTCGGTAATCCTACCGATATTCAAAGTATCAATGAATCTTGCCCACATCAAATGCTTGTCCATGCTGCTCGGAGCACTCTGCACCGTGCAGACGGTATGCCTTTCCAAACTGGCAGGGGCATTTGACAGCAAGGCTTCACGGGAATCCAGCTTCCGCCGCATCCAACGCTTTATGGCGCAGATGGTCCTGGACCTGGATGCCGTTGCGGGGTATCTTAAGTCGCGCATCCCGTCCGATGGCCCATACACGCTCACGATGGACCGCACGAACTGGAAGTTCGGAGAGGTGAATATAAATGCGTTAGTTCTGGGCATAGCTTACGATCATATGTCGTTCCCCATCCTGTTCAGACTGCTACCCAAGCGGGGAAACTCTAATTGCAAGGAACGAATCAATATCCTGCAGCGGCTCATCCGCCTGTTCGGTCGTGACAGTATCAAATGCCTGGTAGCGGACCGTGAGTTTGTCGGTAATGAGTGGTTCAAATGGCTCAACGACAACGCTATCCAGTACCATATCCGCATCCGCGACAACTTCTGGGTGGAAGACCCAAGAACCAACAGAAAGATACGGGCCCAGCACATCTTCGCCAATCTCAAACATGGAGAGGAACGCGTCCTGTACCGTATCTATCGTGTCTGTGGAGAACTCTGCTATCTGTCCGGTGCCGTTATCAAGGACAAGACCGGAAAGTCGGAACCGCAGATCCTCGTTTCCTTCTGCCGCCCGGAGGAAGCCCTCCCAGCATATAAGGAAAGATGGACTATCGAGACCATGTTCAAGGGTCTGAAATCCAGCGGGTTCAATATCGAGGACACGCATATGGTTCATATCAATCGTATCTAGCAACTCTTCGGGGTTGCCATTATTGCCTGTACCTGGGCCTACTGTGTTGGCATTGCCGCCAATATCAAAGTCAAGGCTGTCAGGGTTCTCAACAACGGGAGGCGTGCAATCAGCCTTGTCAAGTATGGTCTGAACTTCATCGCTGACGCTCTCTTCAATCCTTTCAGACCAAGTAAAATCAATGTGTTTGATTTTTTGTCGTGTACTTAGTGGATGGATGATAACGTGTCATTTGTTGAGTAGTTGCATGCTCCGAATGAAGCCAATAGGAGCGATGCTAGCATGGTACTTTTCTATTTAAACGTAATGCATTAATAATTAATATGTTGAATTCGGCGCTGAAAGTACCTTGCAACAAAATTGCACGATACTTTCAGAATACGCACTCTGCGCACTTTTGGACATGGTTTCAAAAGTATCTTGTCGATATCGAAGTTCTTTCCATGGCCGATGTGGCATCGCTTGCGAAACCGCACGCTCTCAGGGCTCATTCCCGAAATGATGAACGAGAACGAGCCCTTCAGCGGCATCGGAGCCTCCGGCATCGGCGGCTACCTGTCTTGTCCTAGCTTTTTATGTATGCAGTGTGCATCTTGATGAGAGAGTTGTAGAACTCGTCGAAGTCGGAGGTGCGCGTTGCGCTGTAGGTCATCTCGTCAGAAGGATTGATCCCCTGGTAACGGAAGAGGGAAGGGAAGTCCCCATAACCGTATATTATCTCCGCAAGGACGGTGTTGCTATGCGAAACGACATCCAATGTGCTGTAAGACTGGATATTGCGGAAATTGGCGATCTGGCTGTACAGAAGACGCTCCTGGTCAAGGACAGGCATAACGTTGCTCTCGGTCTCCCAGATTCCATGGAGGAAGACTATGCTGTCTCTCATCGCCACGCAGACTCTCACAGCCATTTGCCTGAGTGTTATCTCAGGGTCGCGGCACTCATCGTTGTTGTCATCGCTATCAAGAAGATAGCATGAGAAGAAAATCTTTCCATTGCCGTTTTTGATGTCATCCTCGGCTATGTGGGCCTGGCGGAGCGCAGCTTCGACAAAGTCACCTTCGTTCACGATGGAATTTTTGTTCGGACCGGCGAAGAGCGAACAAAACAGCTTGTAATCCTCGATGGAAGGGCGGTCCAGATACGCCGCATGTGCCCTTTCGTAGTATTCTAGATTGGCCTTGTTCTTCTTCCTCACCTCGCTGCGTCCATTGCTGCAGACGATGAATCTCTTTATGGTCAGAATAGCCCAAAGGAAGAGAGGAAGCAGGATGAGAATCTGCCCGAAAGTCCCCTTTAATCCGGGAGCCTTCCATGAATATTTCGTCTTGTCCGGAAGGCTAAGCACCTTCTCGTCCAAGAAAGGTCCGCGGACGGCTTGTTCCTTTCCGGCCTCGTTCTTGTACCGCGCCACGTAGACCTTCCGACCCTCAGCCATGGACTTGAAAGCCTCAAGTCTCTCCTGCGGGGTCTCGGCTGTTATAGTCTTGTCGCCTCCCCATTTTAGAAAACCCTGAACGATTATCAACATCACTATGACGGCGACGAAAGCGAGCACGCCCTTCCATAAAGATTTGAAGAAAGGTAAGGCAAAAGAAGGTTTCGGAAGTTTCTCTGGCTTCTGCGGCTCATGCAGCACCTTGAAGAAGGCCTCCCTGGCATCCTCATCGCAGAGTTTCTTGATGTTCTCCGTGCTCCATTCCCCATCGCCCTCGCGAGTATATTCGCAGAAATTGAGGTAGGCGTTCATGGTCTCGGGGAAAATCGAAGTGTTTCCGGCTTTGTCGCCGCTGACAAGGGAGTTGACCAGGGCTCTGGTCTTCTCGTCGGTGATGAGGACGTGCTGTTCGATTTCGTAGAGTTCATCTTCCTCCTGCGCGGTAATCCTCGCCTGCTGTAGCAGTTCGGCGGGGGAGAGCTTGTCCGTGTCAACGTTCAGACCCATGCTGGATATTCCCTGACGGAGTATCATCTGGAGAATCAGATATTTGCGCTTGGGCTGGATTTTCACGGCAGTGTCCAGCCACTGCTCGATCCTGTCCATTTCCATCTTGCTGAGATTCATCACGGAACGGTGATGGAAAAGGGAAAGGGCGGTGTAGTAATAGACATCCGGGTTGGATGGGGTAAGTGCCACTGCCTTACGGAAATGTTCGTCGGCAAGTTCGTAGTTCTTCAGCCCGAGATAAGTCAGACCCATCGCAAAGAGTGCATTGCTGTCCTTAGGAAATTCCTTTACCTGCTCTTCAAACTGAGAGCGATATTCGGCGGCCTCGGCTGCGCTGAATCGCAGAGGATTCACCACTGAAGGCATTACGCTGTGTTCGGTGTGACATTTGCCGCATTTGGTGACTCCGGGAGCCAGTATCTTGCCACATTTCTGGCATTGGTTGATGGTTAGTTGTGCCATGGTTATTCTTTTATTGGTTATTATCGATTAATTTTTCTGCTTTAGCCCTCAGCCTCACCTCATTGGAGGCAAGTTGTGAGGGAGGAATGGATTCTGCTTCCATGATGAGGAGCTTCCACTCTCGCTTGGTTTGTTGCGTCTGGTGCTGCTGTGCCATGTCTTTCAGTTCATTGACAAAGCTACGCACATCTGCGGTGGCGTTTTCCAGGGCAGTCTGCCTGGTGTTGTACGCCACGTCGTGCCTTCCGACTATGGAAGCTATGACTATCCAAAGCACGGTAAGGCCGAGGATGCCGAAGAGGTAGATGCGAATCGACATCTCCGGCCATGTGGCCAGGATATCCGGCAGGTCGAAATGGATGGCCAGTAGTTGCTGTCCGGTGCGTGTGCCACAAAGGAAGTAGAACACCATCCACAGCACTGCAGCGATAATGTAGTACAGAGTGCCTACGCCCAGGAACACCCGGAAGTAGATTGTCTGCTCGTCCACGGAGCGGGACCTTATCCTTCCCCAGCGCAACCATACGAAGAATAGCACTTCAAGGCAGACGGAATATGCCAGATTGATCCAGTACAAGGAAGTAGGCTCTTCGGGGCGAAGAAGCATAAAGCCGAGCAGGGTGACGCCGACTGCTAGCACAGGCGTCAGCCAAGAGTAAAAAGGATTTTTCATATATGTCTTGGGTTTATATTACAGGTGGCGCAGGCGGGGTATGTGGCGTCTGTGGCTGGAAAAGGGCGGAAAGTTCTGGCAGAGTGGATGCGGCGGCCCACTGTGGCATCCCTGCTTTCCAGACCAGAGTGTCTTTCGTCAGCACGCCCTGGACGGCAAGCTGCTTTAATTGGGTAGCATCGAAAGGTCCGCTCTGCTGGTTGTCGGCATATACATAAACCTGCATTGGTGCAGGCGGCGTAGGAATAGGCTGGGCGTTGGCCGCTCCTTGCGCCATCTGTCCCATCATTCCGCCCATGACCCCGCCCATGCCGAAGCCCATGCCGACACCAAGGCCGGCACCCATCATCTGTCCTGCGGTACCTTCGTTGCCTGCTGCTTCCTGCATCACGTCGAACTGACGTTCCTGCTGGTAGCTGTATCCCTCGCGCTGACGCTTTCTGGCGAGGGCGCGGCTCTCCAGGTCCATAGCCCCAGCCTCTGTCTGCGCGGCAAGTATTTTCTGGTAGTTCGGGTCGCTCTCGATGGGATTCACGCCCTCCACGTCGAACTTAGTGAGCTCGATCCCGTAGTCTTCAAGATATTCATTGACTTCCTCCTTGGCGAAGCTGGACAATTCCGGAAGGTAGTTGTTGACGTCTGTGATGCTGGTCTTGCGCTGGCTGAAGAATTTGCTCAGGGCTGGCACCACCCTCTGGCTCACGGCAGACTGGAACTCTTCGGCGAAGCTGTCCAGGTAGATTCCGTGTTCAGTGCCGCTATATTCACGGATGAATGCGATTGCGTTCACGATTCGGAATTCGTAGCTTCCATAGGCTCCTACTTTGATCGTGATGCCCTCGTCGCTCAAGGTAAAATCCCTTATGGTAAGTCCTACGCCCCATCCTGCATCATCGCCAGCGAAGCGCTGACGTTTGGTGCTTACGCAGAAGAGGGTCGTCTTGAAGGCTGTTTTCCCGCCGAACGGAATGTTCATTATTTTCTCCAGGAACGGGATGTTGTTGGTGGTCAGGGTGTGGCTTCCCGGGAGGAACGTATCGGAGTACATGCCCTCCGACATGAACACCATCTGCTGGCCTTCCTGTACGGTTACCCGAGAAGCAGTGCTGAGGTTGTCATAAGGGAAGCGTTGCAGGAGACAGCCTTTCTCCAGATTGACGAACACATTGTCAATGAAGCCGGTGCGTTCATTGCCTTGTCCATCGAAGGTTTGTCCCTCTGACCGAAGGGACTTGCGATTGAATAGACTCATACTACATCCTATATATTTATTGGTTAAAATTTATTCCGAGAGCATCCGATTCTAAAGATTCAGGTGGCGGATTCTTTCAGGCGCAATTAAACCTTTTTTCTCGATTCAGGATATAGACAAATCTTGATTTCGTTGTATATCAGCTGATTTTTACCTTCTTTTTCAGCCTGTAGCGCACCGTATAGACGCTGGCAGGCTCCACATGGAATATGTCCGCTATCGCCTGGGTCGGCATACCGCTCAGGAAGCACAGAAGGTATTTCTGCTCAACCTTGCTCAGCGGCGTCTTGGCGGACTCGATGATTTCCTGGGCATATTCCGGATTCACGTTGGAGATTCCCATCTGCTCCATCATCAGCAATATGCTTGAGTGAAGGGCATCTGCGGCTTCTTTCGCTGCCCTTGCCTCCGCACTGCGCCTAAGCTCATGGTGCTTCTCCCTTCTGAACACGATTAGAATAGCCCCAGCCAATGCCAGCAGGAGCAAGATTCCGGATAACATCAGGATGCGGTTACGCCTGTGCAGGAAATTGATGCGCACATCTTTCTTCGCGACATCGTATCTGGTCTCGATTTCGTGCATGGCTGCATTCTTGCTGACATTGTAACGATCTTTGTCGTTTTGGTTCAGAAGCTGCTGGTAATGCATAGCCTTTTCCATGTCGCCAGTCTTCGTGTACAACTCGATGTAGAAGCTGTATGCCTCGCCTTGCTCGGTAAGGATCTTGTTTCCGTAGAAAGGCTTGAGCGACTCTATCATCATGCAGACCGTGTCCATCTCGGCCTCGGCGCGGCTGTACTTTCCGTCATAATAGTAGAGCCAGGCCCTCAGGTCACGGATAGAAACTTCGCACTCGATGGAGTCTGCGACCACATTGTGTGGAAATGTCGCGCAGACTTCCGCCGCCTTATCTAAATATTTACGAGTGGAATCGTTCAGTGGAGGATCGAACATGAGGTCATACTGCACTGCTACGTTGTAGTAGTTCCATACCGGCTGCAGATTTCTCCGGGATTGCTCTTCTACGCTCATCTTCTCCTGAAACTCCAGAGCCTTCTTGAAATTCATGAACATCGTGTCCCTGAGGGAGTCAGAAGGATCCTTCGCTTTTCCCAACTGAACGCTTTCCATGGCTGCAAGCACGGAGTAATAGTCGTAGGCGATTGAATTCTCCTCAGGGTGCTTCTCCAGCAGGTTCCGCATCTGCACCTCCATTTTCTGCATCGCCTCCATGTCCCGCTGATTGAAGTAGTCCGTGAAAATTTGATAGCAGCAGTTCGATGCACGGTCGAACTGCCCGTTTTCAGCGAACTTGTCCATCGCCTGACGGAACAGAAGGTGGGCTTCGGTCAGGCTGCCCTCTGCACGCAGGGAATCTGCGAGGTCGTAAATCGCTTCGACATCCATCCCGTCAGTTTTCTCGCTACTGGTGCAGGAAGATAAAAGAGCCGTCGCAATGGCAAGGGTGATGGCCATGGCTGAGGCACGGCAGGCCGCTCCTATTCTGACCATGGCCGCCATGAGGCTATTCAGCATTTTCGAAGCCGAAGTACTCGCCTTTGCGCTCGA
The DNA here is from genome assembly GCA_900316045.1 of uncultured Bacteroidales bacterium. GTDB lineage: Bacteria > Bacteroidota > Bacteroidia > Bacteroidales > UBA932 > Cryptobacteroides. The sequence continues at coordinate 3,672 of ONBM01000061.1, read as the reverse complement.
TTGGGATGCCGGTCTTCATCCATGCCGGAAGCGGCTCGCCTTTCAAATAATGGTCGAAGAACTGCTGAAGCCTTCTAGTCAGGTCGAGACAGTTGCGCCGTTCGAGGAGGTTGTGAGCCTCGTCGTTGTATTCGAGCATCCATGCCGGCTTGTCCAGGCGTCGCAAGTCGGAGAAGAATTCTATTCCCTGATACCAAGGAACGGCTCCGTCAGCGTCGTTATGCATGATGAGGATAGGGGTGTTGACCTTGTCGGCGTGGAATACGGGGGAGTTTTCGATGTAGAGGTCGAGCCCGCCCTCTTCCCAGAGCGTTTTGCCGATGCGGCTCTGTCCGTGTTCGTACTGGCCGGCGCGAGTGTTTCCTGATTCCCAGCGGATGCCGCCGTAGGCAGACGTCATGTTCCCGACAGGAGCCCCTGCCCCAGCAGCGGCGAACATATTCGTGCGAGTCACAAGGTAGGCAGTCTGATAGCCTCCCCAGCTCTGGCCTTGGATGGCCATCCTGCTCTTGTCTGCAATCGGATAGGCCTCGCAGAGAGCCTCGGCTCCGGAGCAGATGCAGTTGTAGGCGCTTTCGCCCGGATGCCCTACCTTGTAGACTATGTCAGGGATGAAAAATATGTAGCCCCTTGATGTGTAATAGCTTGGGTTGACGATAGAGCGGGAAGGTCCCGGCTTGAAGAAGGAATATAATTCATTGGAATATTTTTCATAGAAGTAGACCATGACAGGGAGCTTCTCGTCAGGCTTCACGCCATCGGGAATATAAACTATTCCCTTCATTGGAGTGCCGTCGTAGGCCTTCCATGTGAAGAGTTCGGCCCTGCCCCAGCGAAGCTCATCTTTCTGAGGGTTTATGTCTGATAGCTTTTCACAAGAGCTGAAATCTCCAGCCGATGCGGAGTAAAGGTCGGCGCAGTTGCGGAAATTGTCCTTGGTGAAAAGCAGTCGCTCGGATTTCTCCGGCTTGAAGACATTCCTGAACGTCACGGTGTCGGTGAAATATTCCAATGTCTTGGACGGCCTAGCTAGGTCAAGCGACGCGAAACCGTTGGTCATGTCGTCCTCATTCATTATGGAAATGTAGTACCGACCCTTCTGAGCGTATCCCAAAACGTAGTCGGACCTGCTCTGGTTGGATGTGGTTTTTCTCTGCCTGAGATCTGACACCGAGCCGTATTTCAGCTTTTTGTCTCTCAGGATGCCACCAGTCAGATTCTCGGCCTTGCTTCCGTCCGGAGCGAAACGCCAAAGGTCGTATCGGTCGCCGATAAGCACAGCCTGATCGGACTCAAGCCACTTCGGACTCCTGTCGTAAGGGTCCGGAGCCATAGGCCTGTCATTTTCCTCGTCGTAGAATGCCACTCCGCAATCTTTCGTGAGATTGACGTCGTCTCCGCTCTCAAGATCGATGCAGTGCCAGTCAAGGTCTGAGTTGCTGAAATAAAGAATGTGACGGCCTGTAGGGGACAGTCGCACCATGCCAGCATCCAGTTTCTCCGCTATCTGTTTCCTGGATCCGTCTTTCAGGCTGACCAATGCCAGATCGCAGAAATTGTTGTAGTTCCACACTGAAGCGCGCACGTAAGGCGTTTCGTCCGATGCCAGAGCCCAGTCGGAGGCTCCTGCGCCCAGCAGCGTGATATCCTCGAAAAATTTGTCCGTCAGCAGCACAGGCTTCCTGTCGCCGTCCAGACTTATGACAGCCATGTATGTTTTGCTTTTTATCCTGCCCTGGTTTTTCTTCGCCTGCGGAGGCGTGTAAGGCGCGTCCCAGTTCCATATGTCAAGTCTTGCTGTCTCGAAATCCACTATGCTGGTGTCTTTCGGAGGAAGGATCGACGACAGCCCTGTCACGAGCCTGCGTCCATCCGGAGTAAAGAATATGCTACTGTTCTGGTCCAGAACCCAACCGGTCTTTGCGTCGGCATATTCTTGGCTAAGCAATTCCTCCACCGAGACTTTCACTCTTGCAGGTGCCTTCTTGCTAGCTGCAGTCCTGCTGATGCAGGCAAGGTTCAATGAATATCTTTTATCGCCTGTCTTATTGGTGTCCGTGGTGGCGGTGAACGCGAGCATATCCTCGGCATCGCTGAATGCGGGGTTGCCATATGCCTCTTGTTTGCAGGAGAGAGTATCCGTCTTTAACTTTCCTCCCTCATGCCAGCCTAGCTGCATCGAGTTTGCGGTGAGGCTGTCTTTGTCGTCTTTCTTGGTCGTGAATGCGATCAGCTCGCCCTTGTCGCTGAATTTGAATTTGTCGACGTTCAGCAGCGTGTCCGCACGATTCGTCGCTGGATTCAGGATGATGAGCCCGGATTTCTTCTTTGGCTCAGGCTTCTTCGCTTTAGCGGTGTCTCTGGCACCTTCAGCACCTTTGGACTCAGCTGCCTTAATGCCTTCGGATTCCGTTGCCTTCTCTTCCCAAGTGGACTTGTAGGCTACTAGCGGCATGGCCATTGCGCCGGTGCCATATTCATCGGCAACAGGATATTTCCGTACCGACATGTTCATGATATTCACGACGGCAAGCGTGTCAGGAGTCATTTTCTCCTTCTTCACTTTTTTGATTTTCTCCTGTCTCGTCACATTGAATTCTGGCTTGATGCGGCAGTAGAGCCATTTCCCGGATGGATCAAGGATCGCATCCTGGGCCCTTTCTATCGTCAGGGTGCTGCCCTGCTCCGCATTTCGTCCTTTGGCGGCCTTCCCACCTTTCTGCCCCGTCTGGAATTTGCGAATATAAAGCATTCCGTCACCTTCCTGCGGAGATACAACCCAGGTTACCACGCTCCCGTCGTCGGAACACTTTATGGATCCGACGGTCTGCCATCCATCAAGATCCTCAATTTCCATTTGCCGTTTGCCGCCATCCGGACCACCAATTTGATTACCCTTTGCGTACGATGCTACGCTCATTAAAGAAAGCAGCCATGCTGCCAGAAACCATCGAATATTAATATTCATAGACCAAAATTTCAATTGAACCCCAAGATAGGCATTTTTCTGCGCAATTTAATTCCCCTCCGGCATCTTTTGACCGAACAGCATTCGTCAGCACACTTATTAGCGCCCAGTGGCAAAGTAATCCTGAGACGCTTACGTTATTTGCGACTTTTATGGTATTTTTGCGTGACGTGTGATTAATAAAGAATTTCCAAGGCGTTGTTTTATGATGGATAAAGACAAGAATCCGGGCGAAAAAGTCACTTTTCGCATCGCTGAGGCACAGGGCGGCAAACGCCATTGGAAATAAATATCCTGGTCTCGCCTAATCTATAGATGATCAGTCGATTATGACGCTCGGCTTCTGGGGCCTTCGAGTTTAATATATTGATAAGGACAGGCAGTGCCAATCAATGAATCAAAGGTCGAGGATCTGCGTGGAGTGTTCCTTGACCTTGATTTCTTTTGGGCCGATGATGCGGACTATCTTGCCGTCTTCATCGGCAATGAATGTAGTGCGGAGAACTCCCATCACGGTCTTGCCGTACATTTTCTTCTCGCCCCAGACACCGAGCTCTCCGACGAGCTTCTTCTCAGTGTCTGCAATCAGAGGGAAAGGCAGCTGATATTTGGCTATAAATTTAATAAAATAATTGCAAGTTATTAATAATCAATGCTTTGATATTTAATATTGTTGCTCGATGGTCTAAATAAAATAACCGCAA
>ONBM01000040.1 GCA_900316045.1 uncultured Bacteroidales bacterium | reverse complement strand
GACCCACCTCTATCCATTCCGAACAGAGAAGTTAAGCCCGTCATCGCCGATGGTACTGGCACACCAGCTGGGAGAGTAGGCAGCCGCCGCGCTTCGGGGACCCGGACAGGTTATTCGACCTGCCCGGGCCTCTTTTTTTTGCCCGGCAGCTCGCAATGCTTTTGCCGTATAACCTTATTGTATTATATTTGGATGAGATTTTTTTGAAGATGATCAGAATTTACGATAATTACTCATTAAAGCATTTTAATACTTTCGGGCTAGATGTCAAGTCTTCCTTCTTCTTAAGTTATGACTCTGAGGATGATCTCCCTGACGTGATCTTCAAATTGAAGTCACTGCCAGAGCCAAGGCTGCATATAGGCAAAGGAAGCAACCTTCTTTTCACGAAGGATTTTAATGGAACCATACTGCATTCTGAAATACGATATATTCACGAATTAGGCTCTAGCGCTCATTCAGTTGATGTGAGGGTTGGCGCAGGCGTTCTGTGGGATGATTTTTGCGCTTTCGCCGCCAGTCATGAATATTATGGCATAGAAAACCTTTCGTATATTCCTGGGGAAGTCGGAGCTGCTGCGATTCAGAATATTGGGGCTTACGGTAGAGAAGCATCCGGCGTTATTCAAAGCGTGGAAGTATTGGATCTGGCATCGGGGACGTTCCGTACTTATTCTAATCGCGAGTGTGCTTATGCCTATCGCAATAGCATATTCAAAAAGCTTCTTCCTGGCAGTTTCCTCGTGGTTTCTGTATTTTTCAGGCTATCGAAAGAGCGAAAGGTAGATTTAGAGTATGGACAGCTAAAAGAATTAAAGGAAATAGGGCATGTCCCATCAGCGGAAGAAGTGCGAAGTAAAGTTATCGAGATTAGGAAATCGAAGCTTCCAGAACCATCGGAACTTGGCAGCGCTGGCAGCTTTTTCATGAACCCGGTAGTCTCGTTCGATAAATTCAAGCAACTCCAAGAAGAATATCCTGACATTCCTCATTATAAATTGGAGAATGGCGTAAAAATTCCAGCTGCATATCTTATTGAGCAGTGTGGCTGGAAAGGAAAGTCTTGCGGAGGAGCAGCGGTATATGAAAAGCAGCCATTAATAATCGTTAATAAAGGAAACGCTACCGCTGATGACATAATCACGTTAGCATCTTGCATCCAATCTTCTGTCAACGATAAATTCGGGATTGAGATAAATCCTGAGGTAAATTATATCTAATAATATGTCAAAGTTCATAGTTGAAGGCTTACGCAGGTTACATGGAAGCATAGAGCCTCAGGGTGCTAAGAATGAGGCGCTGCAGGTAATTTGCGCGACAATTTTAACGACCGAGGAAGTAACTATAGATAATGTTCCGGACATACTAGATGTCAATAATTTAGTAAAACTGCTAATTCAGATGGGAGCCGAGGTTACAAAGCTCGGACCTGCAAAATACAAGTTCAAGGCTGCTCATTTGGACGAGGATTTCCTGCGGAGCGACGATTTTCTTCAAAGCTGCGCTGCCCTAAGAGGGTCTGTGATGTTAGTCGGGCCTCTTTTGAGCAGGCTGGGATGGGCTTATTTTGCGATGCCTGGAGGCGACAAGATAGGTCGTCGAAGACTTGACACTCATTTCATGGGAATAGCAAGCCTGGGCGCTGCTTATGAATATGACCCCGAGCGTAAAGCTTACCTGTTCAAGGCGGACAAAATGAAAGGGGCGTATATGCTTTTGGACGAGGCTTCGCTTACAGGCACAGCTAACATAATAATGGCGGCTGTTACTGCCGAAGGAACCACTACAATTTATAATGCGGCCTGCGAGCCATATGTCCAGCAGCTTTGCAAGATGCTGAATTCAATGGGTGCTAGAATCAACGGCATCGCATCTAATCTTCTAACTATTGAAGGAGTCCGAACATTGCAAGGAACCTCTCACAGGATTCTGCCAGATATGATAGAAGTCGGCAGTTTCATAGGCTTCGCAGCCATGACAAATAGCGAGCTGACAATCAAGAATGTCTCATGGGAGAATCTTGGAATCATTCCTGCCAGTTTCCGCAGGCTGGGCATAACTCTAGAGAAAAGAGGCGAAGACATGTACATTCCCCGTCAAGAGCATTATGAAATTGATACGTTCATGGATGGGTCAATTCTGACTATTGCAGATGCTATATGGCCAGGATTGACACCTGATCTTCTCAGCGTGCTTCTGGTCGTCGCCACTCAGGCGAAAGGCAGCGTGCTGATCCACCAGAAGATGTTCGAGAGCAGGCTGTTCTTCGTAGACAATCTTATTGACATGGGTGCTCAGATTATCCTATGCGATCCTCATAGAGCTGTTGTAATAGGCTTGGATCGGCGTCTCTGCCTGAGAGCCAAGAATATGACCTCTCCTGACATCAGGGCAGGAGTCGCGATGCTGATAGCTGCCATGAGCGCCGATGGAATCAGTTGCATCGACCATATAGAGCAGATAGACAGGGGATATTCCAAGATAGACGAGAGGCTTAACGCTTTGGGCGCCAGAATCACTAGAACCGAGTAAAGTCAGATTAATATCATAATTATTGAATATTTTGCCGACGATATCCGCCGGCAAAAAAAAATCTTGCATAATTTTCGGATTATTTTGAATATTTATCGAAATTTATCCATATATTTGCAAAGGAAAAGAATAAATATTCACAAAGCATGAAGGTAAAAAAAGAAAGGCATCTGGCTATCAAGAATCTGATAAGGGGCAATAGGGTCAGCAATCAGGACGAGCTTGCGAGCTTATTGAAAAAGCAAGGAATTTATGCCGCCCAGGCTACCCTGTCTCGTGATATTACCGAGCTTCACATCTCGAAGGTTCATGATGCGAATGGCACGATTTATCGTCTGCCTGAAAATGAATATGCCGATAATATCCTGAGCGGCACGTCAGTGCTGACTTCCAGCATAATCAGCCTCGAGTTTTCTGGCTCGCTGGCCATCATGAAGACTCTTCCAGGCCACGCCAATATGATAGCTTCAATTATCGATGGGGCTGCTTTTAAGTCGGTAATCGGTACAATAGCCGGAGACGATACCATTCTTATCATTGTGCGTGAGGGAAATGCTCGTGAGGCGGTAGTTGAAGAATTGGGAAAAATGTTTGAAGGGCTGAATAAGCTCATACAATAACGAATTAGCATGGATATAAGTGAATTCACGGTAGAAGTCGCATCGGAAGAGCATGTCAAATACGTTGATGAGATTCTTGCGACCATTGAGGATGCAGCAAAGGTAAGGGGTACTGGAATAGCTCGCAGGAAGCCTGAATACGTTGCCCAGAAGATTCGGGAGGTGAAAGCCGTAATTGCTCTGCATGGAGAGCGGTTCGCTGGCTTCAGCTACATTGAGACATGGGAAGGAAAACACTATGTGACGACTTCCGGACTGATTGTCCATCCAGATTTCAGAGGCTGTGGCGTAGCGAAGAAGATTAAGGATTTGACATTTTCGCTTGCAAGGATACGCTGGCCGCATGCGAAGATTTTCTCTCTTACTAGCGGCGCTGCCGTGATGGCAATGAACACGGCACTTGGGTACAAGCCTGTCACGTTTGCGGAACTGACTCACGATGAAGCATTTTGGAAAGGTTGCGAAGGTTGCGTGAATGTGGACGTGCTACGACGCACTGGGCGAAAATACTGCATTTGTACTGGGATGCTTTTCGATCCCGAGGAACACCTGCCTGCGAAAATCCCTCAAGAAGTGCTGGATCGGATAAAAAAGATTGATGCGGAGAAATCTACATCTTAATAAAGAACTCAAGTTTCGCTAATGCGAAACACCTCTTAAGGAGGGCCTTCGACCCGACAAAGTCCCTCCCCCGAGGGGAGGGATTTAGGGAAGGGGTAACGTAGATATAAAAAGAAAGTGCGTTGGCAAAGGTTCGCAAGTCTTCCCAATGAACTTTAAATCAAATATTTAAAACTTGCGAAACTTGAATAATGGATATTGAAACTTAACTTATAGACAGTATGGCTAAAAAGAAGGTTGTAGTCGCTTATAGCGGCGGTCTGGATACATCTTTCACGGTGATGTACCTGATGAAGGAAAAGGGATACGAGGTCTACGCGGCTTGCGCCAATACAGGCGGTTTCAGCGCGGAGCAATTGAAAGCCAACGAGGAAAGGGCTTACCAGCTGGGTGCTAAGGAATATGTCACCTTGGACGTTACGAAGGAATATTATTCCAAAAGCTTGAAATATATGATATTCGGGAATGTGCTCCGAAATGGCACTTATCCTGTTTCTGTGTCTTCCGAAAGAATATTCCAGGCCATTGCCGTCGCAAGATATGCGAAACAGATTGGGGCTGATGCCATAGCACATGGATCTACTGGGGCAGGGAATGATCAGGTGCGTTTCGACATGACGTTTCAAGTGATGGCTCCTGATATGGAAATCATAACCCTCACCCGAGATATGGGCCTTACCCGTAAATTCGAGGTGGATTATCTCAATGAACATGGTTTCAAGGCCGACTTCGCCAAACTGAAATATTCCTATAATGTTGGCCTATGGGGCACGTCAATTTGCGGAGGTGAAATACTCGACTCAAAGCAGGGGCTTCCGGAAAGCGCCTATCTGAAGCAAGTCACGAAAACAGGCTCTGAGACCATTGAGATAGGCTTTGAGAAAGGCGAGATATCGTCCGTCAATGGAAAGGCGTTCGCCGACAAGGTGAAGGCCATTCAGGAGATTGAGTCCATAGCCGCTCCTTACGGAATCGGTCGCGACATGCACGTGGGCGACACAATCATTGGCATTAAAGGCCGCGTAGGCTTCGAGGCAGCTGCGCCGATGCTCATTATTGCCGCGCACAAGTTTCTGGAAAAGTTCACTCTCAGCAAGTGGCAGCAGTATTGGAAAGACCAGGTTTCGAACTGGTATGGCATGTTCCTCCACGAGAGCCAATATCTAGAGCCTGTGATGAGGGACATCGAGGCGATGCTCACTAGCAGCCAGAGGAATGTGACTGGAAAGGTCACGATGGAACTCAGGCCGTATTGCTTCCAGACTGTCGGGGTTGATTCTCCAAATGATTTGGTTTCTACGAAGCTGGGTGAATATGGGGAAACTCAGAAAGGCTGGACAGGGGAGGATGCGAAAGGCTTCATCAAGATAATGTCTACTCCTCTGAAGGTTTATTATATGGCGCACGAGGATGAGGCCGAGAATATTGAAAAAGGGCTTTAATGGTGAGTGGTAAAAATATTAATGTCGGAATAATCGGAGCTGCCGGCTACACGGCCGGCGAGCTTCTGAGGATTCTTGTGAATCATCCCAAGGCGCAGATTGTCTTTGCTCAAAGCGGAAGCCATGCCGGCGAGCCTGTGTGGAGGGCGCATCAAGATTTGCTTGGGGAAACTGGAATGAAATTCTGTGCTGATGCCCCGGTGAATGAGGCCGATGTCATATTCATTTGCTCTGGTCATGGGAAATCGAGAGATTTCGTACATGGGCTGCATGGATATGATGGGGCTATAATTGATTTGAGCAACGATTTCCGCCTTGCTGCAGACGCAGAAGATTTCGTGTACGGTCTTCCTGAAGCATTCAGGTCCAAGATTCGGGAGGCCAGGCATATTGCGAACCCGGGCTGTTTCGCAACAGCTATTCAGCTTGCTCTGCTTCCGGCAGCAAAGGCTGGGATATTGCCGGAAGTGCACGTGACGGGGATAACCGGCTCCACGGGGGCGGGTCAGTCTCCGTCGGAGTTCACGCATTTCAGCTGGAGGGCGAACAATCTCTCTGTGTATAAGGCATTTGCTCATCAGCATCTGGGAGAGGTGTGCCAGACTCTGGGTACCTTTGAGCCGGATTGGTGCGGAGAACTGAATTTCGTTCCGGTGAGGGGCGACTTCCCTCGCGGAATACTTGTCTCAGCCTATTTTGACTGCTCCTTGAGTGAGGAGGCGGCAGTGGCTCTTTATGAAGAATATTATGAAAGAGAGCCATTCGTTTTCGTGATCGGGGACAACCCGGACATGAAGATGGTAGTGAACACGAACAAATGTTTCCTGAATGTGCGGAAGCATGGGAACAAGTTGCACGTTGTCAGTGTTTTGGATAATTTGGTGAAGGGGGCCTCCGGTCAGGCAGTCGAGAACATGAACCTCATCTTCGGCCTCCCGGAAGACACTTCCCTGCACCTTAAATCAACAAGATTTTAAGAATATGAATCATTTATTTGACGTTTATAGTTTATTCGATGTCGTCCCGGTGCGGGCGAAAGGAACGAGGATATGGGACGACAAAGGGCAGGAATATCTTGACTGCTATGGCGGCCATGCGGTGATTTCCGTTGGGCACTGCCATCCTGAATATGTGGCTGCGGTTAAAGCGCAGCTGGACAAAATCGGATTCTACTCCAATAGCGTTCAGAATCCCCTCCAGAAAGAATTAGCAGAGAAACTCTGCGAGCTTTCAGGACTGAACGACTATTTTCTGTTTCTTGTGAACTCTGGCGCTGAAGCCAATGAGAATGCCCTGAAACTGGCTTCTTTCCACACTGGAAAGGATAGGGTCGTGGCATTCCATGGTGCCTTTCACGGCAGGACCTCAGGAGCTGTTGCCGTGACCGACAACCCGAAAATCGTCGCCCCTTTCAACTCGCATCACAATGTCACGTTCGTGGACTTGAATGATGCCGAGGCCGTCGAGCGCGAACTCTCGAAAGGCGATGTGGCGGCGGTCATCATTGAGGGCATCCAAGGCGTAGGCGGCATCAAGATACCGAATGATCAATTCATGAGGGATCTTCGAGAGCTCACGAAGAAACACGGAGTAGTTTTAATTCTGGACGAGGTTCAGAGCGGCTGTGGAAGGACCGGAAAGTATTTCGCTCATCAGTGGGCCGGAATCACTCCAGACCTGATTACGATGGCCAAAGGTCTTGCAAATGGCATCCCGATCGGAGGAGTGTTGATTTCTCCTGAGTTCAAGGCCACGAAAGGCATGCTCGGAACCACATTCGGAGGCAATTACATTGCCATGGCAGGTGCGATCGCCGTCGCCGGAATAATTAAGGAAGAGAATCTGATGGCGAATGCCAAAGCCGTTGGGGACTATATTCTTAAAAATATTCCGGATTCTCCTAAGATCAAGGATGTGCGTGGCAGAGGGATGATGGTCGGCATTGAGTTCAATTGTCCTATCGCCGGCATCAGGAATGCCCTGCTTTATGAAAAACACATATTCACTGGTGTTGCCGGCAATAATATGTTGCGGCTCCTTGCCCCGCTCGTGCTGACGAAAGCCGACGTCGACATATTCATTAATGCATTGAAAGAATTATTATGAAACAGTTTCTCCATGTAAGCGACATCGGCGACCTTGGAAAGGCGCTGGAAGAGGCAAAGCAGGTGAAGGCAACCCCTTTCGCCTGGCAGAACCTAGGGAAGAACAAGACCATCATCCTCATATTCTTCAATAACAGCCTTCGCACTCGCCTTAGCAGCCAGAAGGCAGCTCTCAACCTTGGCATGAACCCGATCGTGCTGAATATCAATGGCGACAGCTGGAAACTTGAGACCCAGCTTGGAGTCGTGATGGACGGCGACAAGTCGGAGCATCTTAGGGAGGCTATACCCGTGATCGGGAGTTACTGCGACATCATCGGGGTTCGCTCTTTCGCCGGCCTGAAGGATAAAGATTTCGATTATAACGAAACCATTCTGAATCAGTTTATTGAATATTCAGGGAGGCCCGTCATAAGCCTGGAATCCGGCACGGTGCATCCTTGCCAGGCTTTCGCCGACCTGCTGACGATTGAAGAGCATAAAAAGACGAAACGTCCCAAAGTAGTCATGACTTGGGCGCCGCATCCTAAGGCTCTTCCGCAGGCCGTGCCGAACTCTTTCGCAGAGTGGATGAATGCGGCCGACGTAGATTTCGTGATTACTCAGCCGGAAGGTTACGAACTTGACCCACGATTCGTAGGGAATGCTAAAGTCGAATATGACCAGATTAAGGCCCTGGAAGGAGCTGATTTCGTGTATGCGAAGAACTGGTCATCGGTGTCGCATTACGGCCAGGTACTGAACGTGGATCGTAGCTGGACGGTGGGCGCAAAGCAGATGGCGGTCACGAACAATGCGTTCTTCATGCATTGCCTCCCAGTACGTAGGAACATGATCGTGGCTGACGAGGTCATCGATTCTCCGCAAAGCCTTGTGATACCGGAGGCTGCGAACAGGGTGGTCTCGGCTCAAGTAGTGATGAAAAGAATGCTTGAAAGTCTATAGGAATATGAAAGAGAAACTCAATATTATTAAGGTAGGTGGAACGATCGTCGAGGAAGAAAGCTCGCTGAGTGGCCTCCTGATGTCGTTTGCCGCTTTGAGGGGATTGAAAATTCTGGTGCATGGCGGTGGCAAGATCGCTACTGCGGTGGCGGAGAAACTGGGGATAGAGTCCCAGATGATAAACGGCCGTCGCGTGACGAGTGCCGAGATGCTGAAAGTGGTGACAATGGTTTACGGGGGGCTTGTCAATAAGAATATAGTGGCCAGGCTTCAGGCTCTGGGCGTCAATGCGATCGGGCTTACCGGCACTGACATGAATATTATTATGAGCGTTAAGCGTCCAGCCGAAATCGTGAACTTTGGCTATGTGGGTGATGTGAAGTATGTGAATGTCAAGGCTTTGTCTTCATTGCTCGAATCCGGAGCTGTGCCAGTTCTGGCCCCGCTGACCCATGATAAGGAGGGAACGATGCTGAATACGAATGCAGACACTATTGCTTCGTCTGTGGCCCAGGCCCTGTCTAAGGATTTCGATGTTACCCTGACCTACTGTTCTTCTATGCCAGGCGTGCTTTCGGATATGAATGACACGTCTTCAGTGCTGTCATCGATTACTCCGGCGCAGTTCGAGCCGCTGGTGGGCAAAGGCGTTATCACAGAGGGCATGATTCCGAAACTGCAGAATGCTTTCGAGGCGATTTCGGCAGGGGTGAAGAAAGTCGTGATTACTTCCCCTTCCGCCCTTGATGGAGGCACGGCAATAGTTCAAAACGCCGAGACGGAAGACTAGAATGGATACGGTAGGTTTACTCATGGGTTTGATCCGGATTCCTTCTTTCAGCAGGGAGGAGGGGGCTGCGGCTGATTTTCTGGAGGCTTGGATGAGGAAGAATGGATTTGCGGAAATTCATAGGGCAGGGAACAACCTTTGGGTGGAATCCGGCCCTCAAGATGAGCGGCCTACCATATTGCTGAATGCCCATATCGATACGGTGAAGCCTTCTCCAGGATACACCCGTGACCCATTTGAGCCTGCACTTGAAGGAGATGTCCTTTATGGGCTTGGAAGCAATGACGATGGCGGCTCGTTGGTAGCTCTCATGGAAACATATTCATTATTATTATCAAAGCCGCAGCCGTACAGGCTTGTCATCTCTGCTACGGCAGAGGAAGAAGTGTGCGGGAAGGGCGGTTTTGACGTTTTTCTCCAGAGAGCAGGGAAAATCGACTTCGGCATAATAGGTGAGCCGACGGCCATGAATATGGCAGTCGCTGAGAAAGGGCTTATGGTTCTGGATTGCACTGCGCACGGGGTGAGCGGCCATGCGGCAAGAAATGAAGGCAAGAATGCAATCTACGAGGCTCTTCCTTCAATCGAGTGGTTCAGGACTCATGTATTTCCAAAGGTTTCCGAATATCTCGGGTCGGTCAAGATGACAGTGACCCAGATTACTGCAGGGACTCAGCACAATGTGATTCCCGACAGGTGCGATTTCGTGGTGGATGTCAGGTCAAACGGATTATATTCAAATCCCGATCTACTTAAGCTAATAAAAGCCTCGGTTCGGTGCGATGTGAAGGAAAGGTCAACCAGAATCGGAAGCTCGAATATTCCTATGACACATCCTGTCGTAAAACGCGGCCTCGAACTAGGCCTGAAGCCATTTGGCTCTCCAACTACCAGCAATCAGGCACTTGCATCGTTTCCGACCTTGAAAATCGGCCCTGGGGACTCATCTCGCTCTCATACTGCGAATGAATATATTCATATAAGTGAAATCCGTGATGCAGTGGAGACATATTATAGATTATTAGACGGACTAGAAATTTAAAAATATGGATAAGCTTTGGGATAAAGGCTTCGATGAGGATGCTAGAATCGACTCTTTCACTGTTGGCAATGACCGCGAGCTGGATTTACTGCTTGCGCCATATGATATTCTTGGGACCATTGCCCACATAAAGATGCTTGCTAAGGTAGGCCTTCTGCCAGGCGAGGATCTGGCAAAGCTCCTGCCGGAACTTAGGAATATGTATTCGGCGGCTGTCGAAGGCAGATTCGTGATCGAACCTGACGTTGAGGACGTGCATTCGCAGGTAGAGCTGAATCTCACCCGTAAACTTGGCGACATGGGCAAAAAAGTCCACACAGGCCGCTCTCGCAATGATCAGGTGCTGGTCGACCTGAAACTTTTCACTCGTGCTGAGATAGAGAAGACCGCTTGTAAGGTGAAATCGTTGTTCGAGACTCTTCAGGATGCCAGTGAGAGGTTCAAAGACGTACTTATGCCAGGTTACACTCATCTACAAGTGGCAATGCCTTCCTCTTTCGGACTCTGGTTCGGAGCCTACGCCGAGAGCCTCACGGACGATATGGTGATGCTGAAGGCCGCATGGGACATCGCTGACCGTAACCCGCTAGGCTCCGCTGCTGGTTACGGGTCTTCCGCTCCATTGGACAGAACAATGACCACGAAGCTTCTGGGCTTCGCAGACTTGGACTGGAATTCGGTATATTCACAAATGACTAGGGGCAGGATGGAACGCGCCGTTGCAGGAGCATATTCATCGGTAGCCGAGACAATTGGAAAGCTGGCCTATGACTGCTGTCTCTATTCAAGTCAGAATTTCGGCTTCATAAAGCTCCCGGATGCCCTCACTACGGGTTCTAGCATCATGCCTCACAAGAAGAACCCAGACGTGTTTGAGCTAGTAAGGGCTCACTGCAACAAGATCATCGCCGTGCCAGTTGAGATAAGAAGCGTGACAGGGAATCTGCCAAGCGGCTATTTCCGTGATTTCCAGCTGCTCAAGGAAATATATTTCCCGATTTTTAAAGAATTGGATGATTGCTTGGACATCGTTGAATATGCCATTAAAGGCATGGTGATAAATAAGAATATCATGTCTGACCCACGCTACAAGCTTTGCTTCAGTGTGGAAGAAGTCAATCATCTTGTGTCTAGGGGTGTGCCTTTCCGTGATGCCTACCGCCAAGTCGCTGCGTCAATCCAGGATGGCACGTTCGAATTTGGCAGTGCTTCTGCAGGTACCACGGTAACTGCCTCTGACCTGCATCATATACACGAAGGCTCGCTTGGCAACCTCTGCAACGACAAGATTAAGTCCCGCATGGTCGCTCTCTTTTCAGTATTCCCATTCGGTTACGTCCATTCCTGCTTAGAGAGCCTTCTGACAGAGTAAAACAAAAAAAAACGGCACCGTGAAAGGTGCCGTCGTAAAATCATAAAGAAATTTATTTCTTCTTTGGAGCTGCTTTCTTAGCTGCTGCAACAGACTCTTTCCTGAAGTCCTTGAGGTCCTTCATAAGAGCAAGAGCGGCTTTACGTGCGCGAGCACCAGCTGCTTTGTTGCCTTTTTCTAACTGAGCATCAGCATTAACTACGAATGCATCGAGCTCTTCTTTGATTCTTGCTACAAGCTTTTTCATTTCTATAAAAAATTAAAGGGTTATTGATAAAAGTAATGTATTTTCTTAGGTATCAGATGTTTAATGCTACTTATATGCCTTTAACCATTGTGCAAGATAGAGAAAAAAAAAGAATAATCAAACAATTTAAACGTTTTTTGCATGTGTGTTGAGTAAATTCATCGCCCTATCTGGCCCGATAGTAGTGAAATTCCGGATTCCTTCCGTGATTTTGGAGCAGATCTGAGGCATCTGGAACTGCTCTTCTTCAGATAAAGCTCCTAGCACGAAGTCCACCTGCTCACCATGTTTGAAGTCGGCGCCGATTCCGATCCTAATCCTGGCATATTCAGTCGTTCCCAGGCATTCCTCAATGTTTTTCAACCCGTTATGGCCGCCATCAGAACCACTTTTCCTCATCCTGATTGTTCCGAAAGGCAGATTCAGGTCATCGCAGACTACTATTAAGTTTTCAAGCGGAAGTGCCATGCAATTCACCCAGTAACGAACAGCATTGCCGCTGAGGTTCATGTAAGTAGAGGGCTTTAGCAGAGTTATTTTCCTTCCCTTGAAGGAAGTTTCGGCTATATCGCCATACCTCTTGGTAGAAAAAACGGCATTGGATGCCTTAGCAAATGCATCCAATGCCATAAACCCCATGTTATGCCTGGTAGAAGCGTATTCTGCTCCAATGTTGCCTAATCCGACTACCAGGTATTCCATATTCAATTTTATTCTTTCTTGTCAGCGTTATCTTCAGCAGCAGGAGCAGCGCTTTCAGCAGCTTCGGCAGCAGGAGCATTGGCCCCTTCTGCAGCCTCTTCAGCAGCTTCAGCCCTTGCGGCATCAGCAGCCATTTGGCGAGAAGATTTAACCTGGCAGAGAATCGTGTTCTTAGAAGTCAGGATGGTTACCTTATCATAAGAAAGATCGCCAGCAGTCAGCTTCTTCTCTATATCCAGCTTATTGATGTCGATGACAAGATTATCAGGAAGATCTTCCAGTTGAGCGCTGATGCGAAGTTCGCGAGCCAGCTTGAAGAACTTACCACCTTTCTGGACGCCTACCGGATGGCCTTGGAAGACAAGTGGAACGTTTATGGTGATAGGCTTCTTGTCGTCAACTGCAAGAAAGTCCACGTGCAGGCAGTTGTCCTTTACCGGGTGGAACTGAAGTTCGTGAACGATAGCGAGATATTTCTTGCCATCTGAAAGATTCAGATCTACGATGAAAGACTCTGGAGTGCAGAGCAGACCTTGAAGATCCCTGTCGCTTACTGTGAATAATACGTTCTTGAGTCCGAGCCCATAGAGGTTGCAAGGTACGAGTCCTTGCTTGCGGAAGGCCTTGATCACGGCCTTGTTGCCCACTTCGCGGATTGTTCCGCTGAGTTCAAAATGTTTCATTGCGTTTGTTTTAAAATGTGTTACTCAGTTCCTGACATGCAGGAACCCCATTGCACCAAAAGCACTTGTTGCTTTGTAATTTGGGTTTGCAAAGATATAAAATATTGTGAATATGTCAAATACTTATTTCACCATCTCCACGGCCTTGTTCCATGCCTCTTCCTTATACAGGCTGTCCAAAAGGGGCGTGCCGGCAGCAGAGAGATAAATGGAGAATCCTGAATATGTATTTATGGTAAAGCCACCGTTCCCAGGCATGAATTTAGGGGTAGCATTCTTGTAAGCTGTGGCTCCATTGATTGCGCTTTCAAGGGTTTCGAGGTCTTCCGGACTGGCTCCGCATTTTGCGAAAGCGTCATAGAGATCGTAGAAATAATGGCGTCCAAGGCGGTAATATCTCTGTATATTATCGACAGGTGCCTCATCTATAGCCAGGCGATATTTCTCGAAGAGGTTTTTGCAGACAGAAGCCAGATTTTCAAGTCCGGAAGTCTTGACTAGAGTTACCGTTGATGACTGATATTCTCCGCTCTGAGAATTGTATCTTTCGAAAGAATCCTTATACAGCGCCGTTAAATCGTAATTTGCATTCTGAACAAGGTAGCTTGTGATTTTCGTATAGTCAAACATGCCATCGCCAAGTACTTCGGCGGGGGAGCACCCGATGTAATCGGCTTTGTCTTTCAGCCCGTAGCACACCTCGACGCCGGCAGTAAAGCACATATCGAAAAGTATGTAGTCCAGATGGAACGGAATGCCGGATGCGAATCGAGCGACAGTCATCTCGCTGGCACCGGAAGAAGTCATGTCCTGCCCGAGGCTCCTTACCAGCATATACGAAGGTTCGTCTTCAATGTTCCCTTCCGGAACCGGAAGCCTCTTCCTTCTGTCCGCTGCCATTGTCGCATTTCTCTTCGACGCATGTTCTGCCTCATAGTTCGATGGATTGTGGTAATAACCTTCCGGGAGCCAGCCAGAACCATGGGATGAGAACACGAGCCCATAACTATTGGCCGGAAATTCCGATTTGACGTAGTTCAGCAATGATCTCATGACTTCAGGGGTCGTAACCACGGTTCCAGCCCCGTATGTCTTGATGGTGTCAAGGACAGCTTTTTTTCCGGAAGAGTAGTACCTGACCAGGTATGCCATGGCATTCGGACTGGAATTCGCAATCTTGTTGAAAGCCAGAACTACATTATGCTTGTTCCCTTTCGTCGGCAGGTAACCTTGCGGAAGTTCCTTGTACATGTCAGAATAGATGTAACTCTGGAGAGAATTATTGCCGCATTCATAAAACAACAGCACATGGCCGAAAGTGCTGTCCTCATCCTCCTTGTGCTTGTCATCTTTATTGCAGCCTGCCAAGAAAGACATAGCCACTAATGCGATGGCAGCAACGCCAAAATGCTTTACGAATATATTGAAACTCATTTTTATAATCATAACACAGTAAAACCATGGCAGATAGGGCAAACTGCCGAAATACAAATATAGCTTTTTTTCATTGAAATAATTTTTCTTTCTGCCAGCTACGTGTTTCCAATTGCATTCATTCATCGGTCAGCATGAAACAACTCAAGTTTCGCAAGTCTTAAATATTTGATTTAAAGTTCATTGAAAAGACTTGCAAACCTTTGCCAACGCACTTTCTTTTTGTATCTACGTTACCCCCTCCCTAAATCCCTCCCCTCGGGGGAGGAACTTTGTCGGGTCGAAGGCCCTCCTTAAGAGGTGTTTCGCATTAGCGAAACTTGAGTAAAACAATTAAAGAAAAAGCGGAATGGCATTGGATGCCACTCCGCTTTTCAAAAAAATTATATTCCTTCTTTATTTACCGGCGAGACGGACATATGAGCCGTAGCGCACTTTAGCGAATTCCTCGGTCAGGCTGAGGAGTTCCTGAGCTTTGTCAGGGAACAGCTTGAAGAGGGAAGAGAATCTCACCTCTCCCTTCAGGAAGTCCTGGAACTTGGTCCAGTCAGGCTCCTTGGAATCGAGAGTGAACGGATTCTTGTCTGTTCCTTCCAGGGCAGGATTGTACCTGTAAAGGTGCCAGTAGCCGCACTCAACGGCAAGCTTCTCCTCTTTCTGGCTCAGACCCATGCCAGCTTTCAGACCGTGGTTGATGCATGGAGAGTAAGCGATGATGAGTGAAGGCCCGTCATAAGCTTCAGCTTCCTTGATGGCGTTGAGATACTGTGCAGGGCTGGCTCCCATGGCAACCTGAGCCACGTAAACGTAGCCATAACTCATAGCCATCATTCCAAGATCTTTCTTGCGGATTTTCTTTCCGGAAGCAGCGAATTTGGCGATGGCGCCGGCAGGAGTTGACTTGGAACTCTGACCACCGGTATTTGAATATACCTCTGTGTCGAGCACAAGCACATTCACGTTTTTCCCAGATGCCAGCACGTGGTCGAGTCCGCCGTAGCCAATATCGTATGCCCAGCCATCACCACCGAATATCCACTGGCTCCTTGCTGGAAGGAAGTGTTTGTAGTCGAGAAGCTTATTGCAGGATTCGCACTTGCTGTCTTTCAGCAGAGGAACGATTTTGTCGGCTAGCTCTCTGGTCACAGGACCATTGTCCTGGTTGTCCAGCCACTGCCTGAACAGCTCCTTCAGCTCGTCAGAGCATTTGTCGCAGTCGATCGCCTTTTTCATGAGGGCAGCTACAGTTTCACGAGCGCGATCTGAGCCAATCTTGAGTCCGAGGCCAAACTCCGCATTGTCCTCGAACAGAGAGTTCTGCCAAGCAGGGCCGTGTCCCTGAGCGTTCTGGCAATATGGCGAAGCTGGGAAAGATGCTCCGTATATTGAAGAGCATCCTGTCGCATTAGCCACAACCATTCTGTCGCCGAACAGCTGGGTAATTGCCTTGATGTAAGGAGTCTCGCCGCAGCCAGCGCAAGCACCGCTGAATTCGAACAAAGGCTGTGCGAACTGGGAGTTCTTCACGTTGGCCATCTTGTTCACGACTGTATCCTTGTAACCTACCTTAGCGTTGAGCCAGTCGAAGTTTTTCTGCTCATCCTGCTGGCCGAGGGCGGAAACCATCGTGAGGGCTTTCTCCTTTGCAGGGCAGACATCGGCGCAGTTGCCGCATCCCGTGCAATCGTCAACTGAAATTGAAATAGCGAATTGATAGTCTTTCAGCACTGCCTTGCCTTGAGCTTTCTTTAGTCCGGCTGGGGCGGCAGCTACGTCTTCTGCGTCGAGCAGGAACGGGCGGATGGCTGCGTGCGGGCAGACGAAGGAGCAAGTGTTGCACTGAATGCAGTTGTCCGGATTCCATGTAGGAACCATAACGGCAACGCCTCGTTTCTCGAATGCTGAAGTGCCGGCCGGCATGGTGCCGTCTTTGTAGTCGATGAATGCGCTTACTGGCAGAGAGTCGCCATTCTGTGCGTTCACGACATCGGCGATATCTTTGACGAAGGCAGGAGCCAGGCGATCCTTGTTCGGATTCTCGAACTTGACGGTGATCTTTGCCCAATCAGCAGGGACATTCACTTCGACATATTCACCGCCTCTATCGACAGCGGCGTAGTTCATATTCACGACATTCTCGCCCTTCTTGCCGTAGCTCTTGACGATTGCATCCTTCATGTATTTTACGGCATCCTCGTAAGGGATTATATTCGTGATTTTGAAGAATGCGGACTGGAGGATGGTGTTGGTCCTGTTGCCAAGGCCTATCTCCTGAGCTATCTTGGTGGCGTTGATGATGTAGAGTTTCACATGCTTCTTGCCTATGGTAGCCTTTACATTGTCCGGAATTCTCTTAAGGGTTTCTTCCTCATCCCAGAGGCTGTTGAGAAGCAGGGTTCCATTCTCTTTGATGCCTTTAAGCACATCATATTTCGCCAGATAAGATGGAACGTGGCAGGCGACGAAGTCAGGCGTGCTAACCAGGTAAGGTGCCTTGATAGGCTGATCCCCGAAACGGAGGTGGGAGCAAGTGTAGCCACCAGACTTCTTGGAATCGTAATCGAAATATGCCTGGCAGTATTTGTCGGTATGGTTTCCGATGATCTTGATGGTGTTCTTGTTTGCTCCTACGGTGCCATCGGAGCCAAGGCCGTAAAATTTGCACTCAGCGGTGCCTGGCTTAACGATAGATACTTCGCTCTTGATTGGCAGAGACTTGAACGTAACATCGTCCACGATGCCGATCGTGAAATCAGCCTTAGGCTCTTTGCGGTCTAGATTGTCGAACACTGCCACGATCTGGGCCGGAGTCGTGTCCTTTGAAGAAAGACCATACCTTCCGCCAATCACCAGAGGAGAATTCTCCTGGCCTTGGAAAAGTGCCTTCACATCGAGGTAGAGAGGCTCTCCGAGAGAACCCGGCTCCTTCGTCCTGTCTAGAACTGCAATCCTCTTGACGGTCTTTGGAAGGACTTTCATGAAATATGCCATCGAGAACGGCCTGTAAAGGTGAACTGTGATAAGTCCATATTTGCGCCCCTTCTTAGCAAGATAATCTATGGTTTCTTTGATTGTTTCCGTGACAGAACCCATTGCTACGACTATGTTCTCGGCATCTTTCGCTCCGTAGTACTGGAACGGACGATACTCGCGGCCAGTGAGTTCGCTGATCTCGCCCATGTAGCGAGCGACCACGTTCGGAACTTCCTCATATGCGGCGTTCCTGGATTCTGCGACCTGGAAGTAAACGTCACCATTCTGTGCGGTGCCACGAGTGACAGGGGCATCAGGATTCAATGCCTTCTCGCGGAAAGCCTTCAGGGATTTTTCGCTGACCATGCCTTTCAGGGCTTCTTCGTCAAGAGCCTCTATCTTCTGGATTTCGTGAGATGTGCGGAATCCGTCGAAGAAATGCAGGAATGGGATGCTGGATTTGATTGCAGAGAGGTGAGCCACTGCAGCAAGATCTTGAGCTTCCTGGACAGAGCCGGAAGCGAGCAGGGCGAAACCTGTCTGACGGCAAGCCATCACGTCCTGGTGGTCTCCGAAGATCGAAAGGGCGTGGGATGCAAGCGAACGAGCTGAAACATGGAATACCGCAGGAAGCATTTCGCCTGCGATTTTGTACATGTTAGGAATCATGAGGAGGAGACCCTGAGATGCTGTGTAGGTAGTGGTCAGGACGCCAGCCTGGAGAGAGCCGTGAACGGCTCCCGCTGCGCCTGCCTCGCTTTCCATCTCAGTTACGGACACAGTCTCGCCCCAAAGATTCTTTTTCCCATGTGCAGCCCATTCGTCGATGTCCTCGGCCATGGGTGATGACGGCGTGATTGGGTAAATGCAGGCATTCTCGCTGAATAGATATGCGACGTTTGCGACCGCAGTGTTACCATCACAAGTGATGAATTTCTTTTCTTTAGCCATATCGTTAACGTTATTATGTTTTAGAAAGTTGACTATTAATATCTTGCATTGAATTTTCCCTGCCATTTATGGCATTCTCTGAATATGGAATATTCATTTATGAAGATATTCTATTCCAGAGCGGAAAGGCCTTCCACAGTTAATCCTTCAATGTCCTTGCCAATCCTCTTGACCAGCCCCTGAAGCACAGTGCCTGGCCCAATTTCCATGAAATAGCTTGCGCCATCGTTCAGCATGGCTTTTACGCTCTGTGTCCATTTCACCGGAGAAGTGAGCTGAGCAAGAAGATTCTTCTTTATTGTAGCAGGGTCTGTAGTAGGCTCTGCAGTCACGTTCTGATAGATTGGGCACTTTGGCGCCACGATTTCCGTGGCTTCTATAGCCTTGCCGAGCTCTACTCTGGCCGGCTCCATGAGAGGGGAGTGAAACGCTCCGCTCACAGCTAGCGGCAGGGCTCTCTTGGCTCCTGCTGCCTTGGCCTTCTCGCAAGCTTCCTCCACAGCGGTTTCCTCTCCGGAAATCACCACTTGTCCGTCGCAGTTGTAATTCGCAGGAATGACTATTCCAGAGCAGGACTTGCAGATATCCTCTACTTGTTCATTAGACAATGAGATTATAGCAGCCATTGTCCCAGGCGCTTTCTCGCAACATTTCTGCATCTCGGTGGCTCTTATGTAAACAAGCCGCAGGGCATCCTCGAAACGGATTGCATCAGCTGCCGCCAATGCTGAGAACTCGCCAAGAGAATGCCCTGCCACCATGTCTGGCTGGAAGCCATCGAAACACTTCGCCAGAACGACGGAGTGCAGGAAAATGGCTGGCTGCGTGACTCTGGTTGCTTTCAGATCCTCGGCTGTGCCGTCGAACATTATGTCGGTGATTCTGAAACCTAAGATTTCATTGGCCCTTTCTAGAAGCTCCCTGCCATGGACACTTTTGTCGTAGACATCTTTTGCCATTCCGGGAAACTGTGAGCCTTGTCCAGGAAAAACGTACGCTTTTTTCATAAATTTCTGATTGAAATCCTTTTATGGATAATCAAACAAAATTACAATTATTTATTGGAATAAACGAAAATATTTTAGTTACCTTTGTACTGGATAACGCAAAGAGCATTATGGCTCTGGAAACGTCCTTGTCTGAGAAGATTTAGGAACGTGTTCAAGATGAACGATCTAAGCCCCTGTAGTCTAATGGATAGAATTTCGGATTCCGGTTCCGACGATCACGGTTCGAATCCGTGCGGGGGTACTGATTTTAGGGGGCGCTGCCCCCTACTATTTTTTTAGGGGGCGCTGCCCCCTACTATCCCCCGCGGCTCCCGGCCTTGTGGCATTCGCTTGGCTTGATGCCTCGCGAATGCCCGGCCTCCGCCGGTCGCGTGACCGCGACTAGTGAGGGGACACTGCCCCCTGCCATCCCCTGCGGCTCCCGGCCTTGTGGCATTCGCTTGGCTTGATGCCTCGCGAATGCCCGGCCTCCGCCGGTCGCGTGACCGCGACTGGGCATCCCACTGGAAGTTCGGACTGAGCGGCATTCGGAGGCGATTGCATGAAGCATGACGGGAGGAAAAGCCGGGAATTATGTGAGAGGAA
>ONBM01000042.1 GCA_900316045.1 uncultured Bacteroidales bacterium | reverse complement strand
TGTTCGATTCCTCCGATTTTCACTTTCCTATGGTGTTCGGAGGAATTTTTATTCCTCATATCAAAGATACAAAATTTCTAACAATTTATCAATCAATTTTTTATAAAGTTTTCAACAATTTGCGACTGTCCCTATTCTATTATTAGATGCTTATCATAGGCAGTGTGCGCAAGAGAATCCATATATGAGCATAGCGGATATTTACTCAAGGTCCGGGATAGAGGGTGCTATAATGAAATTGTATATGAATTCACCTTCTCAAAAGCATATTGCTACTGAGGAAGAAATTGATGCACATACCTCTTTCTTCAACACGGACAATCGTTATTCTCATATTGGCTTAATCCTAAAGAGTTTATATTACAACGAGTCATTTGATCCTATTTTTGCCCCCAAGCTTATTTTTGAGTGGAGGACGCAACTGATAAAAAGGTTTGTTAGGGAGCAATTAACGCCATGCCCATTTAGTTTTGAATCACTGCAGGCAATTCCGGTCCTTGAAAGGTTGAATGAGGTTTGTTGGGAAGAGGAGTTTGCAGCGTATATTGAGAATAATGATTGTGCCGAGTTGTGGGCATTTTCACTTATTAGACCATCGGGAGAATCATACCTATGGAATCGAGACGTTTATTATGCTATAGCTCCAGAAGGTTTCCTTAGGAGTTGGTTCATTGCTCCGATCTCGGTATTTCTATCATCAGATATAATTGAAGATTTGAAAACTCTTCAAATTGGAGGCTCAACAACAGCAGGCAGAATCAAGGATCATCCATACCTCAGTGCTGCAGTTCAGTGGCATAGAAAGCAGGGGGCCAAGTAATCGATGTTTGCCAAATGTTTGCCAAGTTACAAAAAATACGCTTTCTAGATATCTAGAAAGCGTATTCTCGTGCCCCGGGCGGGAATCGAACCCGCACAGCCATTGCTGGCCAAGGGATTTTAAGTCCCTCGTGTCTACCATTCCACCACCAAGGCTTGACGTTCTGCAAATATAGCAAATAATACGGACTTTGAAATAAAAAAACCGGGAGACGATTTACGCCTCCCGGGATCTTATCATGATAATTATTGAATGCTTAGGTAATTATTTCTTCCCCTTAGGCACCACGGCGTTAGCTTTCTCTGCACGCTTCAATGTGGCATCGTACATCACTGGAGTACCAATGAATATGGATGCGTAGGTACCGATGCAGATACCAAGGATGAGCGCAACAGCAAGACCTCTGATGGATTCACCACCCCAGATTGCAATCGCGACCATCGTCACGAGAGTGGAAACCGAGGTGTTGACAGTACGGGTAAGGGTAGCATTCAACGCCAGATTCGTGTTAGTCTTCAAATCCACGTTAGGATGCAGGGACTTGTATTCACGAATACGGTCGAAGATAACCACGTTATCGTTGATGGCGTATCCGATGATGGTCAGGATGGCCGCGATGAACGTCTGGTCAACGTCCAAGTTGAACGGCAAGATTCCTGAAAACAGAGAGAAGAAGCCGATGACGATGATTGCCGTATGCGCTAGCGAAACAACGCCACCCAGACCCCAAGTCCAGCCTCTGAACCGGAATGCAATGTAAGCAAAGATCACGAACAGCGCAAGTATGACGGCTATCACGGCATCTCTCTTTATGTCATTGGCGATGGTAGGACCAACCTTATCTGAAGATATGATACCGTTAGGATTCTCGAGAGTCGAAGAAAATTCGTCAAGAGTCATAGACTGATCTGCGAAGAACGGCTTCACTGCATCGTAGAGCATTTTCTCAACCTCTGCGTCAACTTCGGTAGATTCCTGATCATTCTTGTACTGGGTGGTGATCTTCATCTGGCTGCCGCCACCGAACTGCTTAACCTCAACGGCGCCATCGAACTCCGCAGTCACGGCCTCGCGAATCTGCTCTGCAGTGACAGGCTGGTCGAAACGAACGACGTAAGTACGACCGCCTGTGAAATCAACGCCATAGGTGAAGCCCTTGATACTAATCGACAGGATAGCGATCAAGATGAGGATTCCGGAAATCGCGTAAGAATATTTACGAGCCTTGATGAAGTCTACGTGAGTATTCTTAAGGAAGTTCCTCGTGAGCTTGTTATCGAATGAGATATTCTTGCCCTTCTGGATGCCGTCATCGAAGATGAGCCTCGTGATGAAGATTGATGTCAGCACAGAGGTGATGATACCGATAATCAGAGTGGTAGCGAAACCCTGCACAGGACCAGAACCGAAGATGAACAGCACGATGCCAGTCAGAAGAGTGGTAACCTGACCATCGATGATGGCTGAATATGCGTTCTTGTAACCATCGGCAACAGCCTTGCCCAAGCCCTTGCCAGCGGCAAGCTCCTCCTTGATGCGCTCATAGATGATCACGTTGGCATCCACGGCCATACCCAGAGTCAGCACCAAACCTGCGATGCCAGGCAGCGTCAGAACGGCTCCGAACGATACCAGAACTCCGAACAGCAGCAGCACGTTGCACAGAAGCGCAGCATCAGCCGCTAAGCCAGCGCCCCGATAGAAGAATATCATGTAAACTAGCACCAGCAGGAATGCTATGATGAACGAAATCATGCCTGCGTTGATGGACTTGGCGCCGAGAGAAGGTCCGACGACCTGCTCCTGAATAATCTTCGCAGGCGCAGGAAGCTTACCGGATTTCAGAACGTTCACAAGGTCGGTAGCTTCCTCCTGAGAGAAGTGGCCGGTGATGGAAGAATTACCACCAGTGATGGCGTTCTGCACGTTAGGATAGGAATATACCATGCCATCGAGAACGATAGCTATCTGCTTGCCTACGTTATCGCCAGTCATCCTGGCCCAAATGTTGGCACCCTCGGCATTCATGCTCATGGAAACTGAAGGCTCGCCATTTGACCCGTTCTCGTAAACGACGCGGGCATCCGTAATGGAGCCTCCGTCAAGTTTAGCCTTACCGTCACGAGATGTAGACTTGATGGCTACCAGTTCGTAAATATTATTGCCTTGGACATATTCAGATGGATGGACAGACCACATCGGCTTAAATTCCGCAGGGAAAATCGAGACGACCTGAGGCATTGCGAGATACCTGTTCACAAGAGCAGTATCAACCGCGCTAGCAAAGCCTATGCAGGCGTTTCCTTTGAAATTCGAAGGAGAAAGCACGGCAAACAGAGGGTTCTGTTTCTTGTAAGCCTCGATCTCGGCTGATTGATCTTTATTTTGAGCAAGTTCTTGATTGATCAGAGAATCTGCTGCCGAAGCAGGCGCAGATGCAGCGGTGTCTACTGGAGCGACGCCTTCTGCGACAAGAACGGAATCAGGAGTGCTAGAAAGAATCTCTGAAAGCTTATGGTTGGCCTCCTGAAGGAAAGGAGCAATCTCGTCGAAAGTGAATGTCTCCCAGAACTCAAGAGAAGCCGTTCCCTGGAGCAGTTTCCTCACGCGCTCAGGCTCTTTCACGCCTGGCAGTTCGACCAGGATACGGCCACTGTTTCCAAGCTTCTGAATCGAAGGCTGAGTGACTCCGAAGCGGTCGATACGGTTCCTCAACACGTTGAAGGAGTTGCCTATGGCGCTTTCTGCCTCGCCACGGATGATGCCTATCACCTCTGCATCGGTGGATTCCGGCTTGATCTTATCCTTCATCTCGTAGGTTCCGAAAACCTGAGCGAGCCTCTGGCCTTTGCCAACCTCTTTCCATGCGTCTGCGAAAAGGGTAATGAAATCGTCACGTGAATTCACGCTGCGCTGCTTTGCCAGGTTGATGGCCTGCTGGAACTCTGGAGTGGCATTATTGCCTGCGAGAGCCTCTACGAGGTCTTCAAGCTGCACCTGCAGCATGACGTTCATGCCGCCCTTCAAGTCAAGTCCGAGGTTGATTTCCTTCTCCTTGCAATCCTTATAGGTATTCCAAAGATAGACTTTCTTGTTGGTGACAGAATCAATGTAAACACTGTTCTGAACTTTCCTGATGGAGTCGAGGTAATATGCCCGATCTACTTCAGGGATAGCAGCGAATTCAGGCGTGCTTTGAATGGCAATCGCCTGCTGCTCAGCAAATTTCGCTGCCTTCTTCTCCTGGATGGCGGTCACTGCCGTGAACGATAGCTGCCAAATGGAAGCCAGAGCGAGCAGGATAGCGACGAACCTGATCCAACCTTTACTTTGCATAACTAACTATTTTTTAAATATTAAATATTCAAAAGTGCATAAAAATAGGGGTACAAATTTAGCATTTTTTTCGTAGAAATAAATTATCTGCTAAGTATTTCTTATTTTTGTACGCATCTTATGATTAGAAAGATGAGGAACTCAATATTCGTCAATATATTCATGATTTCCATCCTCTGCCTGGCTTTGCGGCCTTCTTATGCGCAAGATATGACAAAGCAGATGCTGGAAGAAGCCGATTCCGCCAGGCTCGCATATGACTTTCCAAAGGCCGAAGAAATATGCCAGAGGGTGATAGCAGCGCTGGACTCCAGCTCTCGCACAGAGGCTACGGAGCATCTGATTCTTGCCCAGAACGGGCTCAGCATGATGAATTTCTGCAGCACGCCGAAAGTCGTCGCAAAACAGGTGTTCTCGCTGAAAGACTTTTTCCTGTTCTATCCGCTTCAAGACCATAGCTGGAGGAAGGTGCCTAATCAGCTCGACTCAATCCCGACGAAAGACATCGAGACTGCGACATACGTACCGGACGGGGCGCAGACTCTGCTATATTCGTCAACCGACGAGGATGGGATACGGAATATCTATATAACGAATTTCAAGGACACCGCATGGTCTGTGCCAGCTCTTATCAATGAGCAGCTCACCAGTTCATCTGATGAAATATTCCCGATGCTCTCCCCTGACGGCAAATCAATTTTCTTTGCTTCGAAGGGTCTTTATGGCATGGGAGGCTACGACCTCTACGTTTCCAGCTGGAACGAGGAAAATGCCGATTGGGATGTGCCTGTGAATATGGGTTTTCCTTATTCCTCTCCTTACGACGACTTCCTGTTCATAAACACAGAGGATGGCGAATATTCCATATTCGCTTCTAACAGAGAGTGTTCCAAGGACAGCGTCTGCATCTATGTATTGGAATATGACGGGATGCCTGTTCGCAAATCAATCACAGACCTGGGCAAGCTGCGAAAGCTTTGCAGCCTTACGCCTGCTGACGATAAATCGAAGTTCGACAATAGGTCTGCAGTGAGGGACGCAGGCACTGATAATACTGAGACTAAGGAATATGTCGCCAGAGTCAGAGCCGTGCGAGAAATCCGGGATTCAATCGCCGCATTCAATAAAAATCTCGACGAGATGCGTTCCAAGCTGTCTTCGGCGAAAGGAGATGACGCGGCGAAGCTGACGGAGACTATTTCTGAAAGAGAGGCACAGCTGCCTGCCCTCAACGACTCGCTCTCAAAGGCATCCAAGGCTCTTCAGGAAGTAGAGATGGATTTTCTGTCAAAGGGGATAGTGTTAGATGCGAATAAGCTTCAAGCTGCCGCAGATAGGGAAATCGTGGGTTCTTCTTCTGCATACACATTTTCAAAAAACAGCTACGGACCGGCTCCGCATCTGAATATCCTTAAGCCGAAACCTTCGTTCGACTATTCATTCAAGATACTTCAGGAAGGGAAATTCGCAGAGAATAACACTCTGCCAGAAGGGCTTGTGTACCAGATACAGATTTTCGCCCAGTCGAGGAAAGCTACCACTGCCGACATCAAAGGTCTCAGTCCTGTATTCGAGCGTCAGTCCGGAAACAGGTACGTTTATTCAGCCGGCTTGTTCAGATCCTACAAAGACGTGCTTTCGAACCTGAATAAAGTGAAACGCCAGGGCTTCCGTTCGGCAATCATCACGGCCTACAGCGATGGCCAGCCCATCAGCGTGTCTAACGCCAGGAAGATGGAAGCAGACATCAAGACAGTATATTTAGTGAAAGTCTACCCGGCGAACGGTTCTTCACTGCCAGGCGATTTACTCAATGAAATCAAAGCCCTGACCCCTACAGACTTGATAAAGAGCGTGGAGGGTGGCTCGGTGGTGTTCAAGATCGGGCCTTTGGACGACAAGGCTCTTGCCGACAGCATACTGAATGCGATGAAGAAAGCCGGAGAGGCAGGCGCCTCCATCGAGACTACGCAAGTGAGGTAGCACTGCGCACGACAGAGGATTCACGCCTAAGAGGCCGGCTAAAAAAATGAGGCCGGCGATTTTGCCAGCCCCATATTCATAATCCATCTGCCGGAAGATTATTTCCAGCCGAAGTTCTGGCTCAGAGTCTTTCCTTCAGCCTCGTAAAGGTCAATTTGGCCTGAAGGGATAGGATATAGATAATATTTCGCATCGTATGATCTTTCCTTTCCCGCCGGGCGAGCATTTATGTAGCCATCCGAATCAATCGCAGGGCCTTGAGCCGTTCCAGCTAGGGCATCGTCTTTCACATACGCTCCTCTCATCTGCTCAGGATATTTGTCTACATCCAGCTTATCGAGCTGGTGCCAGCGGATGAGGCTCCAATAACGGTCATTGTTGTCGTACATCAGTTCTACCCTGCGTTCACGCCGGATTTCCCAGATAATGTTGCTGACGCCCATGTTGTTGGCAGGATCAGAATCTGGATTTACCGTCATGGCAGGCATCCCGGCTCTGGTGCGAAGCTTGTTTACCGAATTATCCAGGTCGGACTGGGTTATGGAACCCAGCTCAGCGCAAGCCTCCGCGTAATCAAGGTAAACCTCCGCCAGCCAGAAGATCGGGCCGTCCGTCTCGTTAGACCCCGTGTTATTCCTATGAGACAATTCGAGTGTGGAATTATCGAACTTCAGCACGCCGTAACCAGTCGAAGACGTAGTCTCCATGCTGCCCATGCCGAAACGGACGTATCCGTGCCCTTTGTACATCAATACAGGATCGACGCATGCCGACAGGCGAGGATCCCTGACCCCTAGCATGGCGGCGATGCTCCACTGTCCATCGGCATCTTTCACCGGATGATCTGACTTATCGCATGAAGTCGAGGCAAGCGGCTTGCCGTCCAGGAACAGGAAGGAATCAAAAGCAGCCTTGGTCATTCCGCTTTGCATGGTCGAAGAGCAGGTGTAATCGATCGTCGAATGCGCCATGACCCCGTAGACATATTTCTTATAAAGGATCATCTCCTCGTTGCCTGCCAAATCAAGGGAATTGTAATTGGCGATGTAGGATGAATTCAAGGAATACATCGGATTGCCCATTATCGCCAGGCAGGCGGTCTTCGCCTCGTTCAGATATTTTTCTGCGCGAGACGGATCTGGAGCCTTCTGGCCATCCGATGAAGAGCGATATTTGCAGAACGTGCCCTCATAGAGGCAGATCTCTGCCTTTATGGCCTGAGCCACCGCGGCGTTGACCAATACCCTGGAGGATGAGTTCCCGGTTATGTTCGCAACTGCGAAGTTAAGGTCTTCCAGTACCTTATCCATGACCTCGTCGCGGTCTTTCCTCTCTCCGTAGAGATATAAATCTTTATCCGATGCGCTCACATCCAACACTTTATCCACATAAACTATGTCTCCGAAAGCGCGCACCAGCTGATAATGTTCGTAAGCCCTGAACAGCCTTGCGAATCCCAGCCAGTTGTTCTTGGCGGCTTCGCCCATGCCGGAGATGCCAGGAATCTTTTCAATCATGAGATTTGCCCTGCGTAAATATTTATAGCTGTCGCTCCACAGGCTTATGCTCGAAGGAATAGTCTTGTATGTCCATTCCGTGAAGCCATTGCTAGCCTGGTTGTCGTTCAAGGTCGGGAAATAGAAGACCCCTGAGCCGCTGCTGCCATACCCGGTAAACTCATCGTAGAATGAATTGGCAAATATTTCCACGTTGTCTTCGCTCGTCCAGAAATTGTCATTCGAGAATTGATCCTTCGGACTCTGGTCGAGAAGATTGTCACAGCCTGCGAGAGCCAGTGCGGCAATTGCCATTGAATATATTGTATGCTTTTTCATATTCATTCAAAATTAGAAGGTGATTTGGATGCCAAAGGAATATGTTCTCATCATAGGATCCGTGCGCCCCCACACTCCATTCGCCGCGCTGCCTTCCCCCGTGTTGATTTCCGGATCGAGCCCGAATTTCTTCGTGTGCTGTATGATGTCGAGAGCATTGTTGATGCTACCGTATACCCTTACCCTTTCAATCTTGACCTTCTCGGTCAGGACGGAAGGAATAGTGTAACCAAGGGTTACCGTCTTGAGCCTGAGGTATGCCAGGTTGACAAGGTACTTGGATTGAGGATAGAAATTGTATCGTCCGTTTTCCAGGACAGAGACCGTGCCCTTTCCAGCGCCGCCTGCCCACAGACGAGGGAATGTAGCGCCCTGGTCGATGATTCCTTGCTGAGCGTCTTCATTGGTGATGTAAGAAGTCTGGTTCGAATATATGGCATCCGCTCCTCTCATCAATGGCATCACGAAAGCCGACTGCGTCCAAGCATTCCTCTTTCCTACGCCCTGGAAATAAAGGTCGAGGTCGATCCCCTTCCAGTCGCCCCCTAAACGAAGGCTGTACTGATAACGAGGCTGTGTGTTTCCGATGACTTTAAGGTCGCCGTGGTCGTCTGCCGTGCCCTTCCCGCCGTCGATGACTCCGTCATGGTCCAGATCCTTGAACTTGATGTCGCCAGGCCCGTAGTTGAAAGCTCCGCTCTCAAGGTTGTCTTGATTAGCCACGCCTGAAGCATAGGTGCCATCGGCGTTGAAATCAGAAGCCTCGAAGTACCTGTCGGTTTCGAAACCCCAGATGTCTCCGTACGTCTTGCCGGAATAGTTGCTGTTCAGAAGCCTGGAAGTGTTGTTCCATTTCGTGATCTTGGTCTTGTAATCCGAAATGTTGCCTATGGCGTACACATTGATTCCCTTGAAGTCGTGATGCCAGTCGATCGTCACCTCCCAGCCGCGCGAACGCAGCGTGCCGGCATTTTCATAAGCAGCATCGGTTCCCAGAACGGCAGGCATGGTCTGCCCCGGGGCAAGCATGTCGTCAGTCACCCTCTGGAACCAGTCGAACGTGGCATTCAGTTCCCCGTTCAGAAAGCCAGCGTCAATGCCGACGTTCGTAGTCTTCAGCGTCTCCCACGTCAGGCTGGATGCGACCATCTTCGGCATCTTGAAGGCATCGAACTTCGCATTGCCATCCCCTAGCCAGTAGACGGAGCTTCCGCTCCTGGCTATGGTCTGAATGTACATGTCGCTGCCGACCTCCTGGTTGCCGATTTCTCCGTACGAAGCACGGATCTTGGCATTGTTAATGACGGACTTCAGCTGCTCGAAGAACGGCTCTTCAGAAATTCTCCATCCCGCAGATGCCGAAGGGAAGAATGCCCAGCGGTCATTGCTCGGAAACTTGGAAGACCCGTCGTAACGGCCGTTCAGTTCAACCAAGATACGGTTCTTGTAATTGTAGTTCAACCTGCCGAAAAAGCCGGCGGAACCTACTGCCCTGTGCTCATGGGAATAGGTATTCTTGCCATCTGCATCATTTGTCAACGCTATGTCGACGAGATTCTTGTCCAGAATGCCATAGTAATCATTCCTCAGGTATTCGTAATCTGATTTGTCGGCATTGAAACCGAGCATCAGATTGAAATTATGATCCTTCGCCACAGTGATCTCATAGTTGCCGTAAATGTTCGTGTTCCATCCGCGTGTCCAGCTTCTACGGTCCGAAATGTAGGTGGTGGTGCTCAGGGTCGCCTCGCTAGGCGTGACAGACCAAGTGTTCATGAGGGTCACCGGAAGATTCACCTGGTCATACCGCCAGTTGGTCGTAAGATAAGTATAATCCGCATTAAGCGTCAATCCTTTCACTATGTTCATCTTGACGAAGCCGCCAAGCCTCAGATTATCCGTCTTGGAAGAATTGTCCCCAGCCTGCTTGCGGTATGCGATGGCATTCCTGGCGTCCATGCCATTGATCGTGCCCCAGGGCCCGAAAAAGCTGCCCCATCTCCACATGTACTGATAAGTCCCCTGGCGGAGGGCATCGGTCGGGTCTTTGTAATTCTTATACATATAATTGACCCTTGCCCCTATCTGCAGCCAGTCAGTCGCCCAAGACGAGATGTTCACAGTGGCATTGTATTTATCCAGTTTGTCGGGATTGAATTCCATCAGGCCTTGCTCGCGATCGTACCCGAACGAAACGTAATAGCTTGTCTTCCCAACGGTTCCCTGAACGGAGAGATTGTGGTTCTGGGACGGAGCAGCGTCATTGAACATGATTCCGCCGACATCCCAGTTGGCGAAATAGCCGACTCCTGGAATGTAGTCATCCCCTTCCACCATTTCACGATAGCCAGACTTGCCGCCATGCTTCTGCTCCCATGCCTTGACCCCGCCGATGAAGGCATCGCTGTCCAAATACATGCCGAACAGTTCGCTAGCGACGCCCATCCTGGCATTGACCTGGTTGAGCCCGGAAATCTGCTCCATCACTGAAGGATAAGACGGCAGGACGGTCGCCCGGCTCCATGCGAAATTGTCGGAATAGCTCACCTTTACCTTCTCCTTGGTCGAGGCACCCTTGGTAGTGATCATCACGACACCGAACGCAGCCCTCGTGCCATAGATAGACGAGGATGCAGCATCCTTCAAGACGGAGATGTTATCTATGTCCTGGGTGTTCAGGTACGAGATGTCGCTGATCGGAACGCCATCCACGATGTACAGAGGAGTCGAGGTTTCTTTATTGGAAAGTGTGCCTATGCCTCGGATGACAATGGAAGGTTCTTCGCCTATTTTTCCGTTTTTATTGATAACGGTAAGTCCCGGCACGCTTCCTTGCAGTGCCTTCCCGAGGTCAGCGGTAGATTTCGACTCCAAAGTTTTCCCAACGTCCACGGTAGCGACTGCGCCGGTCAGGTTCGCTTTCTTCTGCGTGCCGTATCCGACTACCACCACGTCCTCCAGCATCTGGGAATCCTCTGAGAGAGTAACATTTATGACGCTTCTTCCAATTATTTCCTGAGAGACTTCTTTGTATCCAAGGCAATTGAAGGTCAAAGTTCCATTGGAAGGGACGGAGAGCGAATACGATCCGTTCGCGGTTGTGATGCTTCCGGTATTAGTGCCCTTGACGTAAACCGAGACGCCTTCAATAGGCTGCCCGCTTGCGTCCGTGACTTTGCCGGAGACTTGAATATTCTGTGCATTTGCAGAAATGCCAAACAACGTGACAAGTACCGTTGCCAGAAATAGTCCGAATGACTTGTCTAGTATTTTCAATCGCTGCATGAAACAAAAGATTAAAATGAGTAATAGTTCATTAGCACTGTTATTAATTATTAATATGTAAAAGTAACAATTATTTTTTTCATGGCAATAAAACGTTAAAATTATGCCGGACGGATTAACTTTCCATCCGGCAGGATGAAGTGAGCATTCGTCAGAAAATGATCAGATAACCGGCGCACCGGTTCTGCCAGCCTCTGCCTTATGAACGATGTTTATCAATATGCTGCCGACGACCCCTGCGCAGAGCGAACCCATCAGCACCGCCACCTTACCCATGTCGCGCAGCCTGGCGGTGATTTCCGGAGCCTGGTCGCCGAATGAGAGAGTATCCACGAATATAGACATGGTGAAACCGATGCCGCCAAGGCAGGCAACCGCAATCAGCATTTTCCATGAAGCCTTGGATGGCATCTCTCCGGCATGCAGTTTCACTGCGATGAAGCTGGCAAGGGATATCCCAAGAGGTTTCCCAATCAGAAGGCCAAGGAATATGCCCATGCTCACGCTGCCAAGCTCCTGGCTGAATTGGAAAACATTGAAATATGAAAGGCTCGGAATCTCGACGCCTGCATTAGCCAGCGCGAAGAGCGGCATTATGAGAAAATTCACCCAAGGGCTGAGCGAGTGCTCCAGGCGATAGCTCATTCCCATGGTGTCATTTGATATTTTAGATAATCTTCTCAGGCAATGCCTCTGCGGGCCGTTAGGAAAGGTTCCATCTTCTTCGATGGCTACATAGTCATTTAATCTCTTAATATATCGCCTGCCCTTTATCCGCATGTAAGCCTCCGTGTAACGCGGAGCCATCGGCACAAGGAAAGCCATGACCACGCCGGACATCGTGGAGTGCACCCCGGCATAGTAGAAAAGCGCCCATATCGCCATAGCTGGAATGAAATAGAACCAAGGTCTCTTCTCTCCAAGGTAATTCATCAGCAGAATGAGAAGAATCAGCATAACGGCTATCCCTAGCAGCCCAAGATTAATTGCTCCTCCGTAAAAGAAAGCTACGACCAGAATGGCAATCAGGTCGTCAGCAATTGCCAAGGCTGTCAGGAAGACCTTCAGCGAGACGGGAACCTTGTCTCCAAGTATTGATAATATGCCGACCGCGAAAGCGATGTCGGTCGCCGTCGGTATGCCCCAGCCGGAGCTTGCCGCCGTGCCGTGATTGATCAATGTGAATATCAGGGCTGGAGCCATCACTCCGCCGAATGCCGCTATGACTGGCATCATGGCCTTGCGCACGCTGGAGAGCTCGCCGTTTTTCATCTCGCGCCTTATTTCCAGACCCACAGTGAAGAAGAAGATCGTCATCAGAATGTCGTTGATGAAGGCTTCTATGTTCATGCCTTTCGGGAAGAAAATCCGTTCCCCGCTTGGCGACTGGAAGGACAATGAAACATCGGTTTCCAAAATGCCATGGTACGCCTCTTTCGTGAAAGGAAGATTGGCAAGAAGCATGGCCACGACCACGCATATCAGAAGTATGACGCCTTGCGCCCAAGGCTGTTTGGAAAACTTTCGGCGCCTGTGGTCGAAGTTCCGAATCCCCCTGGTCCAAGAATATATTGGAATGAGTCTCATTGTTAAAGGTTATTTTATGGTATTTTTTGTCCGGTTTTTATTTTGGCCGCAAAGTTAACAAGATTTAATTTATTTCCGCAATTATCAGCAAGTTTCAAATATTTTCAATAAATTTGGCGAAATATTAATGTAAGTTTAATAGATGAAAAAACTATTTTCTGTAGTACTCTCAGGGCTTCTAATGCTCCTCGGTACAAATGCTTTCGCCCAGTATTCTTTCGGCGGCGGCTACACCCAGTTCGTTTTCTCAGGCAAAGACGCACCAAAAAATTATGACAGCATGCCTGGATTCTATTTCGGTGCCAACTATGATGTTGCATTCTCAACCCTTGAAGGCCTTACTTTCGAGCCAGGAATATATTATCAGCATTATGGCAAGAAAATGACTCTAGGGACTGAGGAGAAAGCATACCATCTGAATTACTTAAATGTGCCGTTGAACCTGAAATATTCTTTCGATGCTGGTTCCGTGGTCAGGATTGGCGTGTTCACGGGTCCTCGTTTTAACATTGGCTTCGCCGGAAATGGATTCAGCAAATCACGTCTTTCAGTTAAGAATTTCGACGCCCAGTGGGGCATTGGCGGCACTGTCACGTTCAGCGAGGCCATCCGTCTGCGCCTAGGCTACGATTTCGGCCTTCATAAAGACCTGAAAGGCAACCTGAAAGACGAGAAGGTTCGCAGGAACGGTCTCAACATTGGCGTAGAATTCTTGTTCTAGGAATATACTAGCAACACATAAATTTACTCCCGCCGGGCTTGGCGGGAGTTTTTCGTATTGCCTTGAAGCCTAAATCGCATCGAGAGCGAAGACGTGGGCTTTGGGAGCGTCCCAGGTGGAAGTGATGACGAGGCGGAGGGCCTTGGCGGAAACCGGCGCAGCAAATTTCACGTCTCTAAAGCGCAAGATGTTGTTAGAGTCCTCGTAAACGGTCTGCCACTCCTTGCCCACAAGAGCCTCTATGCGGAAGCCGCGTGCCATCATCTCCGGCATCTTGACACGTTCGGTCGTGGCCTCCAGCTTGCGCATGCGCTTCCCGCGGTATTTCAGATCCGAGTCGAAGATGATGCGAGCACCGGAAATCGTCACTGGTTTCTTCCATGAATACTCAATCAATGGCTCTTCGGGAGCCACCCAAATTCCATTGTCAGTCCCGTCCCACTTGCGGTCTATGCCATTGCGTAGCACGGCCAGAGAGTCTGCTGCAAGCCTCGCCGACATCGTCAGCTCAGAAGGCTTCCTCCAGCGATACGGCAGCATACAGTCGTCATATTCAAGAAGACCCTGAAGCTCGGCGATATATTCTTTGCGCACCCCGGAAGGCATCGTCCCATGCTTCACGGCGAGAGCCGCTCCGGTGCCGGCAGCCTGCCCCAGCATGGCACAAGTCGCCATCACGCGAGTGGATGAAAGCCCCATGTGCGTGGCAGAGATGTCGCGACCAGCGAACATGAGATTCGGAATATTCACGGAATATAGGCAGTCGAACGGAATGCCGAAGCCAGAAGGAGCAGAAAACTCGACCGAAATGCGCCCTTTCTTGTGGAACGCTTCCGGGTCATGGTCATCGAGCGTCCAGCCACCGTACGCTACAGCATCATCGAAGTGCCCTCCCGAGAGCACGTCATTCTGGGTAAGGATGTGCGGTCCCACGAACCGAGCTGATTCCCGTTTTCCGGGCAGCGAGCCAATCCAGTCCAGATCGTAGTTCTTGCAACGACCGTCAGGGTTGTTCTTCATATATTCCCAGACCCCATAGGCGATGCGCTTCAGCTCATGCTGAATTTCATTAGCATCGTGAATCGTGCTTCTGGTGCCGCCGAATTCGATCCACCAGAAATTATTGTCTTCCGGATAGAGCTTCTTGTAATTGAACTTCACGCCCGGCTTGTCAGACTTTGGAGTAGGATATCCAAAGTCCTCGTCGGTGAAATGATAGGCCCAGTCAGGTGCCTTGAACGGATGATCCTCCGAAGTCTTACGCAGTTGCAGA
The DNA here is from genome assembly GCA_900316045.1 of uncultured Bacteroidales bacterium. GTDB lineage: Bacteria > Bacteroidota > Bacteroidia > Bacteroidales > UBA932 > Cryptobacteroides. The sequence goes on along the minus strand of ONBM01000042.1, from coordinate 4,604 downwards.
AGAATGGAATTGCCCATGGTCAGCGAATCACCGCCATGCGCCAGATATGTCTCGCCAAACTCCGAAGGGAGCTCCCTGCCATAGCGGAATTGGGCACCTGAAAGACGAAGAATGCCATCCCCAGTACAATCAATGAATATGTTGCCGGCTATAGCATACCGAGTGTATGCGTTCGTGTTCCACGCCTTGACAGCCTTGATGCGATCCCCGTCCATCTCCACTTCGTTCACCGAAGTGTTCAGCAGCAAGGTGATGTTCTTCTCCTCTACGACCGTCGAATACATCACGTCATCCCAGAGAGAATACCGCTGCAACGGGTTGTAATAGAAATTTTTGCACTGCATCTCCTCAAGAATTCCGGTCTCAGCCCACTGGTCTCCGTGCGATCCGCAGACACCCATTCGTATCTCGCTGGATGCATTACCGCCAAGCACAGGCCTATCCTGAATCAGCACCACGGTACAGCCATGCCGTGCCGCAGAAACGGCAGCACATACTCCAGATAGGCCGCCACCAGCGACGACCACATCAGCTTTCAGCGACTTTTCTATCACCACCTGCGAATTCTGCTCTGTGAGCATGTGAGACTTTCCATCCTTGACCTGACCAGCCAGCGCCACCGACGCTAGCAGAAGCGTTGACACGAATACTAATGTCCTCATTGAATATCAAATATTGAATTTGCGCAAAAATAAGCCATTTCACTCGAATAATGAATTCCCGAGCTGGGCAAAGCTAAAACAAGCGCCTGCAGGATGTCTGCAAGCGCTTGTCGCTGAATGTGGTCCCAGTAGGGCATGATCCTACGACCCCCTGATTATGAGTCAGATGCTCTAACCAACTGAGCTATGGGACCGGAACCTGACCAATAAGCCAGGTCATGATATTCATTCTTCAAAGATAGAAATTTGGAAACTATGCTCCAAATATTACTCTGAACTTTTTAGCTAAATCTTAGCCTTGAAGCCGGCTCAGACCTTGATTTCGACCTCTACGCCTGAAGGAAGCTCAAGTTTCATGAGGGCATCGACAGTTTTCGCATTGCTGTCATCGATGTCCAGAAGCCTGCAGTAAGAGTCAAGCTCAAACTGCTCGCGAGCCTTCTTGTTGACGAAAGTCGAACGGTTGACAGTGAAGATCTTCTTGTTGGTAGGAAGCGGAATAGGTCCGTTAACCTTTGCGCCAGTAGATTTCACTGTGTCCACGATCTTAGATGCTGATTTGTCAACCAGCATGTGATCGAACGACTTAAGCTTTATTCTGATTTTTTGACTCATCTCAAAAATATTTTATTCGATAAAACCGCCTCAGGAACCGTTACGGAAGCCTTCGGCAACATATTCATTAATCCTCTTCTGGAGCTTTGTAGCCGCTCTTCTCTATGATGTCCTTAGCAAGAGCCGGCGGAACCTGCGCATAATGATCGAATGTCATCGTGCTGGTGGCACGGCCTGAAGAAAGGGTACGGAGAACAGTAACGTATCCAAACTGCTCTGCAAGCGGAACGAAAGCCCTGACGATCCTGGCGCCGTTTGCGGTAGAATCCATGGCCTGGATCTGACCACGGCGACGGTTCAGGTCTCCGACGATGTCTCCCATGTAGTCCTCCGGAGTAACGACTTCGAGGCTCATGATTGGCTCGAGGAGCACTGGGCTAGCCTTAGGGCAAGCGTGACGGAAGGCCAGACGGCCAGCCATCTCGAATGAGAGCTGATCGGAGTCAACCGGATGGTAGGAACCATCTATCAGCCTTACCTTCATCGACTGAACCTCATAGCCGGCAAGCACGCCATTCGCCATAGCGGACTGGAAGCCCTTCTGGACGCAAGGGATGAATTCCTTAGGAATATTCCCACCCTTGACCTCGTTGATGAACTGGAGTCCGGTGACGCCCTCGTCTGCAGGACCAATCTCAACGATGATGTCGGCGAACTTACCACGGCCACCGGTCTGCTTCTTGAATAGCTCACGATGCTGAACTTTGCCGGTGATGGCCTCTTTGTAGTTGACCTGAGGAGCACCCTCGTTGATCTCTACGCCGAACTCCCTGCGGAGACGGTCGATGATGATGTCGAGGTGAAGCTCACCCATGCCGCTGATGACGGTCTGGCCAGTCTCTGGATCGGCCTTAACCTTGAAAGTAGGATCCTCCTCAGCAAGCTTGCCGAGAGCGATGCCAAGTTTGTCAAGGTCGCCCTGGGTTTTAGGTTCAACGGCGACTCCAATCACTGGATCAGGGAACACCATTGACTCAAGAACTATAGGATGTTTCTCGTCGCAAATCGTATCGCCGGTACGCAGGTCTTTGAAACCTACGGCCGCCGCAATGTCACCTGCCTCAACGAACTCGATAGGATTCTGATGATTGGAGTGCATCTGATACAGACGTGATATTCTTTCATTCTTTCCGGTGCGAGGATTGTAGACATATGAGCCTGCATCCACCTTTCCAGAGTAGCATCTCAAGTAAGCCAGGCGTCCTACGAAAGGATCCGTCGCAATCTTGAACACTAGACCGCAGAAAGGCTGTGAGATGTCTGGAAGAAGGTCTTCCTCATTGCCGGTGGCAGGATCGGTCCCCACCGTAGCCCCTTTGTCCAGAGGAGAAGGAAGGTAACGTATCACTGCGTCGAGCAGGAACTGAACGCCTTTGTTCTTGAATGAAGAGCCGCAGCAGGCAGGGACTATCTGCATTGCGATGGTACCCTTGCGCAGAGCAGCGATTATCTCGTCATTGGTTAAGGAGTCAGGATTCTCGAAATATTTCTCCATCAGGGCTTCATCGCATTCTGCGGCTGCCTCAACGAGCTTGTCCCTCCATATCTCCACATCCCCCTTCATATCCTCAGGGACATCCTTTATCTCATAGTTAACCAGTTCTTCGCCTGAATCGTAAAATATTGCCTTCCGCTCAAGCAGGTCAACTATTCCTTGGAACTTGTCCTCGGAACCAATCGGAAGGCAGATTGGAACGGCGGTTGCGCCCAGCTTGGCGTGAATTTCCTCAACGCAAGCCAGGAAGTCGGCGCCCACGCGATCCATCTTGTTAACGTAAGCAATCTTTGGAACATGATATTTGTCAGCCTGACGCCAAACTGTCTCAGACTGAGGCTGCACGCGCCCTACTGCGCAGAAAGTCGCAATGGTCCCGTCGAGGACGCGGAGCGAACGCTCCACCTCAACAGTGAAGTCTACGTGACCCGGAGTGTCTATCAGGTTGATCTGATAGGATTTCCCGTTATAGTGCCAGAAGGCCGTGGTCGCAGCAGAAGTGATGGTGATGCCACGCTCCTGTTCCTGAACCATCCAGTCCATCGTGGCTGCGCCATCGTGAACCTCTCCGATCTTATGCGTCTTTCCAGTGTAAAAAAGGATGCGCTCGGACGTGGTTGTCTTACCAGCATCGATGTGAGCCATGATGCCGATATTCCTAGTAAAAGCAAGATCTCTTTTTGCTGTTGCCATCTAAATATCAATGCTAAATTAGAAACGGAAATGAGCAAATGCCTTGTTGGCTTCGGCCATCTTATGCATGTCCTCTTTCCTCTTGAAGGCACCGCCCTCATTGTTATAGGCCGCCACGATCTCGGCAGCGAGTTTTTCTGCCATTGAATGACCAGAACGCTGACGAGCGTACTTGATCATGTTCTTCATTGCGAGAGAGACTTTTCTCTCTGGACGCAACTCCGTAGGCACTTGGAAGTTGGCGCCTCCTACACGACGCGACTTGACCTCTATCTGAGGGGTCACGTTTTCGAGAGCCTTCCTCCAGATATCTAGAGGAGCCTTGTCAGATTCTTTCATCTTCTCGCCTACCATGTCAATGGCATCGTAAAAAATTGAATACGCGATACTCTTCTTCCCCTGCAACATAATGTTGTTCACGAAACGAGTCACCTCAGCATCGTGAAACTTTGGATCAGGAAGTAGAATTCTCTTTTTAGGCTTCGCTTTTCTCATGATGAGTTAAAATTAAAGGTGATTAATAATGCTACTTAGATTTCTTTGGCCTTTTCGCTCCGTAGAGAGAACGGGACTGAGTCCTGCCTTCCACGCCAGCAGTATCCAAAGCACCTCTAAGGATGTGGTAGCGCACGCCAGGGAGATCCTTCACACGGCCACCGCGAACCAGCACGATGCTGTGCTCCTGGAGGTTGTGTCCCTCGCCTGGGATGTACGCATTAACCTCTTTAGCGTTAGTGAGGCGCACCCTGGCCACCTTCCTCATCGCTGAGTTAGGTTTCTTAGGAGTCGTCGTGTAAACACGAAGACATACGCCACGCTTCTGAGGACATGCGTCCAGCGCACGAGACTTGCTGCTGTAAGTCGCAGTCTCGCGTCCTTTACGAACTAATTGTTGAATTGTTGGCATAAACTATTGTAAATGTAATATTTATGTATGTCCCAAAAATATTTGGGGCTGCAAATTTACAGATAAATATTCAATTCTCAAACTTTTCAGAGGAAACAGTTACTTGCTTTTGAGGAAGTTCCAGAACAAATCATCAGTGACCACTTCGAGGACAACCTTGCGGTCACCACGGCGCTCGGCATTCGAAGCATCGGAAGGCACAAGCGCGTTGCGTTTGCCGAAACCTCTGTAT
>ONBM01000095.1 GCA_900316045.1 uncultured Bacteroidales bacterium | reverse complement strand
GTTGATCGTCTGCATGCCAGCATAAACGCCCATATGACCCTTTTTAGTAGAATCCTTTGTATCCTGTTGGAAAATCTCCATGCCTACCTGAAGAGCGTTATACCCGCCAAGAGATGCAATCGTACCCTTTTCGGACAAGTAGCTATTGTATTCCGTTGTGCATCCTTTACCACCCTGCTTATTGCGTGCAAGATAAGGATAGTTCGCACAATCAACGATTTTCTTGGTTTCATTATAGCCACTGCTACAATACTTCCATCCATCGTTACAATAGCTTTTGAGGTTGCTGATATACTGATCCACGGTCAGATTTCCGCTGGAAGTACCGGGATTAGTGTTGCCACCAGTACTGCCTCCGCTGGGCTGTGTGGCATCAAGATACTTGGACATGATGTAGCCAGTATAGCCATTATAGGTTGCGTTATGCCACTAAAACGGTGCCACCAGGCTTTTTACGCAGATTAACAGTTTCGTTCGTTGGAATGTTGCAAACATACATAGTCGCCATTATTTTTCTCTCCTTTGAATGAAGTTTTTGATTGATGGAGGCTTTTCCATCGCTTTGTAGGTTCTGTGCTTTATCGCTGGCCAGCTTTTGCACGTGATAGACAGAAAGGATAGAGAAGCGCCCCACAGATTCATCACCCGTGAGGCGTTCTCTATCCTTTCCTGTCGAGTGTATCATATCATAAAGGGCCTACTGGAATCTACTGGAATACACTGGAATCAACTGGAATCAACTACCCAATTTCGGAACAACAATTCTCCAGTTCACGCTCCATCCTGTGGATATGCTTCTGCAGGTCACAGCGGAGTATAACTCCCGCAGTCTTCAGGTCGGCCTTGACCTGCCGGATTTTCTGTACAAGCACGTCCCGATTGGCCATATTAACACTTCCTAAATGTTTCATTCTTCATATAGATTAACTAATACTTCCCCAATTCCCTGTACTATAGGATCGGCCTAAAACTCCCCGTTTTCGAACATTTCTGGCCACAATCCAATAAAATCGCTCCGGATCTTTCTGGATTTGCTTTCAAACGGGTCCTCTCCAGCCAGGAAGGGAGCCGTTTTCATTGCAAAAAAGTTCTAAAAATCCCTTGCATATAGTACTGTTATGTGATATACTGTACTATATATTGAGGGGGGGTGTTTTAGGTGGCAGTACCAGAATCCATCCGGAAGGTTCCTCGTCCTGTCAACACCATCGTCCAGGATAATGGAAAGGACGGTCCCAACCGCTATCCTGTCCGTGAGCGCATCAGCGTCACGTATGTTTCCGGTGGCAATTCACAGCCCAAGAACGGAAAAGTCATCGGCCATATTGTGGATGGCATGTACGTTCCGCTCGGCGTTGCCGCCGTCAAAGCAGAGCCAGATATGTTGTCCTACGGGGCCAGTGCATTTGTCAGATCCGTTTCCAGAGATCTGTTTACGGAACTGCTTGGCGTTTATACACCCAAGGATGCCTATACCATCATGGCCATTGCCTCCCTTCGGGTCATCAAGCCGGAAGTATCTGCAAAGCGTCTTGCGACACAATACCAGCAAACGTTCGTCAGCAAGTTCTATCCGGGAATCGGCCTCTCCGAGAACACAGTCAGCGCTTTCCTTCAGGGAATCGGCCGTGACGGAAACCGCCGGTTGGCGTTTTACCATAAGCGAGCGGCGTCTGTCGCTGCGGACCACCATGTGGCAATTGACGGAATGCTCAAGCAGGATAACAGCATTGTCAACGATCTGTCAGCTTTCTCCTACAAGGCAAGAACCAAGGGATGCCGGGAGGTATCAATTCTCTATGCATATGACATTGAGGAGATGGAACCGATCTGTGCGGAGGTATTCCCTGGGAACAGCATTGATGCGACATCCTACAAATCCTTTATTCGGGATAATGATATCCGGAAAGGAATCATTGTTGCAGACAAGGGTTTTCCGCCATCTCAGATCAGCGACGAACTTGCGGAACGTCCCGAGTTGCATTTCCTTACCCCTATCAAGAGAAACGACTCCCGAATCACGAATAACAACATGCTGGCCTTCGAAGGCGTTCTGTCCGGTATTGGAGACCATGTCCTGTGCAAGAAGAAAGAGATCAAGGGCGGTCGATTCCTCTATGCATACCGATCTGCGCATAAGTCAGCAATGGAAGAAGCATCTTTTCTTGCCCGGCGCGAGGACAAGAACGACTACAATCCGGCAATCTACGAGAAGAAACGAGAAGTATTCGGCGTCATCGTCTTCGAGTCGGATCAGGACCTCGATCCCAGGACCGCTTACCTCTGTTATGACGATCGGTGGCTGCTGGAACTGGTCTTCAATCGGTACAAGAACGATGAATGCCTGGACAGAACCAATGTGCAGGGTGACTTTTCCGTCATTGGAAGTGAGTTCATTAACTTCATTTCCACGGTCATTACCTGCCGCCTAATCCGGAAGGCCCGGGAAGCCGAGCTGCTCAAACTCATGTCTTACGGGGATCTCATGGATGATCTGAATTCTGCATGGCGGAAGGTGGATGCGCCGGAAGAACCGGCGACCAATGACAACGGCTGGGTCCACACTAACGTTGGTGTTTTCGAAGAACTGGAAGCACTGGGACTCTCCAAACCGATTCCGAAACCCGAACCGAAAAAGCGTGGTCGGAAAAAGAAGGAATCTGTAGTCAACAAACCGAAAAGACCCAGAGGAAGGCCAAGAAAGAACCCTGTAAACGCTATCGACAAGCTGCTATAGTACAGCGATTTGGGATTTCGTTAATTAACTGAGAACCTTATGGTATACTTGCTTTGGCAGGCTAAACATTATGATAGAATGCCTGTGTAGGAGGAACATTTAGATGGCAATCAAACCTATCCCGTTAATCATTTTATTGGTCGTGTGTTGTCTTGCTGTTTCAGCTTTGGCAACAACGAATAAAAATCTGGATTCTTCTGGATACCATGGTGATCAAATTGGGAATAATATTATTCAAGCTTCATCTGAAGATAGCGTTTATATAATTTGCGATAAGCTGTATTTACACCAAGAACCTGTTGAGAAATCCGCTTGTTTAAGGCTGTTGACTTACGGTGAGGAGGCTCAACTGATTTCTGCCTCTGATGGTTGGCTTCAAGTAAACTATGTGTTCATGAACGATAATGAAGTTCAATCCGTTTCCGGGTGGCTTGATTCAGATTACTGTGTATGTGCAGCTGCCTATTATATTGCAATGCATCCCACACAGATCCGGATAGCGCCTAAAGCAGATGCATCTCTCATTTGCTATATTGATACATATGATAGCTTAAGAGTTTTATACGAAATAAACGATTATTATTGTGTAAGCATCAATGGTGCTGTCGGTTTCGTTGAAAAAGAGAGCGGGCAGGAAGATTAACTTCCTGCCCACATCATCTTACTTTAGCACAGACTTTGCCTTGTTGTAATATCCAAGCCGCACAGTATAGCCGGAAGAACTGCCCTTGACTGTAGCTGTTACTTTTTTTACTGTAGCATCAGCTGACTTGTTATTATAACTATCGATAATTTGGTTCAGGCCCTTACTCTTGCACCAAAACCACGCCGCACTAATGAATGGGTAGTTATCGGCAACGTATTTTGTTGCGTATGCTGCGGGAGAGTAGATTTGAGAATCATTGATGAAATTCTTGAAGCTACTATAGTTATAATCGTGCGTTAGTTGCATAAACCCACCGCCACAATAAGGCGCATAGCTCGGACTGCCATTATACTGAGATTTGCTCCATCCTGCATGATAGGTATACTCAGTAAAGGTCTTTCCGAGATCCGTTTCTTTGCAACCCTGCGCAAGAAAATGCCGAATGTGAATTTTTTCAGTAAAATCGAATCGGCTATCATTGATTGCAGCATTTAGAAGGGCAATATTTGCAGGACGAAGAATAAGTTTACCAGTAAAGCCAATGCGTGCGAGCTTACCAGCAGTCAAACAACAAGTTCCTTTGCCTGAGAACCACCCTGTATCGGACACATTGTCTTCCAACAGCGCAAATGTAATCTGTCCAGCAAGCCCGTCAGCTGTAATTCCGTTGTTGGATTGATAAGTTTTGACTACGGACTTCAGAGAATCATCATAAGCGCCACTTGTTGCACAAGTATATCCCTTATTGTTTAACAAGGATCTTAACGTAGTGACAGCAGTTCCCGTATCGCCAACTTTCAGATAGCCATCGCCATTTCTAATCGTTGACAAACTTGGAGCTGTAGTTGTGCCTGTACCACCAGAGGAACCACTCCCCCAATTCTCATTCGTTATGAATTCGCTCATTACATAGCCAACATTATTGACATTTCCATCCCAGTATGTTTCATACCAGGTCGTATTATAAGCTTTGATCGGAATAGTAGCGTTGTTGTCAAAACGACCCCAATATTCATATCCTGCAATAGGCTGCTTGCGGCAAAACAACTTTCCGCCTGTAACTTGACCAGTTCCCCATTCGCTCATAATTGAAATCCTCCTGATTAAAATATTGATGTTTGTGCTTTATCGCTGGCCAGCTTCTGCACTTGATAGACAGAAAGGATAGAGAAACGCCTCGCAGGTTCATCGCCCGCGAGGCGTTCTCTATCCTTTCTTGTCGAGTGTATCATATCATAAAGGGCCTACTGGAATCCACTGGAATTCACTGGAATCTACTGGAATCAGCTACCCAATTTCGGGACGGCCACACAGCGGAGAGCCTTAGAGTGCACCTTGAACACATTGCTGACGGTACAGTGCATCTTGTCAGCGATCTCCTCCCAGCTGCGAAAGCAAATGTATCTGAGCTCCAGCAGTGTCTGGTATTCCGGATTTTCCACCGCGTAGATCGTGTGCATGATCTCCTGCTTCTTGTCTATCAGCTGATCGATGTCCGCATTGATCTCCGTCTGCATATCCACCATCTTGGCGATGGCATCCTCCATCGAATGAACGTTCCTTGTGTGGCTGACCACATCATCCTGCATGATGCTGGTGGTTTTGGTGGACATTTCCTTCAGCGTTGCCATCATATCCAGTTTGGAATTAATCCGCTGGTCAAGATGAAACGCCTGATTCAGATATTCCTTTGCGGTCATTTCACCGTCTCCTTTCTCAGTCTGTCTATCAAATAATCCGGATCTACCTGTGTCAGTACCCCATACCAGGAAGAATGGAAGAATTCTTCCAACTCCATAGCCTCTTTCATGGCGGCTTTGTCATCCGGGTGCTTCTTCAGCCTGC
>ONBM01000045.1 GCA_900316045.1 uncultured Bacteroidales bacterium | reverse complement strand
CCCCAAAACGCCTTTGAATTGATGGCCTAAGCCTTTAGTTCCTCAATCATTGAAATTAATTGTTTTTTTAGGTTTAGTTTTAAGCTTATGGGTAAAAAAGTATTATTTTCTTTGCTATGCCTATTGTTTTGCGCTGGCATGGCATTCGCCCAGAATTCTGCACACGGAGTCGTCATCTCCGAAGATGATGGTTCTCCTGTGGTCGGGGCGTACGTAGTGGTCAATGGAGACAACACTAATGGCACCATGACGGATGCCGAGGGTAGATTCTCCCTCAGAAACATCCCGTCACTGGCGAAGACATTGCATGTCTCCTGCGTTGGCATGAAAGACATTGATGTGCCAATCGCGTCTGGCGAGATGAGAGTGATCATGCAGACAGACAAGCAATTCCTCGATGAAGTCATGGTGGTTGCCTTCGGTACTCAGAAAAGATCTTCTTTTACTGGTTCCGCAGCAGTCGTTGACTCAAAGGAGCTGTCGAAGCATGTTACCACCAACGTTACGAACGCCCTTGTCGGAAGCACTCCGGGTCTGCAGATTCGTGGAGCTTCAGGCGCCCCGGGCGCTGGAGCCGGCAACATCAATATTCGTGGCGTGTCTTCTCTGTATGCAGGAACGGCTCCTCTGGTGATAGTCGATGGCGCTCCTTACAGCGCATCCCTTAGCAACATCCCTCAGGAAGACATCGAAAGCATAACCGTCCTAAAGGACGCTGCTTCTGCTGCTCTTTACGGAGCCCGCGGAGCATCGGGAGTCATCATCGTTACGACGAAGGCAGGCAAGACTAGCGAAGCTCAGGTGACCTTTAATGGCCGCTGGGGATTCAATAGTCGCTCTGTCCAGGACTACAACACGGTCGATGACCCTGCGAGATACTATGAGCAGATTTACAGCCAGTACTATAATAATTATTACTACAACCAGGGTCTTTCCCAAGCAGATGCGAATGTGTCGGCGAATAAATCTATGCTGAATGCTCTCGGCTATAACATCTACGCTGTTCCAGACGGGCAACAGCTTATCGGCACGGACGGAAAGATAAACCCTAATGCCACAAAGGGCCGCTCGTATACTGCTAATGGCAGGACATATTACCTCACCAATGACGACTGGACGAAAGAGGCATACAGCAACTCGCTTCGTCAGGAATATACCGTGGGCATTTCAGGTGGGTTCGAGAGAGGCTCCATCTATGCCAGCCTGGGGTACTTGAACGATGACGGAATCATAGAGTATTCCGGTTACAAGCGCTTGAATGCCAGGCTGAAAGCAGACTATCAGGCAAAAGATTGGCTTCGCTTCAATGCCAATGTGTCTTACACAAATTCAAAGACCACTGCTAACGCCAACATGGACACCAGCCTTGGCGCAGGCAACGTAATGTACTATACATCCCACATCGGACCAATCTATCCGGTTTTTGTTCGTGTGCTTGATGAGAATGGCAAGCCAACGATCCTGAAGGACAGCTACGGACACGAGATGTATGACTATGGCGTTTCAGCCCAGAACTATCCCGGATGCACGAGAGCTTTCCTGTCAACGGGAAACCCTCTTGGTGCGAACCGATATAACGATGTGTGGACAAAGCTGAATAAGCTGAACGGCAACTTCGGGGTGGACATCAAATTGACCGATTTCCTCAAATTCAACGCCACCAGCACTTTGGGATACACAGGAGGTTCCTATTCCCACTTCGAGAGCATGTTCGAAGGTGCCAAGGTTTCCGTTAACGGCACCATCGATAAGGAGCAGTATAATACTATTTTCCAGAACCACGTGCAGACACTCACGTATTTTGACACTTTCGGCAAGCACAGCGTGAACGTGCTGGTCGGACATGAGTGGTACGACACCAAAACCTCCGATCTCTCAGCCAATGCGCAGGGAATGTTCTCTCCAGACATCCAAGAGATAAACGCCGCTTCTAAGCCGGTGGATTCCGATTCTTACGCTTCAGAATACAACGTGGAAGGCTACTTCATCAGCGCTCAGTACAATTTCGCAGAGAAATATTTCGCTTCGGCATCATATCGCCGCGACGCTTCTTCCAGGTTCCTGAAAGACAACCGCTGGGGTGACTTCTGGTCGGTCGGCGGCGCATGGCTCTTGAGCAGCGAGAAATTCTTCAATGCCGGATGGGTTGATGAACTTAAACTCAAGGCATCCATCGGTCAGCAGGGGAACGATAATATCAATAGCTACGCTTATGTAGACACATACTCGCTCACATCAGCTTCTGACACCAAGATGTCTGCTTCTTTCAGAATGATAGGTAATCCTGACATCACTTGGGAGACGACTACGAACTTCAACGCCGGAGTCGAGTTCAGCTTCTTCAAGAGCAGGCTGACAGGCGGTTTGGATTTCTATAATAAGAAAACATCAGACTTGCTTTTCTGGCTTTCAGTACCGGAATCTGCTGGCTCTCGCGGATACTATGGCAATGTCGGCGACATCAGGAACTATGGTCTTGAATTGAACTTGCAAGGAAGCCTGATTCGTACGAAAGACATGAACTGGTCCGTGAATTTCAACATCGCTCATAACAGAGATAAGATTCTTAAGCTGCCAGATCAGAAAATTGCAGATTATGGCGGATTCACGGAAGGCGGAAGATGGTTCAGAGAGGGCGGTCACGTGTATAACTACCTTATCGCAGAATATGCGGGAGTGAACGAGAAAGGAGAGGCTCTGTACTGGTGTGACAGTAACCCGGACCTTCTCGATGCCAGCGGAAACATGGCCAGCAACCGGCCAGGCAAGAATCACGACTACACCACTACTAATTTCTCAAAGGCTACATATTACGAGCAGGGAAGCTCTATGCCGGATGTATTCGGAGGCTTCGGAACCTCATTCACCTGGCGCGGATTCGACCTCTCGGCTACTTTCGATTATCAGATAGGCGGACACATTTATGATACTAACTATGCTGTCCTGATGAGGAACATCGAAACTGCTACAAATGCGGGAGGAGCGATTCACAAAGACATATTGAAGTCCTGGACCGTCAACAATAACGAAAGCAGCATTCCTCGCTCTTTCTATGGAGACCAGTACACTGCGGCTCGCTCGGATCGCTGGCTCACGAATGCAAGCTATCTGAACTTCCAGTCCTTCACCATTGGCTACTCATTCCCTAAGATGCTTATCAAGAAAATCAAGATGAGCAACCTTAGAGTATACGTGGCAGGAGAAAATCTCTACTTCTGGTCTGCAAGGAAGGGACTCGATCCACGCTATTCTTATGCTGCAAACGAGTACACGTCGGTGTATTCTCCTGTTAGGACAATCATGGGAGGAGTGCAGATCACATTCTAAACTAAATTATAGGAGAAGAATTATATGAAAAATACAATTAGAACATTTTTAATCGCCCTTGCCGTCATGCTTTTGGCCGTCGGCTGCATAAAAGAGATAGAACCGCAGTCAAGTTATGTGACAAAGGAACAGGCATCCAGCGCACCGGGGTCGTTCGATAACTTCGTAAGCTCGATAACCAATACGCTATGCGGACAATTCACTTATGGTGGCGTAGACGATAAATATCCTTGGGACTATGGCTACCCATCATTCTTCCTTCAGAGAGACGTAATGGGGCAGGACATAGCTCAGGAAGATGGCAATGACTGGTACTCCACATGGTATGCATGCGGGACCGGATTGGGACCTCGTTATGCAGTCTGCCAGGTTCCTTGGACTTACTATTACGGATGGATCAAAAGCTGCAACACGGTGATCTCCCTTGCAGGCGAAAATCCTGAGGCCGACAAGGTTGCTGGCGCAGGCATAGCATACGCAATGCGTGCCATGTTCTACATGGACATCGCAAGAATGTTCGGAATGTCCACGTATGCTAGAGATAAATCCTCCATCACTGTCCCAATCATAAAGGAGAACACGACTCTGACGGACATCACGGATAACCCTCGCGCGACTAATGAGGAAATGTGGGCGTTCATCCTTTCCGACTTGGATAAGGCAGAGACCTATCTCGCTGACTACAAGAGGTCAGACGTTTATACTCCTGACCTTTCAGTGGTTTATGGCCTGAAAGCTAGAGCTTACCTGACCATGGAAGACTGGGCGAATGCAGAGAAATATGCTAAGCAGGCTCAGAACGGATATACGGCAATGACTGAGGCTCAGTACACTTCCAGGAAGGATGGATTCAACACTCCTAATGATGCATGGATGTTCGCATGCCGTTTCAAAGACACGGATCCGAATATTCAGATAAATGATGGCGATGGTTCCTGGGGCACGCACATGATTCTCGAAGTTCGTGAATCAGGAAATGGCTATGCTGCTAATTACGGAGCTCCGAAGCGCATAGACCGTCACCTCTATGAAACGATTCCTGCCACTGACTTCAGGAAGAAATGCTTCATTGACTTTGCGATAGATCAGTTGTCGACAGATGATGCTAAAGTGGAAGCCCTGTCTGCTTATTCCGACGTTCCAGAGGGTATTCTTGCCACTGGAAGCGAGACGAACTCCAAAGTAGTAGGCGGTCTCGAGGTCAAGTTCCGCCCGAAGAATGGAGAACATGCAAACCAGCTTGCCGCTTATGTGGTGGCAGTCCCTATGATGCGAGTTGAAGAGATGATGCTGATAGAAGCAGAGGCTGCCGGCATGCAGGATGAGGCAAGAGGCAAGCAGCTCTTGACTGCTTTCGCAAAGCTGCGCGATCCGAATTTCGAATATGGCCAGCATTCCGAAAGCTATGACAGCGATTACGCCAAACCTTTCCAGAACGAGGTTTGGTGGCAGCGCAGGGTTGAGCTTTGGGGCGAAGGTTTCGCAACCTTCGACATCAAGCGCCTCAACAAGAAAGTCATCCGCGCTTATGCGAATACCAACCACCCGGATGCCTATAAATGGAACAGCGATGTTTACACCGCAAGCAACGGAAGCCTTTACCCAGACTGGATGGACCTTTGCATCGTTCAGTCTGAAGGGAACTACAATAAGGCCCTTGTGAACAATAAGACACCGCAGAAGCCGACTCATAGTTCTTCAGATTTTATTTGGTAGCCATTAAAGAAATTTATACATGAAAAATATGAAAAAATATATTTATGGGTTGCTGGCCGTCCTTTCGGTTGCCGCAATTAGTGCTTGCGGCGAAAAAGAGGGCTCCGAGCCTGGCAATGATTCCAATCCTTTTATCCTCGTCAATTCCTGCGAGCTTGGCGAGAGTTACGACCCTGATTGTGACGTGGCGGTTAGATTCGCAGTAAATGATGTGACTTCTTCCGTCTACTTTCTTTCAGAGAAAACTTCCGATTATGAGTCAAGGCTCAAATCGCTTGGAGAGTCAGGTTATGCTGAATATGTAAAGACAAATGGCACGCAGCTCAGCACATCTGTCGCTACCGGGCCAACTGGCGATTCGATTTACGAGACAACCCTTACCAGTCTCTATGGCGACTACACGATAGTCGGTGTCGCATTCGGAAAAGGTTCTGAATATGACCTCAACGCTACGACTTTCACAGGCGTGCTGTGGAATGATGTTGTTGCCGGAACATACCGTCTGATGGACAACACAAACGTGATTGGCGCCATGGGCTGGGGTGGAAGGACGAAAGCAACTACTCTCCAGGTTTCCAGCATCGATTCGAAAAAATTTCGTTTCAAGGACTTGTACGGCAAAAATGCACATCTTTATTTCACCCTGAACGGCAATGAGGGCAAAGACGATGATGGCCATTTCAGGAATTTCTCAATGCCTGCACACGCTACCTCTGGCGAGTTCGGCAACTATGGAACAATGATGATCCGTGACGTGGCAACCTGGCAGGGCGATGCCAGTTTTGAAGACAACAACTGCCTGTATGACGACAACTCTGTTTCGGCATTTGTGGAATACTATGTTCCGGCAGGACGCATAGCTTATGGCTATGATGCATTCCTGCCGCAATAGCATTGCCTCGTGACACAGCAACAAGTGGCACATACTCCAGAAAACTGGACGCTAACAGTATAAGGAGGAACTTTTGGTTCAGAAAAAAGCCCTGCAAATGTGCCGGGCTTTTTTCGTTTGGCTTCAGTTTCATTCTATTGCAATTAAGGTATTCCCTCCATGGATCCGGTACACAAGTGTGTGTTCAGGCATAAATCTTCGCAAGCCTCGAAAACCGATGACAGGAGACTGGGCGCAGACCGTACGGGTAGGCTCGAAATGCCCATTCATAGTCAACAAGTTACGGGCGGCTTGCGAACGGTCTGCATGACGACATGAAGAACGTACGATGACTTCTTCGTAACGTTGTGTCGCTCAATCGATTGCGAAATGTCTTCAGTACGGTCTCAATTCTACCCCCTGCGACGGTCTTGGTCTTATCCCGCGTCTCCTGTCTTTCCCTCCTTTGTTTATAATTTTTTCTTCTAATTTAATATATCTTCTCTCTGCAAATATAGGATGACAGAGATGAATCACTCACGGTTCTAAATATATCATCACACTAAGAGGCGTATTACCAGCACCCTCGGCCTGCTAGACGGCAAGAACGGTAGCATATTACAAAAAATTGTCGCAGGCTTCCCAAATGGGGTGACTCTATACGACATGTTTCGCCCGATTTCCGCCTATGTCTTCAACAGACATAATAAATTGTCTGAATATTGATGGGGCTAGATCTCGCAAGGTGCTGTTATAATCGGCAAAACGAAATGTGTCGTTAATCAAAACGAAATGTGCTGATGGTGCATAAAAACGAAATGCGTCGGATTTTCCGCACACGCTTAATTTTAGGTGATGACTAAATGATGTTTAAATGATATTTTAATGCTATATTAGTGTCACTAAAAAATCATTAGCCATGAGACGATTCTTAATACTATTATGTTTGGTAGCAGTCTCTACAGCTTTTGCATCATGCGGCAAGGTGAATAAATGGTCTGAGAGGACAATCGACATCAACGTCAGGGAGAACGTGACCACCAAGGCGGACGAACATCTGACTCCCGCACAAATAGTGAGGAAGGCTTATTCGCTTGACATGTCAAACGGTATAAATGCCTTTCACATGAGGAGAGGATGGGCGGAGCAGCAGCGAGACACTGTAAATAACAAGCTGTTGATGTACTCCACAGACGTAATTTCGATAGACGGTGAGCTTATGAACACTAAATATGACTTTATAAATGTTCAAAGTGCTTACATTGTCGATTCGAATGAAGTAGTGATAGCTTATATTCCTAGTGCTGTCTTGCGCAAGGCACATGACGACATCATAGAGGCATATAACCGTAATGATTACGATGCGGTGTACAAGCTATTCAATGACGCATATGAGGCAATTCCAATCACTCAGGCAGAATATGATGCCTTGGTTGAGAGAGGCGAGCAATGAGCGCATAAAATATAATTTTAATAAGGGAGGTACTTGCGCCTCCCCTTATTTTTTTCTACTAGTACCAGCCTCGCATTGAAACTACCATGAAGGAGAACGAAGCATCGCGCTGGGTATCCGCCCAGCGGCTGGCAACCTTGATGATTCGAGACGTGGCGACTTGGCAAGGCGATGCAGGCTACGAATCAGATAATTGCTTGTACGATGACAATACGGTCTATGCCTACGTAGAATATTACGTAACAGCTGGCCGCGTTGCCAATGGTTACGACGCATTCTTCCCTGAATAGCGTTTGCGTCAGAAAGCAGGACCTTATTATTAATTTAAAAGGGTGATTGAAAGTGACCCGCACCCCGAAAGTTGGACAAAAAACTTTAGGGGTTCGGGTCAAGTCTTTCGCTTTTTGTCACAATCCTTCTCAAACGTTGTAGCTCAAGTTCGTCCTTCTTTCTGCGAATGTCTTCATATTGCTATTTCCCTCGTCTCCCGTCCGTAATCCTAGTCCTTTTGCGGACGGTGGACATGAGGCCGGCATCCGGACTGAACCCCAGCCCTTGGCACGTCGCTTTCGGTAGATTTAGAAGCGCTAGAACATGATGCCAAGTCCTAGGGAGAGGGAATTCTTGATGGCATCGTTGCCGGTCAGCCAGGCGGCGTCGAGACGGATTCGTTTGTACTTGATTCCTCCGCCAAGGGTCAGGAACGATGGCAGCACGGCCTTGTCCGAACCGAAATGGTAGCCTGCGCGAATGAATACCATGTCTTTCCATGAATATTGCGCCCCAAAGCCTGCCGTCACGTTGTCGCTGAAAAAATAATCGAAATCGGCGACCGCTTTTATGCCATGCTCCTTGGCAAGCGTCCGGTGCCATTCGGCACCGAGGGTGGCTGACGTAGGAATGGTGAAATCTTCATCAGACGCAGATTTCACTGAGGAGCCGAGCGAAGAGAGTCCCGCCGTGAAATTGAATTCATTCAGCCTGTAGGCTAGGAACATGTCTGTAGCCACAGTTTCATATGAAGCGTTGTCGTGGCTCAATGACTGTTTGGCATAACGCAGATTGATTCCGAACGATAATTCCTTCGTTATGAGTGAAGATGCTCCTAAATTTATCTGCATGTCGTTAGGCGTGTAAGAGCCAGTCATGACCCCGGCTTCGTTGAATGTGTCGTATTTCTCGCCGTTCTGGAAAGCGCCTCCGAATCCGAACCCAAGCCTGCCGTCAAACAGCTTGAATCCGGCTCCAAGGTTGAAATTCGAGGACTTCACTCCATCCGGCGCCCAGTTCTGATAGGAGAACGCAATGTCTCCCGTCTTGTCGAAAAATGGAATCATCGCCGGATTGTTGAATGAGGAATATGCTATCGAGGAAGATGATGCAACCCCGGCGAAACCCATGGCTCCGGATGCGGGGTCGCGTACGATTCTGATGAAAGGCAATGCCTCTGTGTCTTTCGCAGAAATATTCAATGCCGGCACAGACAGGCAGAGAGCTAGCGTGTATATTAATTTATTAATTTTCATCGTTTTATTATATTTTGAACAAATTCTTTAGATCCGAATGAAAGCCTGACCACATATTTCCCCGGAGCCAGGCTGCTTAAGTCGATTTCGGCTGGATGGAATGCGCTGGCCTGGAAAGTCCCGTTATAGACTTCGCCCCCGGCCTGAGCGTTTATTTTCAAGGAGACTTCTTCAGTTTGCTCACCCGTCGCAACATTCAGAATCTTATCCACCGGGTTCGGATAAAGGGCATATTCGTATTTCGGGTCCCTTACTAGCACGACGAATGTGACTTGTGCGGTTTTCCCCTTCGCATCCGTGCCGGTTATCGTCACCTGAGTGATTCCATAATCGAGAGATGTGCCGGAGAAAGAATTACCGGCGATGCTCTCGGAAAATATGCCTTTTCTGGAATATGTGGCTGAATAGGTCAGCTGCTCCTCGTCGGGGTCGCTGAGACATTTGCTTATGTCGAAATGAAAACCTTGCCCTATCGAGCTAAGAAGCACATTGTCCGGATCCTTCAATGCCACGGGCGGATGGTTTTCCAAGATCGTGTATGAAAAGTCGTAGGATGTCTTTGCTCCATATTTGTCGGTCGCAGTAATCGCGACGGTGTAGGTTCCGGGTTCCCCTGCAGTACCGGATATCTTGACGGCATTGGCGTTGAAACTGTCTGCCACAGAGCCTTTCTTGTAGGAAATGCTCAGGGAGTGTCCATCAGGATCGTAAATGGAGAAAGGGACGGTCACTGTCTCGGAACTTTTGACTTTCAATGGATTGGGATATGATGTCTGGATGACCGGAGGATTATTCTCCTTGGTGGTAAAACTGATTATTTCTGAGGCTGAGGAAGAATATACCTTATTATATGAATACGAATAAACTTTCAGATGGTAGGTCGTCGAGAAACGCAAAGTGTCTATTCTGGCTTTGACAGTGTCCCCCGCCGCAGCCATTTTTTCGAACTTCGCGGAACAGGCTCCATTCAGGGAGTTCGGTTCCGCAGCTTCGACTGCGGCTTTGTTAGTGCTGAAAATTATCTGGTAGCCGTATGCCGGCAGCCCCAGCGTGTCCGCCGGGACTGCCCAGGACAGAGTCATGGTGTTTGCAGAAACCTTTCCTTCCAGGTCCGTGACGGACGAAGGCGCAGCCTCGTTTCCGTATGTGATGGCGCCTAGTGCATCGACAAGTCCATTTATGTTCTGTCCGGCAGTAACGTCCTTGTTCGAACTGTTCAGAAGCTTATCTTTCAACATGTCGTTGGTGAAGCCCTGGCCTCCGCAAGCAGAGACTACGAGGGCCGCCACTCCGCTCACGTGAGGGCAAGCCATCGAGGTGCCGCTCATATTGCCATATCCTCCATTGGAAAAGGTGCTGTAGACATTGGTGCCAGGAGCTGCTATGTCTACGAAATCCCCATAATTGGAATAGGAAGCTTTCTTGCCATTGCTCGCCATAGCCCCTACGGCTACGATAGGCTCGTAATTCGCCGGAGCGCCATTAGTAATGTTTTCATTTCCGGCAGCGAATATGACCACGCCCCCTTTCATCGGCGAATTTGGCAGCTGGTTTCCTTCATTGTCACATCCGGCGTATTTTATGAAATAATCTACCGCAAGTTTGTCGGAGTAGTCGATTTTTGCGGCTAATGCGGCTGAGAGTTCGCCCCCGGTCAGGACTCCGTCGTTGTTATAATCGAAATCGTACGCCCAGCTGTTCTGGCATATCACCGCTCCATGGTCAGCTCCCCATTTGATGGCTGCGGCAGTGCTTCCCGACACTGTTTTGTCTCCGTTTGTCTTGAAAATCTGACACGATATCAGTTTCACTCCAGGCATGCCCTTCGCATAATTGCCTCCGGCGACTCCGCACACACCCGTTCCGTTGTTGTTCACGGCTGCAATCGTGCCAGCTACGTGCGTGCCGTGCAATCCGGCGACGATTTGAGAGGTGCCGCTGGTGCCGGTGATCGAGTCATAGTGCAGCGAAGCCTCTGCAACGTTGCCTGCCAGGTCTGGATGGTCTAGCTGAATGCCTGCATCTACGACTGCGACTGCAACGTTTGGGTTTCCGGTAGTATAATAATTCCAGACCGGCTCCACGTTAATGTCCGCAGATGGAGTGGAGCTGTTTATGAATCCCCACTGGAAAGACAATTGAGGGTCATTGAAGGATGTGGGCTTGATTTTACGCTTTTTCTGGAAGCTGCTGATTCCCTGGATGGAGTTGAACTCGTTTTCAGCTCTAGTTGGGCTGATTTTTTCTGAATATTCAACTATGTACCATTTGTGGAGCCCTTCTTTGCGAGTTCTAGGCTCGTATTCTCCGGCGTACGGGAAAAGTCTTCGCATGGAGGTTATGCCCAGTTCGTCAAGCGCCTGATTAAGGCCCATGGACCGCGTCGCTAATTTCCCGTTGCCCAGGTCTTCCTCGACAAGACTTGTCAGCTCATCGTCGAATTGCACCACAGCGACTCCGGGGAGGTATTCTTCCTCTTCCGTGTCGTTATGCGTCTCGGCCACGTCTTTCATATCGAGTTCTTTCTCGGCGCAGGATGTCATTGCTATCAGTGCCGCAAGGATCATGAATCGGCGTGTCATCATAAAGTTCATTTTAAAGCTGTTCTTTATCGTAGTCTTGCGCAAGGATATTGTTTTGCGCCGCGACTGAGGCTTTGTGTATTGCATTGAACACTTCTGTGATGAAATCTTCAGGGAGGGCGTACTCACGGCCTTTATCGATCATTGATTTCAGGATGCTCTCCCATCTGGAAGCTTGCACGATGGCGATGTTGTGCTCTTTCTTGAACTCTCCTATTCGGCGGGATATGTCCATCCTGGATTTCAGCTCAAGAAGCAAGTTTTCGTCTATGATGTCTATCTGGGTGCGCAGGTTCAGCATGGATTTCTGGTAATCTGCATCATCTATGGCCTTCTGGCGGACCTTCAGGCTCTCCAGAAGCGTGCGTAGCTCATCCGGTATCAGCTGCTGCTTCGCATCACTCAGGGCGCAGGACGGATCGCAGTGAGACTCTATCATAAGGCCGTCCAGCCCCAGGTCCATGGCTCTCTGCGACAGTTCTTGCAGGTATTTCCTGGAACCGCCCATGTGGCTCGGGTCGGCAAAGAATGGAATTTCAGGGAAGCGGGTGCGCAGCTCTACCGCAATTCCCCAGCCGGGTTCGTTCCGGTAAGGTATTTTCTGTAAAGGAGTGAAGCCTCGGTGAATGACTCCTAGCTTTCTGATTCCGGCGGCATTAAGTCTTTCCAAGGCCCCTATCCAAAGGTCGAGATCCGGACTGACAGGATTCTTCACCAGCACCGGAATATCGGTGTCGTGCAGGGCATCGGCTATCTCCTGCACCAGGAAAGGGTTGGCGGTGGTCCGAGCCCCGATCCAGACCATGTCTATGCCGTACTTAAGACATTCGTAGACATGTTTTTCGTTTGCAACTTCGGTGCAGACTTTCATCCCATATTCATTCTTGACTTTCTGAAGCCATTTCAGGCCTTTGGAACCTACGCCTTCAAATGAGCCTGGATGCGTGCGGGGTTTCCATATTCCTGCCCTGTAAACGTGGATCCCGAATTCGTGCAGGCCTTTCGCAGTCATCATCACTTGCAGCTCGGACTCTGCGCTACAAGGGCCTGCTATGACGAGAGGGGGAATAGTCTCGTCGAAAAACCCCCATTGCGATACTGGGATGGTGTCTAATGTTCGTTCCATATTATCTTAATATTTTCTTTATTCTATT
Source organism: uncultured Bacteroidales bacterium (assembly GCA_900316045.1). GTDB lineage: Bacteria > Bacteroidota > Bacteroidia > Bacteroidales > UBA932 > Cryptobacteroides. The sequence continues at coordinate 11,548 of ONBM01000045.1, read as the reverse complement.
TGCCTCGTGTATCAGTTCAGTGATTTTAGCCTCATCGTAGTCTGCGATGGCATCTCGGAATTCCTGCATCTTGCTCAGATATGTGTCAATTACATGCAGCACGTTGTCTCTGTTCTGAGAGAGGATCGGCACCCACATGTCTGCAGAACTCTTGGCCAGGCGCACGGTAGATGAAAACCCACCGGAGGCCAAGTCGAATATATGTTTCTCGTCTTTTTCCTTTTCGAGCACCGTGAGGGCAAGAGCGAATGACGTCACGTGCGAGATGTGCGACACGTAGGCTGTATGCACGTCATGCTGGTCCGAATTCATGTATATCGGCCTCATGTTCAGCGTGTCATAGAGCCTTTCTATGGTGGCGAGAGCGGCAGGGTCGGAGTCTTCGGCATCTGCGAATATGCAGGCTCTGCCATCGAAAAGGTTCGGCTCGGCTGCCCAAGGGCCGGAATATTCGGTGCCTGCCATCGGGTGAGTGGCGACGAATCTGCCTCGCAGAGGATGATATCTGACGCATTGCGTGACTTTGGACTTTGTGGAGCAGGTATCAATCACGATTTGCTTCTTCTCCGGTTGTTCTCTGAATATATCCAATGCCTGCGGCAGCATCTTGACTGCCGTGCCTACTGGCACGGCCACTATCACGATGTCGCTTCGCTTCACGCAGTCCTCGAAGGACGTTATCTCATCCGACAGCCCCATGCGCAGAGCTGCCTCGGCTCCGACCTTGTCCGTCTCGACTCCAAGAACTTTGTCTGCGAAGCCTCTTCGTTTCAGGTCAATGCCCATCGAGCCACCGATGAGCCCCAATCCTATTATCCCTATCGTCATAATTCTCTTTTATCGGATCCTGATTTTCGTCAGGACCTATAATATTCCTTTAATCTTCTCATACGCCTTCTCCAACGTTGGCACGGGGGCGCAAAGGGAAATGCGAATATAATCATTTCCATTCTTTCCGAATATGTAGCCTGGGGTGACGAAAACCCCTGCCTCATGCAGCAGCTTTTCCGACAAAGTCTCGCCAGCCGTCATGCCATTCGCCGCCTGCGTTTCTGCCTTGACCTTGCCCCAAAGGAACAGGCCTGCAGAATTTTTGTCGTAGCGTGCTTCGAGGAGGTCCATGATTCTACCAGCTGCCACCTGCCTTTTTGAATATTCCGCATTGAGCTCCCTGAACCAGTCTTCGCCCTGGCTGAGTGCTTGGACTGCGGCCAGCTGCAGAGGCTTGAACATTCCGGAATCCATCTGGCTCTTAACTTTACGCACTTGGTCCACCATTTCTGGAGAGCCACCGACCATTCCGATTCGCCAGCCGCTCATGTTGTGCGCTTTGCTGAGCGAATTCAGCTCCAGGCAGCATTCCATCGCACCTTTCGCGGACAAGATGGAAAGTTGCCGCTCCGTCAGTATGAATGAATATGGATTATCGTTCACTATCAATATTTTATGCCTCAGCCCGAAATCTACCAGCCTCTGGAATAGCTCCGGAGTGGCTTTTGCGCCAGTCGGCATGTGAGGGTAATTAACCCACATTATCTTAACTCCGTCAAGGTCCATCTTCTCAATGGCATCGAAGTCTGGCATCCAGTTATTCTCTTCGGTTAGGTCGTAATTCATTATCTGGGCATCAACCAGCCTGGAGGCCGACGTGTAGGTAGGGTAGCCAGGGTCTGGAACAAGCACCTTGTCGCCTGGATTCACGAAGGCCATGGAAGTGAGCAAAATGCCTTCTTTCGAGCCTACGAGAGGCTGAACGCCATTGACTGGGTCCAGCTCCACGCCGTACCACTTCGCATACCAGTCTGCGTAGGCTTTTCGCAGTTCTGGCAAGCCGTAGTAATTTTGGTATGCGTGATTCCCGGGTTGCCGTGCAGTGCTCGCGAGTTCGTTTATCGCAGGCATCGGAGGCATCCTGTCAGGAGCGCCTATTCCTAAATTGATGATGGGATCTTCTCCGCGGGCCTTTCTGTCGGCATTTAGCCGAGACAGCTCCTTGTTTTTCCAAGAGAAATAATATTCGCGGACCGAGCTGGTCCTATTTGCCGGTTGTACAATCATGGCTTAATGCAATATATTCATAAAACTTTATGGCTTGGGTATTCCCCTAGCACCGTAAGCCCTTCCATGAGGGGTTTCACCGCCTTCAGTGCCTGGCGATAGCGGTCATAGCTGGCGAAGCAGATGTCCACATAGAAAAAATATTCCCATTCGTGTCCTGGGATTGGCAGGGACTGTATCCTTGTAAGGTTCATCTCGTAGAAAGATAAGATCGTGAGCACTTGTGCAAGCGAGCCTGGCTTGTGAGGAAGGGTGAAGCAGAGGCTGGATTTGTCGATGGCGGACCTGCTGTTGTAAATTTCGTCGTCGAATATGAGGAAGCGGGTGAAGTTCTGCTTGTAGGTCTCGATTCCGTGAGCGAGTATTTCCAGGCCGTTCTCTTCCGCTGCCAATTCAGATGCTACTGCTCCTACGCCCTTCAGCCCTTTCCGAGCGACTTCGGTGGCGCTTTTCGCAGTATCTTCAGTTTCTACCATCTTTATCCAGGGGCAGTTGGCCTCGAAGAAAGGCCTTGTCTGGTTTATGGCCATGTAATGTGTCCGTACTTCTTTTATGTCCTCTAATTTCTGCCCTTTCAGTGCCATTAGGTTTTGGTGAATAGGAATGTATATTTCTCCCTTTATCTTGAAATCGCTTCCCCTGAGCAGCTCAAAATTAGGCAGCAGCCCTCCGGAAGTGGTGTTCTCGATTGCCATTATCCCGGCATCTGCCGCGCCATCTCTCATCGCCTGAAAAACCATCTGGAACGTGGGGCATTCCACGATGCTGATTTCCTGTTTCCTGCAAGAGTAGAATTTCCGGGCGGCTTCTTCGTGGAAGCAGCCTCTGTACCCTTGCACTGCGACTTTCTTTGTCATATTAAGTTCGTTTCATTAAAAAAGCCGCCCGGCATCACCGGACGGCATATATTCATTTTCCTAACTTGAATACTTTGCACACACGAGAGTCCGGCCATCACCTCTGCTGGTAATAGAAGTAAAAATAACCGTATGCGTAAAATCGCGTGCTGTACATAGTAGTGACAAAGTTAGTCAAATAATCTTAAGATGCAACTAAACTGTCATTATTTCTTTTTCCTTGGCGGAGATGAGGGTATCGACTTCTTTGACTTTCTCATCGGTCAATTTCTGAACCTCGTCTTCGCCCTCGCCTTGCACGTCTTCAGAGAACAGTCCGGCTTTTTCGGCCTTCTTGAGGGCATCCACGGCATCCCTGCGGGCATTGCGGATTACGATTTTGCCATTCTCGCCAGCTGCTTTTGCCTTCTTGATGAGTTCTTTGCGCCTTTCTTCCGTGAGAGGTGGGATAGGGCAGCGGATGATTTCCCCGTTGTTCATTGGGGTGAAGCCTAGGTTGGCAACCAGAATCGCTTTCTCGATAGGCTGCAGCATGCTTTTTTCCCAAGGCTGGATGGCGATAGTCTTAGCGTCAGGCGTAGTGACTGAGGCTACCTGAGGGATAGGAGTCTGTGTGCCGTAGTAGTCTACGGTCACGTTGTTCAGAATAGAAGGATTAGCTTTGCCAACCCTGTATGTCTTCAAGTCTTCTTCGAGAAATTTCAAGGCATCAGCCATTTTCGATTTGGCTTCAGCTACTATCTCTTTTGCTTTGTCAGTCAACATAATTATTGAATTTTTGTAATGATTATCCTATTTGTGCACCAGCGTGCCAGCCTTCTCCCCACTCGCCAGCTTCATGAGGTTCCCTTCCACATTTATGTCGAATACTATCAGTGGCATGTTCCCGTCATTGCAAAGCGCGAAAGCTGTCTGGTCCAGAACCCTGAGGTGCTTGCTCATGGCTTCGTCGAAGGTCAGCTCGTCATATTTCGTTGCGCTCGGGTCTTTTTCTGGGTCGGCAGTGTAAACCCCGTCAACGCGCGTGCCTTTCAGTACGACATCAGCCTTGATTTCCAATGCTCTCAATGCCGCACCGGAGTCGGTCGTGAAGAATGGATTGCCTGTGCCCCCGCAGATTAGCGCCACGCCGCCTTCTTCCAGCACCTTTACTGCATTGTCTCGATTGTAATATCTTGCGAATGGCTCCATGGGCGTTGCGGAGAACACCTCTGCGTTTATCCCTTCATCCTTAATGAACTGTTTGAGCGCAAGGGAGTTGATGACCGTCGCCAGCATGCCCATCCGATCCCCGTCAACTCTGTCGAATCCTTTTTCCAGTCCCTGGAGGCCTCTGAATATGTTGCCTCCGCCATTGACGATTGCTATCTGCAGTCCTGCCTTCGCAGCCTGCGCTATCTCCCTTGAATATTTTTTCAGACACTCGGTGTCCAGGCCCCTGCCTTCCGGCCCGCCCAGGCTCTCGCCGCTGAGTTTCAATAGAACGCGCTTGAACATATTCGTTTATTCTAATCCCTACAAAAATAATAATTTTCCAAAGAAACGAAAAGACTTCCCCTGGCAAAGTCAGATAGAGGTTGTGCCAGTAGACGAGGTTTTATCGAACCGGATGCCCGAAAAACTCCTTTCTGTTTCATTATAAAGATTTTAAGTCTTGTTAAAGATGCTAAGTCTTTCAAGACTGGCAAATTTTCGATATGCTCCGGGACAGGTTCTGCATCGGGATTATACACGTCCCTGCGAGAAGGATGAACACGTTTTCCCGTCATCGTGAAATGCGGGTCCGTCGGCAAGGCTGTGGTTGATATGGTTGATGCGGTTGGAAAGTATAATCCAAGTCCTCGCCCAGAAGGACGAGAATTTATGGGCGACGGTATAGTGCCACCGGCTGGCTTGTAGTGAAGGACTGCGTCGCCCACCCGGTTCACAGAACGGGGGTTGGCAATGGGGATAGTCTCCTCGGCGCTTGTCATGAATGTCACCGTGCCTACGATTGTGAATAATCACAACCTCTCTTCTAGGATTCTGTTCCTACGTTTACAATTAGCGGGCAGGCGTGTTTGCGTCAGAAATCACTGCACAACATAAAGGCATGCCCAGCCCCGCTTCTGAAAGCGCCCCTGGGCAGGCATGGCCTCATTACACAGCACTGCAATGAATGGCACCCAGCCCACTATTTGCACGGACAAGTCCTTCCGGGTCGTAATTATATGGTCGTGCTGCAAAAGCATCCGGACTGCGCTTCATGCATTTGTCTCAGGATGAACGAGAGGTACCATGTAGAGGGGATTTGGTCCAACGAAGCACTTAAGGGGGAATAAAAAACCGGAATCCTCGAAAATATCGAAAGATTCCGGTCTGGTGCCCGGGGCCGGGCTCGAACCGGCACATCTTTAAAGGACATTGGATTTTGAGTCCAACGCGTCTACCAATTCCGCCACTCGGGCAATAATAGACTGAACTTGCTATGCAAAAATAGACAATTTCTGGAATATTCTAAGTATATTTGTTAAATATTTGCTTTTGGCTCGATTTAGAGCAACGAAATTTATCATAATATTTAACGAAACACGAAGCATCATGAAACATTTCACTCTACCGAAAGACGGTGGTCTTAAGGAGCAGGGAATTCCTAAGGGGATACTGCACGCTTATGAGAAGATCACTACGGAAATCTACGATGATTCCGTGAAAGCCAGCGAGAAAATCGCCGACATCATCGTGAAGGCCATTGGCGACCATCAGAAGTCTGGCCTGCCGAGAAATTTCAAGCTCGGCCTCACTACAGGCGTCACGCCTGTCTCTCTATATTCTCTTCTTGCAGAAAAATACAAGAAAGGGGAAGTGTCGTTCCAGAATGTCGAGGCTTATACCATCGACGAGTATTATCAGATACCTGAGAATTTTGCTCAGAGCAGGAATAGGCGCTTGCATGAGTCTTTCCTGGACAAGGTAGACTTCAAGAAAGAGAACATCCACATTCCTGATGGCAGTGTGTCACAGGACAAGGTTTCCGATTATTGCGCCGAGCTTGATAAAGAGGCTCGCGGCCTGGATCTGCTCGTTATCGGCGTAGGGGAGGCTGGCCAGATCGGTTTCAACGATGCTGGCACATCCGAGAAGAGCCGCACAAGGACAGTATTGCTTTCGTACAATGCTCGCAAGAGGCAGGCTCGTAATTTCAACGGAAACATCGACGAGACGCCTTGCGCCGCCATCACGTTTGGCATAGATACGATGATGAGCGCTAAACGAATCATCCTTATGGCTTGGGGCGAGTCTAAGGCTCAGGTTGTTAAGAATGTCGTAGAAGGCGAGATAAACTCTAATTGTCCTGCAAGTTATCTTCAGAAGCACGATAACATTACATTTTATGTAGACGAGACGGCTGCGTCCATGCTCACCAGGGTGGTTTCTCCTTGGAAAGTGGGTCCTTGCGACTGGACTCCGAAATTCATCCGTAAAGCCGTGGTATGGCTGTGCCAGCAAGTGCATAAGCCTATCCTCAAACTTACTCAGCAGGATTATCTTGAGAATTTCCTTGGTGAGCTGCTTGAACTGAAAGGACCTTTCGATAAGATAAACATTGACGTGTTCAACGATCTCCAGCACACCATAACAGGATGGCCAGGTGGAAAACCTAATGCTGACGATACCACAAGGCCCGTGAGATCAGAGCCGTTCCCTAAGAAAGTCCTGATTTTCTCTCCGCACCCGGATGACGACGTCATCTCAATGGGCGGCACATTCATCCGCCTCGTGCATCAAGGACATGACGTTCACGTGGCTTACGAGACTTCTGGCGACTTGGCCGTGCACGATGACGTAGTGTTGCAGCATATGGATGCTGTGTACCAGCTGGGCTACGGGGATCATTTCGATGAGGTAAAGAAAATCATTGACTCCAAAAAGCCAGGCGAGCCGGAGCCAAAAGCTCTTCTTGCCATAAAGGCTGCGATCCGTCGGAGCGAGGCTCGCGGAGCCGACAGAAGTTTCGGGCTTCAGGAATCACATGTGCATTTCCTGAACCTTCCATTCTATGAGTCTGGCGGTGTTACGAAATTCCCTAGGACTCAGACGGATATAGACATCATAAAGAAACTTATCATCGATATTCGCCCAGATCAGATTTACATGGCTGGCGACTTGGCTGATCCTCACGGAACTCATAGAGTCTGCACAGAGGCAGCCCTGGAAGCTATCGACCAATTGAAAGAGGAAGGTGAATCTTGGCTGAACAGCACGAACATCTGGCTCTTTAGAGGGGCATGGATGGAGTGGGAGCTGGATCGCGTAGATATGGCTGTTCCTCTCAGCCCTGGTGAGCTCATCGAGAAGCGCCACGCAATATTCAGGCATCTTTCTCAGAAGGACATCGTTCCTTTCCCAGGCGATGACTCTCGCGAGTTCTGGCAGAGAGCCGAAGAGCGCACGCAGAATACGGCTAAGCTCTACGATGAGCTGGGAATGGCTGAGTATCAGGCAATTGAAGTATTCCTTAAACTTTGTTAATATATTAATATATCATAATCATGAAAGTCATTATTAGAGACACAAAGAAAGACGGTTCCATCTGGGCTGCCCATCACATTGCCGCTGCCATAAAGGCCAAGGCGCAAAATACAGACAAGCCTTTCGTGCTTGGTCTTCCAACTGGTTCCACTCCTTTGGACGTATATGCCGAGCTGGCCAGGATGTGCGCTGCCGGCGAGGTTTCATTCAAGAACGTCGTAACCTTCAATATGGATGAATATGTTGGATTGCCAGAAAGCCATCCTGAGAGCTATCATAGCTTCATGCACAAGAATCTGTTCGACAAGATCGACATTCCGGCAGGAAACATTCACATCTTGAACGGGAATGCTCCTGACCTTAAGAAAGAGTGCGAGGATTATGAGGCTGCCATCGTTGAGGCTGGTGGAATAGACCTGTTCCTTGGCGGAGTTGGCGAGGATGGGCATCTTGCATTCAATGAGCCATTTTCTTCATTGAATTCACGCACTCGCGTCATGACTCTGACCCAGGACACGCTCGAAGTTAATTCTCGCTTCTTCGACAATGATCCTAACAAGGTTCCTAAGCAGGCCATGTCAGTAGGCGTGGCGACAGTTTGTGGTTCGCGCGAAGTGCTGATCCTTGCTTTTGGCAGTAAGAAAGCCCGTGCCGTCCAGGCTGCCGTCGAAGGTCCTGTGAGCCACTATGTTACTTTGTCTGCTCTCCAGCTTCATCCGGATGGCATTCTCGTCCTGGACGATCCTGCTGCTGGCGAGCTGAAAGTAAATTCTTACCGTTACTTCAAGGCCGTTGAAGCCGCCGAGAACAGGTAATCCTTGTTTTGAATATCAAAAGAGCCGCTGTAGCAATCTGCAGCGGCTCTTTGGGTATATTGCGATATCCGTTATTCCGGTTTGCGGTAGCTGTAGCCGAGGGTGTCGAGTATTCTGGCGGATTCGGCTTTGAATGATGTCATGAAGCGGTCGAAGTTCTTGTCCTCTGGCTTGCACCACTGGATCTCGCTGAGCGCCAGCATCCTAGGGAGCATCATGTACTCCAGGTGAGAAGGCGTGGCGATATATTCAGTCCAAAGATTTGCCTGCACGCCCAGAATGTGCTTCTGCTGAGAGGCATCCATTCCTTCAAAAGGCTCGTAGCCATAGACTTTCTCGATCGGAAGGTCGCCGCCAATCGCAAGAGGTTCCTTGTCTAGATTCTGGCTCTGGTAGTAATCGAAATACAGGTAGGAATTCGGAGACATGACCACGTCGAAACCACGTTTTGAGGCCTCGATTCCTCCTTTGACGCCTCTCCAGGACATAACGGTCGCTCCTTCAGCTAAATCCCCCTCGAGAATCTCGTCCCAGCCGATGATCTTCCTGCCATGATCGTTCAGGAATTTCTGCATCCTGGCAGTCACATAATTCTGAAGGTACTGCTCTGCCGTGTGGTCTTTCGTAGCCTTCAGGCCAAGCTCCTTGATTTTTGCCTGGCAGGCAGGGCATTTCTCCCATTCTGTCTTAGGGCACTCGTCGCCGCCGATGTGAATATATTCAGAAGGGAATATGTCCATCAGCTCTGTAAATACTCCTTCGAGGAAAGTGAACATATCCTCTTTGCCAGGACAGAGTACTTGATCCATGATGCCCCATTTGGTGCTTACCTCATATGGTCCGCCAGTGCATCCGAGGTTCGGATAAGCCGCAAGCGCTGCTACCATGTGGCCAGGAAGGTCTATTTCTGGAATGATCGTTATTCCAAGTTTTTGTGCATAAGCCACGACATCTCTAAGCTGAGCCTGAGTATAATAACCGCCGTAACGCTTCCCATCATTGCTTTTCCAATCTTTCCCAATCATGGTGCCGTTTCTGTAGGCACCCACCTCAGTCAGGCGAGGATATTTTTTGATTTCAACTCTCCAGCCCTGGTCATCAGTAAGGTGCCAGTGCAAGCGGTTGATTTTATATAGGGCCATGACATCGAGGCACTTCTTAACTTCTTCTACCGAGAAGAAATGCCTGGCGCAGTCCAGCATGAAACCCCTGTAGGCGAACCTAGGACTGTCTTTAATGCTGACGCATGGCATCAGGAAAGCCTGATTAGGATCCAGGTCGTCACTGAATATGGCGACAGGCATCAACTGCTTCAATGTCATGACTGCATACAGAAAGCCATTGTACCCATTAGCCTGCACTATGCATTTTTTCTTGGTGATGTCTATCGAGTATTCTTCGGGACCGTATGAGGCATTCTTCAAGAATATGAAGCCTTTCATCTTTCCTTGCGCAATCGAAGGGGTTAGCCCTACCGGAGTTGCAAAAGAGCAGGTTTTCCCGCTTATCAGCGTGATCTTGTCTGCTAGCTCCTTGATGACTCTCTGGCTTTCGGAACCAATAGCCTGGTCGCAGTTGAAATTAGCGCCCGCAGACTTAAATGTGCCATTGCCCATAGTGACGCTCTGTGGATAAGGGATTACGTTGATTTTAACCTCTTCGCTCTTCGCTCTCAGCGAGAGGGGGAGGAACAGCGAAATAATCGCCATAGATAGAAATATCTTTTTCATATTCATGGATATATAATCAAATATTCTTATGAAGCCTCTAAATTAACAAAAACCTTCCGTATTCCCAAGGTTAATAGAGCAGGAAGCCTGCAATGCCGCCACCTATTATTATTAATATAGGGTTGACTTTGGAAAATAGCGAAACCATGACGGCGGCTGCGAAGAGCACCCAGCTCTTCCAATCGCAGAAATTTTCCTGGATGACGGAAAAGCCTGCATGAGAAAATAAAGGCATGCCAGACCAGCTTACATTGAATATGAGGATGAGGGCTGCTGCACCGATCAGTCCGACTACGGCAGGGCGCAGCCAGGACATCACTGTCTCGAACTTCTTATTATTCTTGAACTTCGTGTAGAATTTCACTATCGTGAGCACTATCAGGAACGATGGCAGGATGACTGCCAATGTCGCTGTGGCAGAGCCTAGGATGGCCACCAGATTGCTAGCGCCTGCGCCTCTTAGCACTTCGTATCCTACGTAAGTCGCGCAATTCACTCCGACCGGCCCCGGGGTCATCTGAGATATGGCTACGATGTCTGTGAAGGCGCTTTCCGTGAGCCACTGATGCGTGACTACGACTTGCGTCTGAATGAGGGAGAGCATTGCATAGCCACCACCGAAAGTGAAAAGGCCTATGATGAAAAATACCCAGAATAATTGTAGGAATAGTTCAGCTTCAATCATTTCTCTTCCTTTCTTTAATGGTAGCTACAGCAAAGGCTGCAACAATCAGAACCAACAAAATATAGATAGGCGAATATCCTAGGAACGCCACCATGAATAGCGTGGCGGCAGATATGAGCCATGCCCACCAGGTCTTATTCCCTTTCTTCGCCATATTGATCATTGGCACGAGAATTAGCGAGACCACGACCGGCCTGATGCCTTTGAATATCCTGATTACTGTCGGGTTGTCCTGATAACCAGTGAAAATCATGGCTATCAGCAATATCGAGATGAAAGAAGGCAGCACTGACCCGATGGTTGCGGCTATGCTGCCTTTAACTCCGCGCATCCTGTAACCGGAGAAAATCGACATGTTCACTGCCAGGACGCCAGGCGCACTCTGAGCGAGGGCTATGATGTCTGGCAGTTCTTCGTCAGAAATCCAGCCTCTCTTTACCAGTTCATCTCTTATGAGGGGAATCATTGCATATCCTCCGCCAATCGTGAATGCGCCGATCTTGGAGAAAACCAGGAACATATCCCATAGGCTTGGGGCCTTAGTGCCTTTCTCCAATTCGGTTATGTCTGCTTCTTTTTTCATGACAGCAAATTTATACTATATTTTAGAAAAAATCGTAGAAAAAATTTGCCGGAAAAGAAAAAGTGGTTAACTTTGCAGCCCGTTTGAATTGGAACGGGTAAGTTCATTGAAAATAATGAAGGATTAGTACAAGCAAGTACCGAGAAAGAATCGAGAGCGTTGATTCCTAGAAGGAATGAAGGATGCCGGATCAGGGGAAGCGAGATAATATACAAAGAAGAGTTTGATCCTGGCTCAGGATGAACGCTAGCGGCAGGCTTAACACATGCAAGTCGAGGGGCATCGCGGGGTAGCAATACCCTGGCGGC
>ONBM01000010.1 GCA_900316045.1 uncultured Bacteroidales bacterium | reverse complement strand
CCTTCCTAACAACGAAGTTTGGAACGAGAGTTACGTTTATGCTAGCAACATCGATACAGTCGTAACCAAAGGGACTCCTCTTAACCTCAAAGGCATAGTTGCTCTTCATGATAAAGGAAATGACGCTGAGTACACAGACGAGCAGTTCGCAAATTACGGTTTCTCATGGAAATTCGAACTCGTTAAGAATTACAAGATTAATGGAGTTGACCAGGCAGATTTCGTTGAGCTTTCTGACTCTGTTCTAACTGTAAATGAAAAGAAGGGCCAGGCCGCTTTCGGACGCACTCCTGTCGTTCGCGTTACTCTTCTTGACGGCGAGAATGTCGTTAAGGTTGCTTACATCAAGGTTGGCATCACAGGTAAGGACACTTACGAAGTTGATCCTCTTCTGAATGGCACCAAGGAGACCAATACTTTCGCATTCGCTTGCGCAGGCGCTGACACTCTCGTAGCTACATATGCGCAGATGAAGAGCCAGGTTTACGACAAGGTTGGCATGGCCGATTCTACATTCAATAAGGACTACAGCGTTTATGTTGACGCAGACACAACGAAGGGCGCTACTAGCATCGTTAAAGTTGCTGAAGGCGCTGACTCTGTTCATGTTATCCGCTGGATTGTTCCTATGGATTCTATCTGGAATTGGAGTGGTAAGACCATCGAGAAAGAAGTTTACTACACCAACGCAGATAGCACCCTCAAAGTTAGCGTCAAGCTCACTGCTAAGGTTGAGGAGATTGCCAAGACCTATGGTCTGAAGTCTAACCCTGACTACATCGACGAGTACTGGTGGGGTCCAGACAGAAAGACTACAACAGGTTTCGATCTTACTAAGTTCAACGTTAACGTTCCTAACGTAGGCAGCGTTAATCCTGACAGCTGCGTATTCAAGAATGACCTCAATGCCGCATTCGTGACGAAGGATGGCAAGACAGTCATTGCTGGCAACCTCAGCGGCCTCCAGTTCTTCTTCTGCAAGAAGGATCTTGATGGCAAGAAGTTCACCTTCGGTGACACTACCGTAACCTTCACGGTTCCTAATGACACCACTCTGATGGTTGGAAACGACGTTATCGCTCAGATCTTCAACAATGGAACTGAGGTTCCTTACAACTACATCACTCTCAAAAAGGATAGTGACGTTGCCAAGAGGCTCCTCAACACCGATGAGCTTTACACCTACATCGGAGCAAGGGCTTACTATTGCGGTAGCAAGAATAGAGAGGTGGCTATCACCTTCAACGGTGAGGATCACTTCCGTGGCGACTTCATCCGTCCGGTTTACATCCGCACTAATTCAACCAAGTCCTTCGTTGATGCAGTTGACTACGGTGAGCCTGGTTCATACATCGATCTTGCAGATCTGATCAATCCTTACGATTGGCGTGATCGTGACTTCGCTGAGTATGAGAACTACTGGCAGTACTATGGTCCATTCGAGGTGACTGTAGACACCAAGTCTATCACTTGCGACCTCAATGGTGTTACTGGTCAGGCAGTTCCTGCTACGATTGTCCTCGAGCAGACTGATCCTACATGGCAAAACCTGACATCTAAGTACGGCTTCCTGTCATACAAGAACAATGGTAACAACGTATCTTCGTTCAACCTCTATGTTCCTGTGACTGTTAAGTACGGCTGGGGTGTCATTAAGACCACCGAGATCAAGGTTCCTGTAAAGGGTACTCTCGAATAATAGATTACACTCTATAATTAGGGCGCGACCATTTGGCCGCGCCTTTTTTGATATTTGCACTAAGGCTGGCACAAGAGTTGATGCGATTTCTTTCTTGTTATGAGGAAGTTTTTGGCACTATTATTCTTTGTTTTCTCACCTATGATTCTCTGTCTGGCGCAACAGACAGCGCAGATTAGCTTTGAATCCAATCGTTATAACCTTGGTACATTTGCAAGGAACGATGCTCATAAGGCATACGCATTTAAATTCAAGAATACTGGCGATGCCAAGCTTGTCATCGATCATCTGTCTGTCGGCTGTCCTTGCACTGTGGCAAAATATTCAAAGAAAACTTTCCTTCCAGGTGAGTCCGGTGAGATTCTGGCTACATTTGACGGCTCTCACCAATCTCTAGGCGCCTTTGAAATTGAAATCATCGTAGCATCAAATGCCACTTCTAAATACGTAAGGCTTTTTCTAGCAGGTAATCTCGTTGCCACGCAGGAAGATGTCGTCGCTGTGCAGCAATCTAATATAACAGCTGCTGCTGATACTTCAAGGAGGCAAGATTCATGGATCCGGAGATTTAAGGGAAAGTTATCAAATCTGTTTAAAAATGTTGACTAACAGATTATTTTGCTTAAAACAAAAAAAATATCTATTTTCGCACTGATTTAGGACTTTGAAAGCAATGTATTAATATATTAATTATGAAACGTGTATTAACAATTCTTGCAAGCTTTGCGCTTGTTGCATCTATGTTTGTTGCGAATGCTCAGACTAAGGATTTCGATGACTACTGGTTCATCCAGCTCCAGGGCGGGGCTGCCGAGACCATCGGTGAGACCAATTTCTGGGATCTCGTATCTCCTTCAGCAGCGTTCTCTGTGGGTTATCGTTTTTCACCTGTTTTCGGAGCCAGGCTGAATGTCAATGGCTGGCAGGGCAAAGGTACTATTGCAGGTCCTAGGACGAATTACAAATTCAATTATGTAGAGACAGGCCTTGATTTATATGCCGATCTCGCATCCCTGTTCGCCGGTTACAAGTATGACAGGCTTCTCAACCCTTATGTGTTTGCTGGCGGCGGCGTTAATTACGCTTTCAACAATGACGAGGCTAACGATGTCGCAAATCAGTTCCCTAAGGTTGACAACTATCTTTGGGATGGTCACAAGGTGCTTGGCGCCGCAAGAGCCGGTCTCGGACTGAACATCAGGCTTTCAGACGTTGTCGCTTTCAACGTTGAAGGTAACTGCAGCTTCATCGGTGACCACTTCAACTCAAAGAAGGGTTCAGCAGTCGATTTCCAGATCAAGGCGCTTGCTGGTCTTACCTTGAGCTTCGGCAAGTCCAAGCCAGTCGCACCAGCTCCTGTAGTAGTGCCTGCTCCAACTCCAGCTCCTAAACCACAGCCGAAAGCTGAACCGGAACCAGAGCCAGTTGTTGAGCCTGCATTCGAGAGCCTGACCCGCAACGTCCTCTTCGTAATCAACAAGTGGGACATCCGCGACAGCGAGCAGTACAAGATCGACGAGGTTGTTGAAGCTCTGAAAGACAATCCAGACACGAAGGTTAGGGTATCTGGTTATGCTGACAAGGCTACCGGAACTGCCAAGAGGAACATGTTCCTCTCTCAGAAGAGGGCCGAGGTTGTCGCTCAAGCTATCATCGACGCAGGGATCGATAAGGAAAGGGTTACTACCGAGTACTTCGGCGACACTGTCAATCCATTTGAGACTCCTGAGCAGAACCGCGTTGCAGTTTGCGTAGTCAAGAAATAAAGATTATGCTTATAATCAAAAGAGGGGCCGTTGCTTCGTGCAAACGGCCTCTTTTTTGCTATTGACTTTCTCGTTGCATTTTGCTATTTTTGCAACGCTTTTTTAGAGAATTATTTAACATATCATAAATCTAATCATCATGGAAATCGTACGTGTTAACGGCAGGGAAATCCTTGATTCAAGGGGAAATCCTACAATCGAATGTGAAGTTGAACTTGAAGATGGCACAATCGGAGTGGCTTCTGTTCCATCTGGTGCTTCTACTGGCGAGAACGAGGCTCTCGAGCTTCGTGATGGCGACCCTAAGCGTTATGGCGGAAAGGGAGTGCTGAAAGCAGTGAAGAACATCAACGAAAAGATAGCTCCGGAAATCATCGGAATGTCTGCTATGGACCAGAGGGCTATCGACGAGGCCATGATCAAGCTGGACGGCACCGCAACCAAGAGCAAGCTTGGCGCGAATGCCATCCTGGGAGTCTCTCTCGCAGTGGCACACGCTGCAGCCAACTATCTCGGCATGCCTCTCTATCGTTATCTTGGCGGCACCAATGGTCATGTGCTTCCAGTGCCTATGATGAACATCATCAACGGCGGAGCTCACTCTGATGCCCCAATCGCTTTCCAGGAATTCATGATCCGTCCGGTTGGTGCGAAGAGCATCGCTGAGGGTGTCAGAATGGGAGCTGAGGTGTTCCACGCTCTCCAGAAGGTTCTCAAGAGCCGCGGACTTTCCACCGCAGTCGGTGACGAGGGCGGTTTCGCTCCGAAACTTGAAGGCATCGACGATGCTCTCGACTGCATCGTGGAGGCTATCGAGAAAGCAGGGTACAAGCCTGGAAAAGACGTTACCATCGCTATGGACTGCGCTGCATCCGAGTTCTGCGTCAAGGAAGATGATAAATTCTTCTATGATTACAAGCAGCTTTCCAACGGCATGCCTAAGGATCCTAAGGGAAAGAAACTCTCCAGCGAGGAGCAGATCAAATACCTTGAGAAACTCGTTAAGAAATATCCTATCGACTCCATCGAGGATGGTCTCAGCGAGGAGGACTGGAACGGCTGGGTAAAACTGACAGAGGCTCTCGGAAAGAAGTGCCAGCTGGTGGGCGATGACCTGTTCGTTACCAACACTAAGTATCTCGAGAAAGGCATCAAGATGGGCGCTGCCAATTCAATCCTCATCAAGGTTAACCAGATTGGTTCCCTGACGGAGACCTTGGACGCAATTGAGATGGCCCATCGTCATGGCTACACGACTGTTACGTCGCATCGCTCCGGCGAGACTGAGGACACGACGATTGCCGACATAGCTGTCGCTACTAACAGCGGTCAGATCAAGACCGGTTCTCTGAGCCGCACGGATAGGATCTGCAAGTACAACCGTCTCATGAAGATAGAGATGGAACTTGGCGACACAGCTGTTTACGGTTACAAGAAGCTTAAATAAGCCTCAGTTATCAAAATGATTAATAAAAGGGCAGGCTAATGAGGTTTAGCCTGCCTTTTTTGACTTTAGGATAAAAAATCGTAAATTTGGCTTGCTTTTTTCATGGCGAAACTAGGCTAAGATATTAAATAATGGCGGAAAACATTGGTTATATCTCTCAAATCATCGGCCCTGTGGTCGATGTTCATTTCAATTTGGAGGCGGATCAGGAAAAGTCTATGCTCCCAAGCATCGATGATGCGCTGACGGTCCACAGAGACGGCAAGAGAGATTTGGTAATAGAGGTGCAGCAGCACATTGGGGAGGACACTGTGAGATGCGTCGCGATGGATTCGACCGACGGCCTTAAGCGTGGAATGAAAGTCGTCAACACGAAAGCTCCTATTTCCATGCCTGTCGGGGCGCAGATAAGGGGCCGCGTGATGAATGTCATCGGCGAGCCGATAGACGGCCTGGGCGATCTGGACGAAAACAATGCTCTGCCAATCCATAGGGAGCCTCCTAAATTCGAGGACCTTACGACCTCGCAAGAGGTGCTCTACACTGGAATCAAGGTCATAGACCTGCTGGAGCCTTATTTGAAAGGTGGTAAAATCGGCCTTTTCGGAGGTGCCGGCGTGGGCAAGACCGTGCTCATCAAAGAGCTGATAAACAATATTGCCAAGAAACACAACGGATTCTCTATTTTCGCTGGAGTGGGAGAGCGCACCAGGGAAGGAAACGACCTGCTTCGCGAGATGATAGAGTCGAATGTCATCAAATATGGTGACGAATTCCTGAAGGACATGGAGGCCGGCCATTGGGATTTGTCTAAGGTAGATAAGAAAGAGATGGAGAAGTCTCAGGTTGCCATGGTCTTCGGTCAGATGAACGAACCGCCGGGAGCACGTCAGGCTGTGGCTCTTTCGGGTCTTACCATGGCGGAGTCTTTCAGGGATTCCAGCAACGGAGATGGACCGAGGGACATCCTGTTCTTCATCGATAATATATTCAGGTTCACTCAGGCTGGATCTGAGGTTTCGGCTCTTCTTGGCCGTATGCCTTCTGCCGTGGGTTATCAGCCTACGCTGGCCACCGAGATGGGTAAGATGCAGGAGAGAATCACTTCTACCAAGAACGGTTCCATAACCTCTGTCCAGGCTGTCTACGTTCCTGCTGATGACTTGACTGACCCTGCTCCTGCCACGACTTTCACTCACCTGGACGCAACTACGGTGCTGAGCCGTAAGATTACTTCGTTAGGAATATATCCTGCCGTTGATCCTCTGGCTTCCACTTCCAGGATCCTGGATCCTAACGTCGTTGGAAAAGAACACTACGATGTAGCTCAGAGAGTGAAGCAGATTCTGGAGAAAAACGAGGAATTGCAGGACATCATTTCAATCCTTGGAATGGACGAACTTTCCGAAGAAGACAGAATCACGGTCAATCGCGCGAGAAGGGTGCAGAGATTCCTGTCCCAGCCGTTCAACGTGGCTGAGCAGTTCACCGGCGTGCCTGGAGTGATGGTTGACATTAAAGATACAGTAGAAGGTTTCAAAAGAATATTGGATGGCGAGGTAGATTATCTGCCAGAGCAGGCGTTCCTGAACGTCGGAACTTTGGATGATGCGATAAAGAAGGGAGAGAAGATCCTCAGCCAGACTAAATGACGAATATGGAATCGGAAGTCATCACGCTCGATATAATTTCTCCTGAAAAGGTCATCATAAGCACGAAAACATCCAGGGTCGAACTTCCTGGCACAGTCAGCCGTTTCGTGGTCCTGAAAGATCATGCTCCGATGATTTCTTCATTGGCGGAAGGTGAGATAGTCTATGATGCCGGCGGCGAAGAAAAAAGGCAGCCGGTTTCTTCCGGTTTCGTGAAAATCGAGGATAATCACGTTATGGCGTGCGTGGAATTATGAAAAAGCTGCTGACTCTCATATTGGCTATTTTGCTTCCTGTGACGGCATTGCCGGCACAAGAGGCCGCCGCTGATTCTGCCGCCGGGACTTCATTCGACATGAATGAATATCTCTACGGCCATGTCCGCGATGCCTACGAGTGGCACATCACGACGGTTGACGGCAAGGCAATCAGCATTCCGCTGCCGGTGATAGTGCGCAGCAAGGCCACGGGCTGGCATGTCTTCAGTTCCAAGCGGCTCGAGGACGGGGAATATGCAGGATTCTATGTCGCTCCCCAGTCTTCGAAATATGCGAACAAAGTGGTCGAGAGAGGGGCCGATGGAGCAGAAATCCGGCCGTTGGATTTTTCCGTCACGAAAAATGTCTGCGGCCTGCTTATCAACAGCGCTTTGCTGCTTTTCATAGTCCTGGGCACTGCCAAGTGGTATCGTAAGCACGATGCCACGGAAGAAGTTCCGAAGGGTGGAGTCGGCTTCATGGAAGTGCTGGTGTCGATGATCGAAGACGATGTAATAAAAGAATCGGTTGGGGAGGAATACAAGAAATATTCCCCGTACCTTCTGACCGCTTTCTTCTTCATATTCCTGAATAACCTGATGGGGATAGTTCCATTCTTCCCTGGAGGAGCGAACATCACCGGCAACATAGCGGTCACGTTCGTGCTGGCCATGTTTACTTTTTTCATCGTTAATCTGTTCGGAAACAAGCAATACTGGAAGGACATTCTGTGGCCGGAGGTGCCTACGTGGCTGAAAGTGCCAGTGCCTCTGATGCCAGCGATCGAGATAATCGGAATATTCACGAAGCCTTTCAGCTTGATGGTGCGACTCTTTGCCAATATGCTCGCGGGACATTTCATGATACTCGGCGTAGTGGCGGTCATATTCCTGACGGCTCATATGGGAGCGGCTCTCAATGCCGGCCTGGGCATCGTGTCCGTCTTGCTGGGAGTGTTCATGGACTGCCTGGAACTCCTGGTGGCATTCATTCAGGCGTATGTATTCACAATGCTTTCGGCTGTGTTCATAGGCCTTTCGAGACCTAAGCCGGAAACTGATAAGACAACCAAATAATTTCAGATATTATGTTACTCACAACATTGTTACTTCAAGCTGGCCTTTCGCTTGGTACTCTAGGAAAGGCAATAGGAGCGGCATTCGCTGCATTCGCCGCTGCATTCGGCATCGGTAAAATCGGTAATGCTGCTTTGGAAGCCGGCGCTCGCCAGCCGGAACAGGCTAGCCATTACAGGATGACCGCCATTATCATCAGCGCCCTCATCGAAGGTGCATCACTGTTCGCAATAGTAGTTTGTCTCATCAGCTAACTGATCATGTCTCTTATCACTCCGGATTTTGGGCTGATTGTCTGGATGACGCTGATTTTCGGCATCGTCTTCTTCATCCTGGCCAAATGGGGATTCCCGATGATAACGGATTCGGTCGCGAAGAGGGCCGATCGCATCAACGACTCCATACGTATGGCAAAGGAGGCGGAAGAGAGGCTGAAAAACCTTGCGGAGGAGCAGAATAAGCTCATCGAGCAGACGAAGGCCGAGCAGAGCCGCATACTTAAGAAGGCTGCCGAGTCAAGGGACGCAATGATTGAAAACGCTAAGGCGCAAGCTCACGACGAGGCTGCAAAGATCCTTGCGAAGGCTCAGACTGAGATTTCTGCCGAAAAGGAGTCTGCCCTGCGCGACATCAGGAGGCAGGTCGCTCTGCTGTCCGTGGGCGTGGCTGAGAAGGTTCTGCGGAAGAAACTGTCAGATGAAAATGAGCAGAGAGAACTGGTGAACAAGTTCGTCGATGAAATGACATCAGCCGACAAAGAATTATTGAAGAATTAATATGAACACGGGAATCATAGCACAACGATACGCCGAGGCTTTGCTGAAGCTGGTTTTGGAGAACGGCTCTGGAGAGAGAGTCCTGGCCCAGGAGATAATCCTGAGCAAGTCGCTGCGCTCCGTGCCTCAGATGAGACGGACGCTTGAGGACTACGCCGTGCTGGATTCCCAAAAAATGTCCGTGTTCGCTTCCGCTCTCTCTCCGGAACCATTGGAGCCGGATCTGGAGAAGTTTCTCCGGCTTGTCTTGAAGAAGGAGAGGGTGGATTACCTCATCTACATATTCTCAAGCTTTGAGAATCAGTGGTATTCCTACAACAGGATTCTCCGGGGCGTGCTTTTCGTCCCGCAGATGGATTCGGAGGCGGAAGAATTGGCAAGGCAGGCAAAGGACATCATCCTGTCCCATACCGGCAAAAAGCTTGAACTGGAGGTCGTGGTCAAGCCAGACTTGATTGGTGGCTTCATAATCGAGGTAGGGGATCACCTTCTCGATGGAAGCGTCAAACGTCAGCTCGACATCATACGTCGTCAGTTCGTAGTTCGAAACAGAAGAATCGTGTAAAAGAAAATGGCGCAGAATAACAACATAAAACCAAGTGAAGTTTCAGATGTCCTTCTTCAGCAACTGAAGGACATTGACACCAGTTTGCACTTCGAGGAAGTAGGGAAAGTGCTTGAAGTTAGCGATGGCGTCGCCAGGATGTACGGCTTGAGGAATGCAGAGGCTGGAGAGATGCTGGAGTTCGAAAGCGGAGTCACCGGCGTGGTGATGAATTTGGAGGAAGACAATGTCGGAGCAGTGCTTCTGGGCCCCACCGATGAGGTGAAAGAGGGCATGCTGGTCAGAAGAACCGGACGCATAGCTTCCATAAAGGTCGGCGAAGAAATGCTTGGCAGGGTGGTTGACCCTCTGGGCGTGCCGCTGGATGGTAGAGGAAACATTAATGGTGAGCTGACGGAAATGCCTCTTGAGCGAAAAGCCCCTGGCGTTATATTCCGTCAGCCCGTGAATGAACCTTTGCAGACAGGCATCAAGGCGATTGATGCGATGATTCCTATCGGTCGCGGACAGAGGGAGCTTATCATCGGGGACCGTCAGACGGGAAAAACAGCCATAGCAATTGACACGATCATCAATCAGAGAGAGAATTTCAAGGCAGGCAAGCCTGTCTATTGCATCTATGTGGCAATCGGCCAGAAAGGCTCCACTGTGGCCAACATTGTAAAGACTCTCCGCTCGAAGGGGGCGATGGAATATACAATCGTGGTCGCAGCCACAGCTGCCGACCCTGCCGCCCTGCAATATTATGCTGCTTTCGCAGGCGCTGCGATTGGTGAATATTTCCGTGATACGGGTCGCCCTGCTCTGGTCGTTTACGATGACCTTTCAAAGCAAGCCGTGGCTTATCGTGAGGTTTCGCTCATCCTGCGTCGTCCTTCCGGACGCGAAGCTTATCCTGGGGACGTGTTCTACCTGCACTCCAGGCTGTTGGAGAGAGCAGCGAAAATCATTGACCAGCAAGATGTCGCTGAAAGCATGAATGACCTTCCGGATTCTCTGAGGGGCAAAGTCAAGGCCGGTGGCTCGCTTACCGCCCTGCCTATCATAGAGACTCAGGCGGGGGATGTCTCTGCATACATTCCTACTAACGTCATCTCCATCACCGACGGCCAGATTTATCTGGAGTCCGGGTTGTTCAACTCAGGCATCAGGCCTGCCATCAATGTCGGCATATCAGTTTCCCGAGTAGGCGGTTCCGCTCAGATGAAGTCCATGAAGAAGGTTGCCGGAACCTTGAAGATCGACCAGTCTCAGTACGAGGAGCTGGAAGCCTTCTCGAAATATTCTTCCGACGTAGACAAGGTGACTGCAATGACGCTTGACAAGGGACGCAAGAATAATCAGCTGCTAATTCAGCCGCAGTATTCTCCTATGCCCCTTGGGGAGCAGGTTGCGATACTTTATTGCGGCACGCATGGCCTGATGCAGGATATTAAGATAGAGCAAGTTCGTGATTTCCAGGATGCCTTCTTGGACAGGATGAAGGCTGCGCACGGTCAGGACGTGCTCAAGCCTCTTTCTGAAGGAAGGATCGATGAGAACATCACCCAAACCATCGAACAAGTCGCAGCGGAAGTCATCACGGGCATGAAACATTCGTGATTTTGTTTCTGCCCTCAGTTGCCACCGTTACGGAAGATGTTCAATAGAGGAAATTAGAATATGGCTACTTTAAAAGAGATAAAAGTCAGGATCGCATCTGTTAGCTCTACGCTGAAAATAACTTCGGCGATGAAGATGGTGGCTTCGGCCAAGCTCCGTAAGGCCCAGCAGGCTATCGGGAACATGCTGTCTTACGAACAGAGCCTGCAGGATATTCTTTTGAACCTCATCTCTTCGGGAGCTTCTGTTCAGGGGGAGAGCATCCGGGCACTGATGCAGCCGAGAGATGTCAGGAATGTCGCAATCGTGGCTTTTTCTTCCAACTCTGCGTTATGTGGAGCTTTCAACTCCAACATCATCCGTGAGACCAAGGCTGTAATTAACGAATATGCCGGCAAGGGCTTCGAGGCTGCCGTGCCATGTGGCGCTGCCGATTCCGAGGGCTCTTTCTCCCATGCGGGAGACAAGACCATCACCGTTTATTCCGTGGGCAGGAAGATGGCGGATGCCATGAAGAAATTCGGCTATCCCAGCCCTGCGGACTATTCAAAAATGTCGGCTTCACCTGACTATGAGTCTGCCGCAGCTCTTGCGAAAGAACTGGTTGATGGTTTCCTCGGTGGCCGTTTCGACAAGATTGAGCTTCTGTACAATCACTATCAGTCCAATTCCTCTCAGCCTGGCCGGAGGAAGACATATTTGCCGATGAGCCTGGCGGATGTCTCGGAGAAAACCACCATCGGGAAGCAGGAAGAGGGCGTCGAACCAGCAAACTCCAGTGTCGGTTCCGGTTTCGATCCCCAGAAATTCATCATAGAACCGGATGCGACATCTTTAGTCGCAGACCTTCTGCCGAAGGTCATCAGGCTCAGGATTTACACCACGCTCCTGGACAGTTCTGCCGCTGAGCATGCTGCGCGTACTGTCGCAATGCAGACGGCTACCGACAATGGCCAGGAACTGCTCCAGGACCTCACCCTTGAATTGAACAAGAGCCGGCAGCAGAAAATCACAAACGAGCTGTTGGATATAGTCTCAGGCAGCAGCTCACTATGAAGAAATACCTGATTTTTACATTTTTTCTGCTGTCTAGCCTGGCTGCTTGCTGCCAGGACAGAATTGTTCTCGGAGATGAACGCCCCGATATTTACCTGCCTCTGCTCGAAGGCCGCCGAGTCGCTTTGTTCAGTAACCAGAGCGGCATTGTTGGCGATAAGGTGACAGGTTCGGCGCTGGCCGACGATGTCGCTGAACATGGTGTCACCGACGAGAATAGCATCATTCCTTTCCTGCGTCCAAGCTATGAGGGTGGCAAGATAGAATATGGACCGCATATTCTGGATGCTCTGATTGCCCAAGGGGTCGATGTGAGAGCCATTTTTTCTCCGGAACATGGCTTCAGAGGGAATGCAGACGCCGGAGAATTGGTCTCCAGTAGCATTGACGAGAAGACGGGCGTGCCCATTTTGTCTCTTTACGAAAAGGGATCGCATATTCCTAGCGAGGAGAATATGGGAAAGTTTGACGTTTTGGTGGTTGACATTCAGGATGTGGGGCTAAGATATTACACATATTACATCACGATGCACCACCTTATGGATGCCTGTGCGAAATATGGCAAGAAGATGCTTATCCTCGACCGCCCGAATCCCAATGGCTTCTATGTCGCCGGACCTATTCTGGATACTGCTAAATACAAATCAGGCATTGGCTGGTTGCCAATCCCGACCGTTCATGGCATGACACTGGGCGAGCTGGCTCTGATGATCAACGGCGAGGAATGGCTTCCTGGAGGCGCAAGATGTGACCTGGAAGTGGTCCCATGCCTTAATTATGCTCATCAAACTAAGCCTTGCCTGATTCTTCCGCCCAGCCCGAATCTCAAGGACATGAAATCCATCTATCTCTATTCGTCAACCTGCTGCTTCGAAGGCACAGTCGCGACTGCTGGCAGAGGGACCCAGGCCCCGTTCGAAATTTACGGGCATCCAGACATGAAAGACTGCGAGTTCACGTTCACGCCTCGCAGCATCCCTGGGGCGAAGACACCACGCTATCAGGATCAGCTCTGCCATGGCGTTGACCTGCGAGGAAAGCCTCTGGCTGAAATTTGGAACGAAGAGGTGAATTATGAATATGTCATCGATGCGTACGGGAAAATGAATATAGGGGATTCTTTCTTCCTCTCGCACAATAGCTTCGAGCTGCGGGTAGGCGTTGGCTACATCAGAGAAATGATTGAGAATCCTGAATATTCCGAATTGACGCCAGAAGAACTCTCTGCAAAAATCAATGCCCGTTCGGCTGCCGACGTAGAGGCCTTCAAAGCCCGCCGCAAACCCTATCTTTTATATTCAGAATAGGCCGCTGCCCGAAGCCAAATGCTCTATTGGCTACATTCAAGGATTTGGAACATGGCGGCTGATGATGATCTCACTAAATGAAAAAAGAGGCGGATTTCGCAATCGGCCTCCTTTTATTTATTCAATACTTATGAAATAACTATTGAGTCAGTTTTTGGTTTATGAGTAAAAATATTTATGTCGCTTTATCTTTATGCCATTTCCGTGCCAAATTGAAAGAAAAGATACTAATAGTTGTATGAAGATTGTATCTCGAGACAAGCATCGCCGGGAAATATAGTGCTGTCTTTGTCCATATGCCCTGATACAGAGAGAATGCCTTGGCCTTATTTGGCGGGATGACATATACAGAATGCCGACGCATTGACGTGACGTTGAGAACACCTGCATTCCTTCCATACAGCAGAAGATAAGTAAAAGCTAATCCTGAACACATATTCAGTGTCTTCGTTCACAACCCCGTCATCCCATGGAGCCTTGCCACCATCCACTCTCTGCGGTGCTTCTGGGCGAACATGATACTTCGCCATTCAAATATAACACGTTCATAATAAACAAGTTAGATTCGAGGCCAAAAGTATCCTGCAAAAAATTCGCAGGATACTTTCAGAATATGCAATCTACTCACTTCTGCTCATGGTTTCAAAAGTATCGTGTCAATCGCAAGATTCTTTCCGTGGCGGAGACGGGGCGAGCGTGAGTACGAGACGCAGGTGGGCAGGGGTGCAAGTGGGGAACCGGGGCATCAAGCTAAGACTGTACCGTGAAAACATGCTATCGAGAACGCAGGCAAGGCAGCGGACGATGGCATCAAGCTAAGGCTGTACCGTGAAAACGTGAGTAAGGAGAGTTTACGGCCGGACACATGCTTTGGGACTTGGTCCGCATTTGCCATGCAAATTAATGATGAACGAAAAAAGCAGCGCCGTTTTTCGGCACTGCTTTACGAAGTCGGGGTACAGTGACTCGAACACTGGACCCTCTGGTCCCAAACCAGATGCGCTAGCCAACTGCGCCACACCCCGATAACATTCCTTCGGGTTAACCCCTCAGGCCTTTCCTGACAACGAATCCAATAGCATTCGTTCCCGTTGGATTGGACTGCAAAATTAATAATTTTATTTTCAAAACAAAAATATATTTCGATTTTTCCGTAGAGACTTCGTTGAAGCTGGGTTTCTTTCTTTGAGTTATAGAGTTTAAGCGTTATCTTTGAACAACATATTCGAAAACAGCAATGGCAAGCATCATTGAAGCAAAAGGAATCCAGAAGAGTTTCGGGGCGTTGAACGTCCTGAAGGGCATTGACTTCACTGCCGAGAAATCAGAGGTTGTGGCCATCATGGGTGCCTCAGGAGCGGGGAAATCCACTCTCCTTCAGATTCTTGGAACTTTGTCCACGCCAGACGCAGGCAGCCTGAACATAGATGGAACGGATGTGTTGCATCTTGGAAGCAAGGAATTGTCAGCATTCAGAAACAGGCGGATTGGTTTCGTGTTCCAGTTCCATCACCTTCTGCCAGAATTCACGGCCATGGAGAACGTGATGATTCCGGCTTTCATCGCTCATCGCTCCGACAAAGATGTCAGGGAGAATGCGGCACGTCTGCTTGAAGACATCGGCCTGAAAGACAGGATGGACCACAAGCCAGCCGAGCTTTCCGGAGGAGAGCAGCAGAGGGTCGCCATCGCAAGAGCCATCATAAATAATCCTGCGATTCTTTACGCTGACGAACCGACAGGCAACTTGGACACGAAGACGAAGGCTGACATCCATCAGCTTTTCTTCGACCTCAGGGACAAGTACGGACAGACAATCGTCATAGTGACTCATGATCCGTCTCTGGCGCAAATGTGCGACAGAACTCTCTACATGAGGGACGGACTGTTCGTGGATTCGCTGTGATTGGTATCCGGTCACCAGCACTTAAAGGTTTGGCAATTGCTCCAAGGTTGAGACATGGGCGTTTTCCATTTCAAGAAATTCGATGTCTGTGATGATCGGTCGGCGATGAAGGTCGGGACCGACGGAGTGCTGCTGGGCTCAGCGACAGAAGTTTCCATGAACATTACGTCTGCCCTCGACATTGGCACAGGCTGCGGTCTTGTCGCCTTAATGCTCGCCCAGAGGCTCGCTCAAGTTAGCGAGGCTTTCCGCGTGACGGGGATAGACATTGAAGAGGGAGCAGCTGCAGATGCGGAAGTGAATTTCAGGCGATCTCCATGGAGGAGCCACCTTTGCTCAATGAATATGTCTTTGAAAGCCTTCGAAGCGTTGTCCCCAGAGATGAACTTCGACTTAATCGTCTCGAATCCGCCATATTACGACAACTCTCTGGAAGCTCCGAATGTTAAAAGGAATGTGGCCAGGCACACAGGAGGTACCCTGATGAATATTCCTTATTCAGAAGGGTTTCTTTCATACAAGGAAATCCTTGAATATGCCAAAGCGCATTTGGCGGAAGATGGGTCTTTATGGCTCATACTTCCGGCTGATCAGGAGAAAGAACTCCTTCGCTATGCCAGGATGCTTCGATTTGAGGAGTACAAGATGCTAAGAATTAAATCTGTCGTTCGCAAACCTCCGTTCAGGATAATCGTCGCTCTCAGGAAAGGCGAGACAATGCCTGTTGAAGAAGAACTTGTGCTCCTGGACGAGAAAGGGAGGCGCACCGTCGAGCACGCCTCCCTGACGAAAGATTATTACCTCTAACTACTTGTTATTCTTCCCTTTTGGTTCGTCTCCATCCCGATGCCAGCGATGAATCTGCTCGCGCCGGAATTTCTCCTCGCCAAGATAAAGTTTCGCAACTTTCTGTCCAGGAAGAATCTCTCTATATTTCTCGGAATATTTCTTGTCAATCTCGCTGCCTTTCTGCTGAGCCGAAAGATAATTGTCCAAGGCCTTTTGCACCTCACTGTCACTCTTTTTTTCATTAATGGCGGTCTCCAAGGCCTTGTAGGCATCCATTGTATTCTTGAAGCCTTCCATTTTCTCAGATTCAGCCTGATTATAAACAGGCCAGAATTTCTGCGCTTCTGCGCTTGTAAGGTTCATATAATCCGTAAGATAGGCAACTTTCTCTGCCTTCATCTTTTCCTGCCATTCCTTTTTGTCAGGCTTGCCCTGAGCCAGGCAGGTGAACGCCCCGAGGAGGAGCATGGCAGAAAGCGCTATTGAAAAAATCTTTTTCATATTATTTTCCATTTAATGTTTCAGAATATGCCAGCCTGTTGACAGACACTCCCGTCGCAATTAGATAATCCTCTATGTCTTCACTGGAAAGCTCTGCAGCTCCTTCATTCTCGTAAAGAGAAGGATCGGCATAGGTTACGGGGATAAGGTCCGCAAAGCCGAGGTCGTAGTAGAACTGGTCTGCGTCAGAGACGCTCTGTCCCGTTGTCATCTTCAATATTCCCGTGCCAACGATGAGCGAGAGCAGGAAACATGCAGCCATGACAAGGTAAGGTCTCGATTTCTGCCATGTAGAAACCTCAACCTCTTTCCCTGGAATCTCTTCCAGGTGAGCCTTCAGCTTGTCGAAATAGCCTTCCGGCGTGCTGAAACTTGGTTTCTTGAGTTTATCTAATATGTCCTTTTCCATGTTCATTACGCAATCTTTGACAGATATCAGTTAAAGTGGTTTAATCCGGCTCGGAATATTTTTTTATTTCGTCTTTAATCTTCTCGGCGGCAAAATGATACGAGGCTTTTAGCGCCCCGGCGGAGGTGCCTAGGATTTCGGAAATATCCTCGTAAGACAGGTCCTCGAAATATCTGAGGCTGAAAACCGTCCTCTGTTTCTCAGGAAGCCGTCCTACTGCTTTCAGCAGGAGCCTTTGCGCCTCGTCGCCGTTGAAATACGGATCCTCGTCAATCTTGTTCTCCATTTCGGCGGAAAGAGACTTGAAATTCAGGGCTGCCCGGATTTTCTGCTTGTGCAGGAAGTTGAGGGCCTGATTCGTGGCTATGGCGTACAGCCAGGTGTACAGCTTTGACTCGCCTCTGAAGGAAGGCAGCGACTGCCACACCTTCACGAATATTTCCTGGAGCAGGTCGTCGGTGTCTTCGTGTGAGCATAAGAAATGGCGAACCAGCCAGTAGAGCTTCTCGCTGTACTTGGCAACGATCTGGTTAAAGGCCGCCTCACGCTGCCCGGAGCCATATATTTCCAGAATCTCTTTATCATCCATCGCCTTCAAAAATACGAAGAAAATTGCTTAATTTTGCGATTATGAAGAATATTAGGAATTTCTGCATCATAGCCCACATAGACCACGGCAAGAGCACTCTGGCCGACAGGCTCCTGGAACTGACGAAGACTCTTTCCGAGAGGGATATGGAGGCTCAAGTGCTCGACAATATGGATTTGGAGAGGGAGAAGGGCATAACCATCAAGAGCCACGCTATTCAGATGGAATATGTCAGAGGCGGGGAGAGGTATATTCTGAACCTCATCGACACCCCCGGGCACGTGGACTTCTCATATGAGGTTTCTCGTTCAATCGCTTCCTGCGAGGGAGCGTTGCTGGTAGTGGACGCTTCTCAAGGCGTTCAGGCGCAGACTATTTCCAATCTTTATATGGCAGTCGATCATGGCCTGGAGATTATCCCGGTAATGAATAAGATAGATATGGATTCGGCTCAGCCGGAGGTTGTCGCAGATGAGATAGCCGAGTTGCTGGGCTGCAATCCGGAGGAGGTTTATCGCGTGTCTGCACGCACGGGAGAGGGCGTGGCTCCGCTGCTGGATGCCATCGTGGACAAGATTCCGTCCCCGAAGGGCAACACGGATGCCCCGTTGCAGGCGTTGATTTTCGATTCCGTATTCAATCCGTTCAGGGGGATAATAGCCTATTTCAAAGTGTTCAACGGCACCATCAAGGCTGGCGACAAAGTGAAGTTCGTCGCTACCGGAATGGAATATGACGCCGAGGAGGTCGGGGTGCTCAAAATGAAGCTGCATCCTACGGCTGAAGTGTCTGCGGGCAACGTGGGGTACATAATTTCTGGCATAAAGAATGCCGTTGAAGTAAAGGTCGGGGACACCATCACGAAGGTCGATGAGCCATGCGAGAAGGCTATTGCGGGCTTCGAGGAGGTTAAGCCAATGGTGTTCGCCGGCATGTACCCTGTCCAGGCTGATAAGTTCGAGGAACTGCGCACCACGCTGGAAAAATTCCAGCTGAACGATGCCTCGTTCACATTCGAGCCGGAATCCTCGCTGGCTCTTGGCTTTGGATTCCGCTGTGGTTTCCTGGGGCTTCTGCACCTGGAGATAGTGCAGGAACGGCTGTACCGTGAGTTCGGGATGGACGTGATCACGACCGTGCCGAACGTGTCGTACAAGGTTTACACTACTCAGGGACAGGTGATTGACGTGCACAATCCCTCAGGCTTGCCCGCCCCTACGCTGATAGACCACATAGAGGAGCCGTACATCAGGGCTCAGATAATCTCCAAATCCGATTTCTACGGGCCGATAATGAAGCTCTGCCTTGACAAGAGGGGAACGCTCATCGGCCAGCATTATGTCACTGCCGACAGAGTGGAGCTTACCTACGACATTCCGCTTTCGGAAATAGTCTTCGATTTCTACGACAAGCTGAAATCAATCTCAAAGGGCTATGCTTCGTTTGATTACCACATAATCGACTATCGCCCTGCCAGGCTCGTCAAATTAGACATATTGCTGAATGGGGAGCCTGCGGACGCACTTTCTACTTTGATTCATGAAGACCACGCCTACGAGTTCGGGCGCAAAATCTGCCTGAAACTCAAGGACCTGATTCCACGCCAGCAATTCGACATCGCGATTCAGGCGGCGATTGGGGCGAAAATCATCGCCAGGGAGACGGTGCGGCAGGTGCGCAAAGACGTGACAGCGAAATGTTACGGCGGAGACGTGACCAGAAAGCGCAAGCTGCTGGAGAAGCAGAAGGAAGGCAAGAAGAGAATGCGTCAGATAGGTACCGTGCAAGTGCCTCAGAGCGCATTCATGGCTGTTCTAAAGCTTGACTCGTGATGAAAGTGGCCATCATCATAACCACGAAGAATGAAAACGACAAGGCTGCTGCTTGTCTGGAAGAGTGTCAGAGGCAGATTGATTCCCTTGCCTCCGATGAGAAATATTCATTTTCCATATTCATGAACACCCAAGGCAGCATGGGCATCGAAAGCACCTGGTCTCATGCGTCTAAAGAGCAGTTTGAATTCTATATATTCATTGATTCTGATCTTTCTTTGATAGAAAATGCCCTTGCCGTATTCTTGGAGAATTCAGAATTCCTTCGGCATAAGGCAATCATTGTCGGGTCCGTTGCCAGGAAAGGAGAACTTGTTTTTGGCGGACGTACCAGAAGAGGAAGGCTCATTGAGCCGGATCCTGTGATTCCGGTGCCTTGCCACCTGTTCGACTTGAATCTGGCTTTCATTCCCGAATATGCTTTCTCGAAGGTCGCAAATCCATCTGACATATTCCATCGCAGCATCTTGGATTATGGCTATGGGGAGAGGTCTGCTAAGGCCGATGTCGCAAGGGTGCTTGCTCCTGGCATATTGGCTGAAACTGCCAGGCAGGCAGAAGTGCCCGATTGGAAGAACGATGAACTGAGCTTCTGGCGGAGGTCGAGCTCATTCCTTGTCAACATCGTTAAAAAGATAATAATGGCTGTGAGGGCTTCAATTTGATGTTTTTTGAGTATATTTATGCCACCAATGCAAAACTAAAAACCTATAAAATATGAAACATCCAAAAATCGGTATTCGTCCAGCCATCGACGGTCGTCAGGGCGGAGTGCGTGAAAGCCTGGAAGAGAAGACCATGACTCTGGCAAAAAATGTTGCTGAGCTGATTTCCAAGAATTTAAAGTATAGGGATGGGACTCCCGTAGAATGTGTCATCGCAGATGGCACTATCGGCCGGGTTGCCGAAAGCGCCGCTTGTGCGGACAAGTTCGAGCGCAGCGGGGTGGGAGGAACCATAACGGTTACTTCTTGCTGGTGCTATGGCTCGGAGACGATGGACATGAATCCATACTGGCCGAAAGCTGTATGGGGCTTCAATGGAACAGAGCGCCCGGGAGCAGTTTACCTCGCAGCAGTTTTGGCGGCACATGCTCAGAAGGGACTGCCTGCTTTCGGGATTTACGGTCACGATGTTCAGGATCTGGAGGATAACTCCATTCCGGAAGATGTCGCCGAGAAGATTCTAAGGTTCGCTCGTGCGACTGTGGCTGTGGCTGAGATGAGGGGAGAGTCATATCTCTCGATAGGAAGCGTCACCATGGGAATCGCAGGTTCCATCGTAGATTGCAATTTCTTCCAGAAATATCTTGGGATGAGGAATGAAAGCATCGATGAGGTGGAAATCCTAAGAAGGATGGATTTAGGAATATATGATAAGGACGAGTTCCAGAAGGCCATGGAGTGGACTCGCAAGTACTGCATGGCTAACGAAGGCTGGGACAAAAACCGTCCGGAAAAGCAGAAGGCTCGCGGCGAGAAAGATAAAGACTGGGAGTTCGTGGTGAAAATGACTCTCATCGTTTATGACCTTCTGCATGGCAACCCGAAGCTCAAGGAGATGGGTTTCAAAGAGGAGTCTCTCGGCCATAATGCCATCGCCGGCGGTTTCCAGGGACAGCGCCAGTGGACTGACTGGATGCCGAATGGAGATTTCACCGAGACGCTGGTGAACACGAACTTTGACTGGAACGGTCGCAGGGAGCCTACGATCCTGGCCACCGAGAACGATTCGCTCAACGGCGTGGCAATGCTTCTGGGACATCTGCTTACCAATTTGCCGATGATATTCTCCGATGTCCGTACCTACTGGAGTCCGGAGTCTGTCAAGAGAGTTACCGGCAAGGAACTTACCGGCAAGGCTGCTCCTGGCATAATCCATCTCATCAATTCCGGCGCGACCACGATTGATGGGTGCGGCCAATGCAGCGACGCAGAGGGCAATCCAGTAATGAAGCCTTTCTGGGAGGTGACGGAAGAGGAGCAGAAACGCTGCCTGGAGCACACGCAGTGGATGCCTGCAGACCGCGACTATTTCCGCGGAGGCGGATTCAGCGTTCACTTCCTGTCGAAGGGCGACTTCCCAGCCACTATGATAAGGGTGAACATCGTGGACGGCCTGGGCCCTGTGCTTCAGTTAGCCGAAGGCTGGGTAGTTGACATCGATCCGGAAATCCACGAGAAACTGGATAAGCGCACCGATCCTACATGGCCTACGACTTGGTTCACGCCGCGTCTCGATCCATCAAAGGATGCGTTCAAGGATGTTTACAGCGTGATGAACAACTGGGGCGCAAATCATGGCGCCATAACATACGGGCACATTGGCGCCGATCTTCTTACCTTGGCTTCCATGCTCAGGATTCCTGTGTGCATGCATAACGTGGCTGACGCTAAGATCTTCCGTCCATCATGCTGGAATGCATTCGGAATGGATAAGGAAGGCGCTGACTTCCGTGCCTGCAAGAACTTCGGTCCAATCTACAAATAGTCCGGCATGGCTGCTGAAACAAAGAAAGCTTTTCTGAAGGCAGGATTCGTCCTGCCTTTCATGCTGATTACTACATGCTTCGCTCTGTGGGGGTTCGCAAATGACATCACGAACCCGATGGTTAAGGCGTTCTCCAAGATATTCAGGATGAGCGTAACCCAGGGAGCTCTGGTTCAGGTCGCATTCTACGGTGGTTATTTCTGCATGGCTTTTCCCGCCTCTCTGTTCATTAGGAAATTCTCGTACAAGTCCGGAGTCTTGGTTGGGCTTGGCCTGTATGCAATAGGAGCGTTGCTCTTCCTGCCTGCAAAGAACGTAGGAGTCTATGGCTTCTTCCTCTTGGCATATTTCATAATGACTTGCGGACTTTCGTTCCTGGAAACCAGCTGCAACCCTTATATCCTGAGCATGGGTCCGGAAGACACTGCGACCCGAAGGCTGAATTTCGCCCAGTGCTTCAACCCAATCGGCTCGCTGGTGGGAATGTACGTGGCCATGAATTTCATCCAGGCCAGGCTGAACCCAGCCAGCTCTGCGGAGAGGTCTCTGCTGAGCGGCCCCCAGTTCGATGCCATGAAGCAAGCAGACCTGAGTGTGCTGACGGCACCGTACTTGGCAATAGGCCTTGTGATAGTCGCCATGTTCATCTTGATTCTGATAACAAGAATGCCGAAGGATGGCGACAGCGATCATAGCCTCGGCATCGGTCCCACCTTGGGCAGGCTCCTTCATAACTCAAAATACGTGGAGGGCGTGATTTCCCAGTTCTTCTACGTTGGCGTTCAGATCATGTGCTGGACATTCATCATCCAGTATGGCACGAGAGTGTTCATGGCTGAAGGCATGCCAGAGAGGGATGCGGAAGTTCTGTCCCAGCGGTACAATATTCTGGCGATGGTCATTTTCGTAACCTGCCGATTCATCTGCACGTACCTGATGAAATATGTCAAGCCTTCCAAGATGCTGACTATCTTCGCGATAGGCGGAATGCTCAGCATAATAGGCGTAATATTCTTTCAGAACAGGCTTGGGCTCTACTGTCTCGTGGCTACGAGCGGATTCATGTCTCTGATGTTCCCGACAATCTACGGAATTGCCCTGGGCGGCTTGGGTGATGATGCCAAAATGGGTGCGTCCGGCCTCATCATGGCAATTCTTGGCGGTTCCGTGCTGCCTCCGCTTCAGGCGAAGATCATAGACATGGGAACTGTCTGGAATTTCCCTGCGGTGAACATTTCCTTCGTGCTGCCTTTCATTTGCTTCATAGTGATCTGCATCTACGGAGCGAGGATGACGAGGCTGATGAGACCTACATCTCGCTGATGACAGTGAGGCAGTAGATGATGGCCTGGATGGCCTTGTCGTTTGCCTGAACTAGAAGGACAGGACATATTCCTAAAGCAGATAGCGCGATAGTGGCAATTGAAAGCGCCATTATCGCGCTTGTCAGTGGCAGCGCGATTAAGTTAGTGAGCAAGAAATATTCAGGAAAGGAGTTGAAGTAGTGCCATGCCAGGGGACTGGTGAAGACTTGGCAGGATATTGATAAGGAGGCGCTTTCCCACATCCATCTCAGTGGGCTTTTCTTTCCCGTTGATGGGTAAAAGCCTCTAAGAATAGGAAATATTAAGAATATTCCTAAAATCGCTGAATATGAGAGCTGGAAGCTTATGGATGCGATTGAGGATGGCTTCATGGCTAACTGGATGGTGGCTGCCGCTGCAAGAAGATTTTTCGGCTGCGTCTTCCTTTCCAGAATTTTGGCGGTTTCATTCAGGAGTATGAATATGAATGCCCGCACCAAGGAAGGGGATGCGCCAGTTGCCTTCACATAGAGGCCGCAGATGACGATTATGAATATGCTTCTTGCGCCTCTGGCCTTCCTGAAAAGCCCCAGAGGCAGGGTAAGCTTCATCAAGATGAGGTAAATCATGCCAAGATGCAGGCCCGAAAGAGCCAGGACGTGGGCTGCGCCGCTCTTTCTGAATATGCTGACGATTTCTTCTGGCAGTGCGCTCCTGTCCCCGGTGAGCAGGGCTTTCGCCAAAGGCGCGGAAGTACCCGAAGGATAAGGGATATTATCTATTATGCTCCCTATTGCAGCCATTGCGGCATTGCCGTTGGAGGGATCCTGCATATCCATGGAACAGAATGATGAATTCAAGGAGCAAAATATTCCTGCCAGGAAGAAAATGATAGTGGCGAAAAGTGAGATTTTCAGGCCCCTATGGTACTGGAAGGCCAGAAAACTAAGAGGAATCAAGAATACTGCCAGAATGGAAGCAGCTGCGTCCAGATGCAGTATTTTCGGGAATATGACAATCCCCAGCAACGTTCCCGTGACGAATGGCAATCCCAGCCCTCTTATGTCTCTCGCCCCTGCCATTAAGCTATGTGATATTTTTTCTAAAATTACTTAATATTTTGCTATATTTGTTCGGTTATCAAATAATTTTCTTATCGAATGATCATTTTAGTCATAAATTGCGGAAGCTCATCCATCAAGTATCAGCTTCTGGACATGAAGAGCAACGATGTCTACAGCCTTATGGCGAAGGGAATCGTTGAGAAAATAGGGCTTCCGACAAGCCGGATCCAGCATACTCCGACAGGTAAAGACAAAGTCGTGAAGGATCTTCCTATCCCGGATCATAAAGAAGGAATGCGCATAGTTCTTGGTGCGCTGGTGGATAAAGAGAACGGCGTCCTTGATTCGTTTGATGACATTGATGCCGTAGGCCACAGGATAGTGCAGGGGGCAGACTTCTTCAGCAGCAGCGCCGTCGTGGATGACGACGTGATGAAGAAGATTGAATATTGCTGCGATTTCGCTCCATTGCATAATCCTGCTCACCTGCTTGGCATTAAGGCCTGCCAGGAAGTGCTTCCAGGAGTGCCTGAGGTCGTTACTTTCGACACCGCCTTCCATCAGACCATGCCTTCGTATGCCTACATGTATGGCCTGCCTTACGAATATTATGAGAAATATCATATTCGCCGCTACGGCGCCCATGGAACCAGCCATCAGTTCGTGGCGAAGAAGGGCTGCAAGATGCTTGGCCTGGACATAGATAACTCGAAGCTGATTACCTGCCACATCGGCAACGGCAGCTCCATCACTGCCATAGTGAACGGAAAATCCGTGGATACCTCGATGGGCCTTACCCCGCTGGAGGGCCTTATCATGGGAACCAGGTGCGGCAACCTCGACCCGAACGCAATCCTCTACATCATGAAGAAAGAGGGCAAGACGCCAGATGAGATGTACAACCTCGTGAACAAGCAGAGCGGTTTCCAGGGTGTCTCAGGTGTGTCCTCGGATGCTCGCGAGCTGGATGAGCTGGCGAATAACGGGGATGCGAAGGCAAAGCTGGTGTTCAAAATGCTCACTCACCAGATGATCAAATACATTGGCGGATACATTGCCGAGATGAATGGAGTGGATGCCATCATCTTCACTGGCGGCATAGGGGAACACAACAGCCGTCTGCGCCGCAGGGTATGCGAGAATTTCTCTTATCTGGGACTGAAATTCGATTATGAGGCGAATACCGCATGGGGCGTGGATACGATAATTTCCATGCCGGACTCCAAGGTGAAGGTTGCTCTCGTCACTACTGACGAGGAGCTTGTCATCGCTCAGGACACCATGCGCTTGGTTCAGAATATGGAAGAATAATCTCAATGAGAAGCTGTTTTGAAATGTTTGCCGCAGTTATTCATAGGGATTTTTCGAGACAGTTTCAATTGCTGAAGAGGGAGCATAGCCGTAGCTATGTGACCGATGAAGCAGAAGAAAATGGCCGAAAAGGCACATAAAGAACAAGAGTGAATATTTCAAAACAGATTCTTAATATGATTACGAAATTTACAGACGTTTTCGCAGACCTTAAAGAGAAAGGCATCTGCAAAAGGATGGTTGCAGCATGGGCTGTAGACGAACACACGATTGAGGCTTGCTCAAAAGCAACTGACCTCGGTTTCGTTAAAGTTACGCTGGTAGGTGATGAGAACATGATTAAGGTCACCTGCAACAAGAAAGGAATTGACGCCGGCAAGTTCGAGATCGTGAACGAGCCTGTGGAGCTGAAAGCCGTTGCGAAAGCCGTGCAAATGGTCCACGACGGCGAAGGCGACGTGCTCATGAAAGGACTTTGCTCGACTGATAAATTCCTTCGCGCCATCTTGAACAAGGAGACTGGCCTTCTGCCTCCGAAAGGGCTTCTCAGCCATGTGGGCGTTATTGAGAGCCCGATGTATCACAAACTGATATTCCTTACGGATATGGCTGTGATTCCGTTGCCAGAGTTCCGTCAGAAGATGAAAATGGCTGGATTCGTAGTGAGCGTGGCCCAGTCTTTCGGAATCGCGAAGCCGAAAATCGCCTTCATAGCTGCCTCGGAACAAGTTCTGGATTCCATGCCAGCCTGCATGGAGGCTGCCGCCCTCGCAAAGATGTGCGACCGCGGCCAGATAAAGGGTTGCATCGGAGATGGCCCTCTGGCGCTTGACGTAGCCCTGGATAAAGAGTCGGTTGAAATCAAGAAGCTCACGAGCCCCGTGGCTGGCGACGCTGACTGCCTCCTCTTCCCGAACATCGAGTCCGCCAACGTTTTCTGGAAGACTAACTCAAAGCTGTCTCAGGGCGTGAAACAGGCCGGCATGCTCGTTGGAACTACCGTTCCTTGCGTGCTTGCAAGCCGCGCAGACAGCGTGGACACGAAGCTGAACTCCATCGCCGAGGCGGTGATGTTCGTGAAATAAGCTTTTGTGGAAATAATAAAATCAGGGTGCTCCAATCGGGGCACCCTGGTTTTGCTTTTATGCAAGCCGGTCTATTTCCTATTGATGACTTTGTGAGCAGCATCAGCGATGTGGGCTGCATCCAGGCCGTATGCTTTCAGTAGTTCGTCCGGAGTCCCGCTCTGGCCGAACAGATCCTTGCCGTTGACATATTCAATAGGCTTAGGCATCGAGGCTGCAAGCACGCCGGCAATCAATTCGCCAAGGCCTCCTGCCATGTTGTGCTCTTCGGCGACTACGGCTGCCCCTGTCTTCATGACGGAAGCCAGCACAGTCTTCGTGTCAAGGGGCTTAATGGTAGCGACATCTATGACTTCGGCGCATATTCCTTCGCCTTCAAGCATTTCTGCGGCCTGCAAAGCCTCCCAGACCATGTGGCCTGTAGCGAAAATGGAAACATCCTTACCCTCATTCAGCACGTATGACTTGCCGATTTCGAATGGCTCATCCGGCATGAAATCCGGCCATTTAGGACGGCCGAATCGTAAATACACCGGACCGTCGTATTTAGCTGCTGCTATCGTAGCCTGTTTTGTCTGAGTCCAATCGCATGGATTTATGACGACCATTCCTGGAAGTGCCCTCATGAGGGCTATGTCTTCCATCGTCTGGTGCGTGGCGCCGTCTTCTCCAAGCGTGATTCCAGCATGGGAAGATGCGATTTTCACGTTGGTCTTGCCATAGCAGACTTCCATGCGGACCTGATCGTAAACGCGGCCAGTCACGAATTCGGCGAAAGAGCCAACGAATGGGATTTTTCCTGCAATGGCCATTCCAGCCGCTACTCCTACCATGTTCGCTTCAGCGATGCCGCACTCGAAGTATCTCTCCGGGAACTCGTTAGCGAAATCCCCCATTTTAAGTGAGCCTTTAAGGTCCGCGGTGAGAGCCACTACTCTGGAGTCTGCCTTTCCTGCTTCAAGAAGGCCTGCTCCGAAGCCGCTGCGAGTGTCTTTTTTGCCTCTGTCTGTATATTTCTTCATAATATTCAGTATTAAAAATCTCCCAATGTTTCCTTAAGCTGTTTCATGGCCTCTGCGCATTGTTCCTCTGAAGGAGCCGAGCCGTGCCATTTGTGAGTCCCGGCCATGAAATCCACTCCGTGCCCCATTTCGGTCTTGAAGAGCATCATCACCGGCTTGCCTTTGCCAAGCCTTGATTTAGCATCGGCGAATGCGGCCAAGACTATGTCCATGTCATTCCCCTCGGCGACTATGACATCCCAGCCGAAGGCTTTCCACTTTGCCTCGAGGTCACCTAATCCTGCTACATCTTCGGTGTCGCCATCGATCTGCTTGTGGTTCCAGTCGGTCATGGCGATCAGGTTATCCACTTTATGATGCGGAGCAAACATAGCTGCCTCCCAGATTTGGCCTTCTTCGCTTTCCCCATCTCCGCACATCACGAACACGGTGCGTGGGTCTTTATCGAGTTTCTTCGACAGAGCGGCTCCAATAGCGGCCGAGAGCCCCTGACCCAGCGATCCGGAAGCCTGGACGACGCCAGGAAGACCCTTCTGAATGGATGGATGCCCTTGAAGCCTGGTGCCGAATTTACGGAAAGTCGCAAGTTCGGAGACTGGGAAATAGCCTGCCCTGGCAAGAATTGAATAATAGACTGGAGTAAGGTGGCCTGCTGACAGGAAAAACATGTCTTGATCTTTGCCATCCCTTGTCCACTTCGATGGATTCTGGTCCATGACGTTGAAATATAGCGCGGTCAGGAAATCAGCGCTGCTCATCGAGCCGCCCGGATGTCCTGATTTTGCCTGCGTGACCATCCTGATGATATCCCTCCTGACTTGGGAGGCGATGTTCTTCAATTCTTCTGATGATTGCATTTCTTATTTGATTATTTGAATTTAAAATATGCTATTTCTGGTATGGCAGACAAATATAAGACTTTTTTATTTGACACAGAAACTTTAACTTTGAAACATCAGAATTGATAGTTTTTTAACCAAAATATTAATGGCACATGTTGTTATTATGCCCAAGCAGGGGCAGTCAGTAGAAAGCTGCATTGTCACTGAATTCAAAAAGAAGGTCGGTGACAAGGTTGAGGCAGGAGACGTGCTGTTCAGCTACGAGACTGACAAGGCTTCTTTCGATGAAGAGGCTAAAGTTGCCGGCACGGTGCTGGCGATTTTCTTTAAGGAAAACGATGAGATTCCTTGCCTGACTAAT
The DNA here is from genome assembly GCA_900316045.1 of uncultured Bacteroidales bacterium. Lineage (GTDB taxonomy): Bacteria > Bacteroidota > Bacteroidia > Bacteroidales > UBA932 > Cryptobacteroides. The sequence continues at coordinate 11,102 of ONBM01000010.1, read as the reverse complement.
GTCATGGTGATTGGCGAGCCGGGTGAGTCTTTTTCAGAATTCGCTCCTTCAGGTGCTGTCCCTGAGGCACAAACGTCTCAAGCGGCCGAGGCAAAGCCTGTTGAAGCGGTAGCGCCAGAGCAGGCGCCGGCGCAGGCTTCTCAGCCGGTGGCTCCAGGTGCTCCCGTCTCTCCAAGAGCTCGTAATCTTGCAGCCGAGAAAGGAATAGATACCGCTGTTTTGGCAGGCAGCGGCCCTCATGGACGAATAATCGCTCGTGACGTGGAAGCGGCGGCAGCTGCTCCAAGGTCCGGCCTGGCCAAGGCAATGGCTGCCGACGGTACTTATCAGGCTCCTGCCAGCGGCTCTGGAATCGGCGGCATGGTGAAGGGTGCGGACTTAAAAATTTGGCAGCCGACGCACACCGATATTTCTGGCGAAGGAGAAGAGTTCGCGGTCGAGAAAATGTCCAACGTGCGCAAACTCATCGCCAAGTCCATGTACAATTCCCTGCAGAATACCGCTCAGCTCACGCATATGCTGGGAGCTGACGCACGGAAGATTCAGCAACTCCGCAAGCAGGCCAAGAAACTCTATGCTGATGGCAAGATAGATGCGAACGTCACCATCAACGATTTCGTATGCTTCGCGGTCATAAAGGCTTTGAAGAAATTCCCGAAAGTGAACTCTCATTGCCTGGGTGACGCTTTAAGAATATTCAACGTGGTTAATCTCGGTTGTGCGGTTGACACTGAACGAGGTCTCATGGTTCCTGCGATAAAGCATGCTGAAGACCTTAATATCGTTGGACTCAGCAAGCAGCTTAAGCAGGTTGCGGACGACTGCAGGAAAGGCTCTGTAAATCCTGATCTTATCAATCCGGAGGCAGCGTCATTCACCGTGTCAAACTTGGGAGGCTTCGGAGTAGAGTGGTTCACCCCAGTCCTCAATGTGCCTCAGAGCTGCATCCTTGGCGTCGGCACGATGGTGCTAAGGCCGAAAGACATTGGAGGCGGAGTTGTCGCATTCGTGCCTTACCTCGGCCTTTCCCTCACCTACGATCACAGGGCGATTGATGGTGGCGAAGCGACCAGATTCCTCAAGCAGGTGGCAACCGAGATAGAAAATCTTGAAGTCGAATTCTAATATTCATGAATATGTATGATTTAGCGATAATTGGCGGCGGCCCAGGCGGATACGTTGCCGCTGAAAGGGCAGGGGCAGCCGGCCTTTCCACGATAATCTTCGAGAAGAAGTCATTGGGCGGCGTGTGCCTGAATGAAGGCTGCATACCTACCAAGACGCTTCTGTACAGCGCCAAGGTGTACAATTATGCTCTCACAGGCGAGCATTACGGCGTTCATGTCAGCAATCCTACGATAGATTACGGCGAGGTCGTGAAGCGCAAGGAAAAGGTGGTTAAGAAACTAGTCGGCGGCGTAAAAGCTGCGATGAAGGCCAATAAGGTCGAGGTCGTAGCTGCCGAAGCGATGATTGAGGGACGGGACGCAGAAGGAATAAAGATAAAGGCAGGGGAAAATGAATATGTCGCCAGGAACCTCCTTATCTGCACTGGCTCAGAGGCCGCCGTGCCTCCGTTCCCGGGCCTGAAAGAGGCGGGCGACGTAATCTGCACCAACCGCGAGATCCTGGCTCTCAAAGAGCAGCCGAAGGAGCTTGTGGTGATAGGCGGAGGGGTCATCGGGATGGAGTTCGCCGCATTCTATAATACGATAGGAACGAAGGTGACCGTCGTAGAGATGCTTCCGAAAATCTTAGGGCCTCTGGACGATGAGATAAGCTCGATGCTTCAGAAAATATACGCAAAGCGAGGGGTTAACTTCTGCCTGAGCTGCAAAGTCACCGGAATCGAGGGCAATACGGTTGTCTATGAAGACCCGGAAGGCAAGACCCAGAAGGTTAGCGGAGACAAGATTCTCGTTTCCGTTGGGCGCAGGGCCAATCTGAATGGATTTGGAGCCGAAAATCTCGGCCTGGAGTACCTTCTGAACAAGAATGGTCGTCCGGTGGGCATCAAGGTTGACGAACACATGCGCACGAACATTCCTGGAGTTTACGCTGCAGGTGACGTGACTGGTTTCTCCATGCTGGCTCATACTGCTAGCCGAGAGGGTGAAGTTGCGGTAAATAATATTCTTGGAAAGAAAGACCGCATGCGTTACGATGCGATTCCGGGCGTTGTCTACACCAACCCTGAGGTTGCGGGAGTCGGCCTCACCGAAGAGCAGGCGAAGGCCTCTGGCAAGGAATATGTCATAGTGAAGCTGCCTATGGCATATTCAGGAAGATTCGTAGCGGAGAATGAGGGGGGTGAGGGAATATGCAAGATCATAGCTGGCAAGAAATATCATGAAGTGCTGGGCGTGCACATGCTTGGAAACCCTAGTTCTGAAATCTTGTACGGCTGCTGCATGGCCATTGAGACCGAGATGACACTTGAGCAAATGAGGGAAGTTGTCTTTCCGCATCCAACCGTTTCAGAAATTCTCAAAGAAACAGCATTTTCATTCAAGTAATCAATAAAAATTCAATATCATGCCGAAATCACTTTACATCGATCCAGAGAAAACCCTTCATCCGAAGGAACACGTAATCAAGATCCCAGACATTCCTGTGATGACTTATGACAAGACGGTCAAGCAGGAGCTAAAAGAAGGCAATTTCACAGAAGAAGATCTTCTGCGCATATATCGCGACATGAGCTACATCCGTGAGTTCGAGACCATGCTCAATCTGGTGAAGACTACTGGCGGCTACAATGGAGTGCCTTACAATAACCCTGGGCCTGCCCACCTTTCCGCAGGGCAGGAGGCAGCGGCCGTTGGCATGGCCTACACCTTGGACACCGACGACTTCATATTCGGAAGCCATCGCTCTCATGGCGAAATCCTGGCGAAAGGTCTTCGTTCGATTCAGATTCTCCCAGATGCGGAATTGAAGAAAATCATGGAGGAGTTCTGGGACGGAGCAACCCTTAAAGTCGCCAAGAAAGCATATTCAGGGAATGATGTCAAGGAGCTGGGAATCCGCTTCTTGCTCTATGGCGCGATGGCAGAGATTTTTGCCCGCGTCACTGGCTTCAACAAAGGTCTTGGCGGCTCCATGCACACATTTTTCACTCCTTTCGGAATATATCCGAACAACGCCATCGTGGGCGGTTCCGGAGCCATTGCCGTCGGCGCTGCTCTTTATAAGAAGGTGAACCGCAAGAAAGGCATCGTGGTCGCTAACTTGGGCGATGGCGCAATGGGCCGCGGCCCTGTGCTGGAAGGCATGACCTTCGCCACGATGGATCAATTCAACACTTTGTGGGAAGGCGACATGAAAGGCGGGCTGCCGGTGCTTTTCAACATAATGGATAACCAATATGCGATGGGCGGTCAGACTAACGGCGAGACCGAAGGCTGGCACTTCCCGGCTCGCTTGGGCGCAGGATTCAAAGATGATGCGATGGCTGCTGAAAGAGTGAACGGTTACGATCCTCTGGCGGTAATCGATGCTTTCCGTCGCAAGAAACAATACCTCCTGGATAAGAAAGGCCCTGCCCTCCTGGATGTGGTCACGTATCGTTACGGCGGGCATTCTCCAAGCGATCAGTCTTCTTACAGGACAAAGGAAGAGATTGCGGCTTGGGAGGCAGAAGACAGCATCGTAGCATTCGGCAAGAAGCTGATTGAGGCTGGCGTCACGACTCAGGAGAAGCTTGACGAAATCCGCAAGGATGTCAATGACAATATCTTCACCTGCTACAAGCTGGCCATCGACTTCGAGGAGTCTCCTCGCATGGACTTGGTGAAGAATGATGAGCTGCTCGGGGACATGATGTTCTCGAATGGCAGCGTCGATACCATGGCTCCTGGCGTGAAGCCAGATGTGCTGATGCCTATGGAAGAGAATCCTCGCGTTAAGCAAATCGCCGGAAAGGTGAGATTCTACAAGGACAAAGACGGCAAGGAAGTCAGCAAGATGAAGACCTACAACATCAGGGACGGAATATTCGAGGCCATCATCGATCGCTTCTACAAAGATGCTTCCTTGATTGCTTATGGCGAAGAAAACCGTGAGTGGGGTGGCGCATTCGCCGTGTACAGAGGCCTGACTGAGGCTCTGCCTTTCCACCGCCTGTTCAACTCTCCAATTTCAGAGGCTGCAATCATCGGGACTTCAATCGGTTATGCGATGTGCGGCGGCAGGGTGATTCCTGAAATCATGTATTGCGACTTCATTACCTGCGCTGGAGACGAGATATTCAATCAGCTGCCTAAGTGGCAAGCAATGTCCGGGAATATATTAAAGATGCCTGTAGTTGTCAGAGTGTCAGTAGGTTCCAAATATGGCGCCCAGCACTCTCAGGACTTCACGTCGCTCTGCGCCCATATTCCTGGGCTCAAAGTCTGCTTCCCAGTTACGCCTTACGATGCTAAGGGTCTCATGAATGCTGCCCTGCAGGGAACTGACCCTGTCATATTCTTTGAAAGCCAGAGAATATACGACAAGGGCGAGATGTTCCATGAAGGCGGCGTTCCGGAAGGCTATTATGAGATACCTCTCGGAGAGCCTGACATCAAGAGGCCTGGCAAGGATGTTACCTTCCTGACCATCGGTGCCACTTTGTACCGCGCTCTGGAGGCTGCTGACATGCTGAAAGAGAGATTCGGAATGGAGGCAGAGGTCATAGACGCTCGTTCCCTCGTGCCTTTCAACTACGATAAGGTGCTCCAGAGCGTGAAGAAGACCGGAAGGATCATAATTTCGGGAGATGCCTGCGCCAGAGGCTCGTTCCTCAACGACCTGGCGTCCAACATCTCTGAAATGGCATTCGATTACCTAGATGCAGCCCCAGTAGTGCTGGGTTCCCGCAACTGGATTACTCCTTGCCATGAGCTTGAGGAGTCATTCTTCCCTCAACCATCATGGTTCCTGGATGCGATTAACGAGAAGATAGTGCCTCTGAAGGACTATGTGCCGACGACTAATCAAACCGAAGCACAGGCAATTCTCAGGGCAAAAAGAGGTGTTTAATGAATATGCCAACGATGAAAACCAAAGCAGTGCGCCTTTATGGCGTTGAAGATTTACGTCTGGAAGAATTCGACCTTCCTCAGATGAAGGATGACGAGATTCTTGCCAAGGTAGTGAGCGACAGCATCTGCATGTCGTCCTATAAGGCCGCTCACCAAGGACCGGCTCACAAGAGAGTGCCTGACAATGTAGCCGAAAACCCTGTGATTATCGGACACGAGTTCGCAGGAGAAATAATTGAAGTAGGTAAGAAGTGGCAGGGAGGGTTCAAGCCCGGAGACAAATTCTCCATCCAGCCAGCCTTGTACTATGCTGGCGGGCCTGTAGGAATTCTTTCCTCCCCGGGCTATTCCTATAAATATATAGGTGGCGATGCCACTTATGTCATCATTCCTAATGAAGTGATGGAAACTGGCAGCCTTCTGCCGTACAGAGGCCCTGGATTTTATCCTGCGTCCCTCAGTGAGCCGCTTTCTTGCGTGATTGGCGCTCTGCACGCCTGCTATCATACTCATCCAGGGTCTTACAAGCATGCCATGGAGATCAAGGATAACGGCAAGATGGCTTTGCTGGCAGGCGTCGGTCCTATGGGGCTTGCCATGATCAATTATGTGCTGCATCGTCCGGACCGCCATCCTTCGCTCTTCGTCGTGACGGACATAGACCAGAGCCGGCTGGACAGGGCAGCATCCCTCTATACTGTTGAATATGCCGCTTCCAAGGGTATTGAATTGCATTATGTCAACACCGGCATCGTGGAAAATCCTGTTGAGGAACTCCGAAAGATTTCCGGAGGCACCGGTTACGATGAAGTCGTGGTCATGGCTCCGGTTCCTTCTGTCGTAGAGCAGGGCGATGACATCCTTGGACAGGACGGCTGCCTGAACTTTTTCTCTGGCCCTGGCAAAGCTGATTTCAAGGCTCCGCTCAATTTCTACAACGTGCACTATGCCTCCACTCATGTGGTCGGCACCAGCGGCGGGAACACCGATGACATGAAGGAAGCCCTGCACCTGATGAGCGCCGGGCTGGATCCGGCAGGTCTGGTGACGCACATCGGTGGCTTGAGCGTAGTTCCGGAAACGACTCTGAACCTGCCGAACATAAAGGGCGGCAAGAAACTGATCTACACCCACATCGAGATGCCTCTTACGCCTATTTCGGATTTTGCCGAGAAAGGCAGGACGAATCCTGCTTTCGCCGAGCTGGATCGTCTCTGCAAGGCACATAACGGTCTGTGGAATCTGGAAGCCGAGGCTTACCTGCTTGCCAATCCGGATAAATTCAGAGACTAAGGGTCTTGCGATATTCAAAAGCCGCCGGGAATGTGGATTTTTCCGGCGGTTTTCTTATATTTGCCTCAAAGATAACCGGCTTTCCCAAGATGAGTCCAAGCGTATGTCTTTCTTGCATATTCGCATTGCTGCTTTCCCCTTTGCTCTATGCCATCGGAGGAAACGACTCTGGCTTGGGATCGGTTTCCGACCTTCCTGACTCCCTGATAGACATAGACCACGTCTATGAATATACTTACTCGGATTTCGACAAGGCTAAGATAATAATGGAAGAACTTCGGAAGAGGGGAGAGGAGACTGAATATGACCTTGACCGTACCGAAGGCGATTTGTATTACAATTCGGGTCATTATTTCACTGCCATAAAATATTATGGCAGGCTGATGAGGCAGGATTCCCTCAGTCATGATCCTCATGCCTATATGGAGAGCATTCACAGGATGATTTCATGTTATGACTGCCTCCATGACGAGGAGAATGGGTCCAGGTACATCAACCTTCTCTTCAAGGTTTCTGAAAAAGAGGGCAGCAGGGTCATGGAGTCGATTGCCATGTTCGGCATCGGGAAAATGCTTTATCATCAGGGGGATAAGGAACGTGCGTTCTATCATCTTAACGAGGCGGTGAAGATGATGGAGGAATCTGATTACAAATACAAGTTCGATAACCTGGCGTACGAGTACAACACGCTCTTGGTGCTGCTGATGAGGGAAGGCAGCTACGAAGAAGCCCTTAAGATCCTGGACAAGCTCCAGTTGCTTACTTCCGGAGGGGACGAGGGCGATGTAGTCAAGATGGAAAATCTCCCCGATAAAGAGAAGAAGACTTATTTTGCGCAGCGTGCCGTCCTGCTCTTCAAATTAGGCAGGACGAAAGAGGCCGACGAAGCATACGCATCGTGGCGCTCCATTGGGGACAAGTACGCGAAAGATGACTATCTCATCGTTCCTTACCTGATGGATAAAAAGGAATATGCCACCGTCATTTCCATTTACAAGAAACAAGAGGCCTTTTTGAAGGAGCACAGCGACACCATCACGTACCACATGAAGATGGTGCAGCATATTCTCGGGGATGCATACAACGCCATAGGGGATTATGAAAAGGCTTCGCAATATTACAAGCAATTATCCGTGCTCGTCGACAGCTTGAAAATGCGGGAGCAGAAAAGCACTGCCTTGGAGATGGCCGAGTTCTACGACAAGAGCGAGCGAGAAATCCAGCTTCAGGAAGAAAAGAACAGGGTCCGCACCAGGACTCAGATGTTCTTGTCCGTAAGCGTCGTAGCAGTCGTTCTCCTTGTCTTGTTCATCTACAGCATCATGAACGCAAGACGGGCCAGGCGGAAGAATCTTGCCATGGTCAGGACTATATACGAGCTCATATCCTGCAAAGATGACCTAGAGAAGGCTAGGGCAAGGCTCCTGATGATGTCTGGCGATCCCGCCAAAGAAATCTCCGGGGGTGATTCAGGGCCGGATGACCAGACTGATTTATCGGATTTCTGTGAGGTCAGGAACAAGGAAGATGAGGCTGGCGTAGCTGATTTGAAAGCCAAGATGCAGGACGAGACGATAGAGTCGGAAGAGCTTGCCGGAGACAGGAGCATATTCGAGCTCCTTGACTCGAAAATAACTAAAGAGAAATTGTATCTCAACCCTAGCCTCTCACGAGAAGACTTGGTTCGTTTCTCGGGATTGAACAGAAACAGGCTGGCCAAGGTGATAAACAGGAATACCGGACTCAGCACGATTGGTTATGTCAATAAGAAAAGACTTGAATATGCCGTCGGGATATTGATGAAACATCCCGAATACAAGATAGCCGCCGTGGCTGAAATGTGCGGAATCCCAAATGTGCCGACATTCAATCGTCTCTTCAGGACGAAATTCGGGATGACTCCAAGTGAGTATAAGAGAGTGAGATAGGTAATCTGCGTGTCGAATTGATAAATGGTTTTGCCGAATTGGTAGATTATTGCCGGTGGTTTGCTTGCGTTGTCGAAGAGCAGTCCTTACCTTCGCATCGGAAAATTTAAAAAACAACCTACTACTTTATCTATCAAGGACGAATGTGGTTATTACACACTAACGAAAAGTTTATCGGCATGCTGTAGTCTTGAGATTCCGGCATGCATTTTTTTTCATGTCTTGGCGTGGCTATTCTCCGAGAAGGAGAGAGCAGATTTGCGAGGCGTTGGCTGAGTGGAAATATTTTCCAGCCCCGGCCTTCTCGATGGCTGCGGATAGGGTAGCCTTGTCGTAGCGTAGCCCAATCAGCTTCTTGGCGAGGTCTTCAGAAGGCTCGTCGAATAGGAAATCGCCAGAGAACGTAAGGGCGGTGATGATCCCTCTATCGATTCTCAGGCTTGCTTCCACTGTCCCGCAAGGCATCTTTTTCTTGTAATTGAAATCCGCTTCGTGAGAGTGGCCGTAGATGAATTCCCAGGTGGCGAACTTCTCGGCGGCAATTCTCCTGACTTCGGCATTGATTTCATCTTGGCTCGGATAGCCGCTGCCTTGGGCGAGCAGCGGTCCGTCGCCTCCGGAGAGGATTTCGGATAGCTTCGCCTGCAGCTCGTCAAGTGATTTGAACTGAGGCAGATACTCTTTGAGATTGGCAACGTGGCTGCGCACGGAAGATATTCCTTTGACCTTCATCTTGGAAGCTGGGGTGTCTAGGACATGCTGCAAAGTGTCCAGGTCTACGTCGTACATCAGCGTGCCGTGGATTATTTCTTGATTGCCGGCGACTCTGCGCGCATAGCCGGAGACTTTTCTGCCTTCGACGAATATGTCGTTTCTGCCAGTAAGTTCCGCCGGCACCCCAAGCTGCCGGAGAGCATCCACCATGGGCTGTGGTGATGGGTTTCTGCCGATTATGGTATAGTTCATGTTCTGGAGGTCGTGGTAGACGGCGCCTCCGCCCGTGACCCTGCGTGCCAGAGTGATTCCATTTGCGTTCAGGTATTCAAGATTGACTTCCCCATATGCGTTCTGGTTCAGCCCTATTATCACTGCGGGACGATTCCTCCAAAGGAAGAAATAGGGCTCTTCGCTATGAATGTTCTCAAGGCAGTATTCATCGAATGCCAGGTTGAAATAGGGGTCAGTGGAATTATTTATCAAATATCTCATGCTCTTAATAAATTCAGTCATCTGTCCATCTCTTTCCTCAAGATGGGGAGGATATATTTCTTTATTTCTGGATAGTTGGGGAGGTGTCCGCCGGGGTAATAATGCGCCTGACCTGGGTAATGCAGCTCGAATTCTGGCCCGCAATGCACCAGCTCGTCGTTCAGGGCAAAAATTCCTGTCGTCATGCTCACCTCTTCCTGTGTGAGGCTTGCATATTGCGAGATCTCTGCTTCAGCATATTCATTGCATATTCCCTCTGTGATGGTGAAGATCTTTTCCCCGTTCTTCCTAGGCGAGAGGTATTTCTGCTCCCCGATTTTCGTCCGCAGCATCCGGGATATTCCCAGGTCAGGATTGATGAGCATCTTGCGCCTTCCTCTCAGCTTCTGCGCCAGGAATCCGCCCCAGGAGAGGCCGATCGTGAGGCCCGGGTTCTCCCGAAGGCAAATGTCTTCCAAAAGATTAATGGCATCCTGCAGCCTGATTGGCACATCTGGTGCTATGACCTCGGTGTCTTTAAGCAATATTCTTAAAGATGTGGCCATTTTGTAGGCGCCTGATGATGCCAGGCCGTGAATGAACAGGATTTTCATCTTTTGGCTTCCAGCAAAAGGTCAGACAGCTCCTTGATGTCCCTGACGATGAGATTCGCAGGCCAATGCTTCGGATGAGGGTTTGTCCTGGCTTCCCGCTCGACTTCCAAGGCTGTCTCCAGCGTAGTTTCACCAGAGAGCACCAACACGCTCACTGCGCCGGCATTGTGTCCCATGGCAATGTCGGTGTAGATTCTGTCTCCCACCATGGCGATTTCATCCGCTTTCAGGCCATTTCGATCCATTATCCCGTCCAGCATTGACGGGTCCGGCTTGCCCATGACTTTGTCCGGCTTTCGCCCGCACGCTGCTTCTATGCATTTTTGAAGTGAGCCGCAGTCGACTAGAATGGTCTTGGCATCAGTCGGGCAGACGAAATCGGGGTTAGTTGCGATGTATGGAATCCCTTGGCTGGCCCACCAAGTTGCCCTGCAAAGACGGGAATATGTCAAAGTCGTATCGAATGCTACCACAAGCATGTCCGGGACATCGTCAGGATCGTCGGCGCAGGCTTCGAAACCTGCATCTACGAACTCGTTCTTCATGCTCGGGGTGCCCAGCATGAAGAGCTTCCGAACTTTCGGATAATGCTTGTGAATATAATCTATCGTTGCGACGGGGGTGGAATACATGTTCCCGGCATCGGCTTTTATCCCCATCCGATGTAACTTGGACAGGTAGTCTGCAACGGATTTCGTGGGATTGTTGGTAAGAAAAGAGTATCCTATCCCATTAGCTCTCAAAGCATCCAGCACTTCCAAAGTAAACGGGAAGATGTCATTCTCCATGTAGATCGTGCCATCCATGTCCAAGGCCAGATGCTTGACTTTTTTTAGCTTGTCGCGTTGCTCTTTTGTGATCTTAGCGTTATAATTAGCTTTCATATTCATAACTGGATGACAAAAATAACTTTTTTTTCCGTAATTCCCTCTTTCAAATTAATAACTGACGGAAGAATCGGAAGTTTGACACTTTCTTGAATTAAAAATATTCGCAAATAATTGATAGACTTTTTCGTAAAAGTCTTTTTTTTGTCAAATTTTATTTCTATATTT
>ONBM01000046.1 GCA_900316045.1 uncultured Bacteroidales bacterium | reverse complement strand
TTGTCATCGTAATGAGCCGAGAGATTCTCAATTTTATGATAAGCTCCATATAAAGCAGGACGAATGAGGTCGTTCATGCCGGCATCCACCATCAAGAAACGACGATTTTCGCCTTTCTTGACGTATAGAACCCTGGAAATCAGCGACCCTGCCTGACCGACAAGAGAACGCCCCGGCTCCACGTGAACGCCCTGCTCGGGACGAGCCACAAGATATTTCCTGATAGTCCTGAACCAAGTCTCGAAATCCGGCACAGGGTTATTGTCCGGGTCATCATAATCTATTCCAAGACCTCCTCCAAGATCAATATTCTTTACGATCATCCCATCCCGTTCGAACCGAGCCAGGATGTCATTCACTCTCTCGCACTCTAATTTCACGACTTCTTCAACATCCAGAATCTGCGAGCCTATATGGAACTGAAGTCCGAAGAAGTCGATATTATCGTAACTCTTCACCAGCGATGCGGCCTCATCGAAACTGCGGTCGGATATTCCGAACTTATCTTCATAGAGTCCCGTGGTAATGTGATGATGGGTGTGTGCATCGATATTCGGATTGATTCTCAGGCTCATGGACACTCGTCTACCAAGCTTTTTTGCCAAATCCCCGATAATCACGATTTCCTCTAGTGATTCCACGACGAAAGCCCCGATGCCGACCTGCAACGCCTGAACGATTTCCTTATCCGTCTTGCCTACACCGGCAAAAAATATATCCTTAGGATCGAAGCCGCAACTCACGGCAAACTCTATCTCGTCTCCGCTCACGCAGTCTGTTCCAAGACCAGCTGCGCTTATGATGTCATTCAGACGCGGATCGGAATTGGCCTTAACGGAATAATGTACATGAACATTGTATTTTCTCGACAATTCAGCCACCTCGTCAACAGTTTTATTGAAAAGGTCGATATCGTAATAGTAGAACGGCGTAGCGACGTTCCTAAAAGATGCGAAATCTGGAATATTCAGCATTGCAAGTTCGTTTTAATATATTCATAAAAATCTCGATGCCAGCAACTTAAGATGAATGGCACCGAATGGAGCGGCTTCCTGAGCCGCTTTACAAATATACTGTAAATATTTTAAAAATATAGTTGGATATTAAAAATTAAGTCCTATCTTTGCAGTGTACTAATAAACTAGCACACTAAGAATCAGGAGAGGACGGTTGAGGGGACTGGGACAGACGAGGATGGTTGCGGGAGAATGAGGTGAATAAATAAAATATATGAACAGGATTGCAGACAAACGAATATAACATATTAATAGATAGTGTTTTAATTAATATATAACATGATAGAAATCAAAAATTTAGGTTTCCGTTACGGAAAAGGCGAAAAGGTGCTGGCCAACATCAGCACTACCCTCGAGGAAGGCAGGATTTACGGTCTTCTCGGAGAGAACGGAGTGGGCAAGACTACCCTGCTGACACTCCTCTGCGGCCTCAAACGACCAGTTGAAGGCAGCATATTCACAGATGGAGATGAGCCGTTCAACAGGAATCCGTCTCTACTGGAAAACCAGTATTTCCTTTCAGAGACAGTTGCACCAATTCCATTGAAGGCAACAGCATTTGCGAGGGAACAGGGACAATTCTGGCCAAAGTTCGACATGGACAAGTTCCTGGCGATAATGAAAGAACTCGAGAACGATCCCGAGAAAAAGATGAATCAGATGTCAGCAGGACAGCTGAAGAAAACCTACATCTCTTTCGCGCTCGCCCTCAACGTAAATTACCTATTCATGGACGAGCCCACCAACGGCCTGGATATCCCGTCCAAAGCGCAATTCAGAAGCGCAATCATGAAACACACTTCCGAGAACGCCACAATAGTGATCTCTACCCATCAGGTCAGGGACCTAGAGAACATCATCGACCCGATCATCATTCTGGACAAGCAGGAAATACTTCTGAATGCCACTATAGAGGAAGTCTCCAATAAGCTATTCTTCGACTACGGCGCTGAACTCAAGCAAGATAGCCTTTACAGCGAGCAGCTTCCAGGGGGGTACATCCAAGTTCGCCCGAATGCCACCGGCGAGGACAGCAAAGTCAACATCGAGGCTCTGTTCAATGCAGTTCACCTTCACAAAGAGCTGATTAAAGGAATGTTCAACGAAAAATAACGCAAAGCCATGAGCAACTCATTCAACATAAGCAGATTCGGGAAATATTGGTTGTACGACCTGAAAATGGCATGGAAAAGATACGGTTTCGGTTTCCTGTTCATGTCCATATTCCCTATCATATATTACATTCTGGGAGCAATATTCATCATCCTCTTTAGCAAAGAGCATAATCTGTCCGATTACCATGGAATAGAATTCGCAGGACGCGCCCTCGCATTCGGAATAGCTTGCGCAGTGCTGGTTCTCAGCTTTCCGAAGGGAGTCTACGGACTTGTGACCGACAAGGAGAAAGGCTCTGCCTGGCTGATGCTTCCGGCATCCCGGCTTGAGAAATTCATAACAATGATGCTCAACTGCCTTGTGATCGCTCCAATAATTTTTATCGCACTATACCTTGCCAGCGATGCCATTCTCACGGCGTTCGACCCACAGATGGGAGATCCGCTTGCCATCACTGGCCAGAAATTCAGCCAAGGAGTGTTCTCCACCAGTTACGGAAACATCCAAATCTCATCATTTGCATTCTTGACCCTTGTCTTGATTTCGTTAATCGAGTACTTGTCCATATTTCTCACGGGAGCCACGTATTTCAAGAAGCACAAAGTACTCTTCACCATATTGATTCTTCTGGGAATACAGACCATTTTATCCTGGATAATAATGATGATTGGCATCTCCAACGCTGAACCAAGATGGCTTGAGAAAATTAACCCCTCCACACAAGACTTCGTAAACTTACTCAACTGGCTCACGAACATCGGACTGATAGTGATTCTAGCCATAACCGGCACGATGATTTGGTTGAGACTCAAAAAATTACAGCATTAAACCATGGAATTCGATTCAAATAAGGCTATATTTCTTCAGATCGGAGACGCAATCTGCGAGAGAATCCTTTCCGGGGATCTGAAACCGGAAGACAGGATTCCTTCGGTGCGGGAATATGGGGCTTCTATCGGCGTGAACCCTAACACGGTGATGCGCACCTACGAGAAGTTGACCGACCAAGGGATCATCTACAACAAACGCGGGATAGGCTATTTCATCTCACCCGACGCAAAGGACATCGTGCTCGATGCCGAACGGAGGGAGTTCCTGGAAAACGAGCTTCCCAATGTAATCAAGAAGATAGAGCTGCTTGGGCTGAGTCCGAAAGAGCTCCTATTGGAAGAGAAATAATATATTAAAATGATCATGAGAAATTCAGTTAAAATCTTGGCAATCACGGCATTGACACTAATGGCGACTTCCTGCTATTTCAGGGTGCCGAAAAACGGCGGCAATAAGAGCATATTCGGACTTACCAGAGGCGATGGGAACGTCATAGACAAGGAATATGTCGTCGAACCTTTCGACAAGATACATAATGAGGCAGCATTGGACATCCGTTTTGCGCAAGATAGCAGCACAATGGTGAGAATCCATGCGGATTCTAACATCGTGGAACTGCTAGACGTCTCCGTGGAAGACGGAACTCTTACAATCAAAACCGAAGCGAATAACTTGATATTTGAAGGAGAAAGTTACATTTACGTAGCATGTCCTTCTATCAAAGAGGTGCATGGGAGTGGCAGCGGGGATTTCGACATGCAGGATTTCAGGCTTGACTCGTTAGCGCTGGCATTCTCCGGCTCAGGAGACATATTCCTGAAAGATGGCAGCGTAAACTGGCTGAGCATCAGCACGTCAGGGTCTGGAGACATCAAAATAGACGGCATCAACGGCAAGGATGTTAAATGCGAGACGGCCGGTTCCGGCGACATCTCGATAAGCGGAGAAGTGAAGAATTTAAAAGCTCGGACGGCAGGCTCAGGCGACATTGACATCAGAAAGCTGAAATACGAGAGCAAAGACGTTTCAACATCAGGCTCAGGTGACATATTCACAGAATAACATGAGAAAGATTACGATACTAGCATTGACGATGCTCCTTGGCATTTCATTGCTCGCCCAGAATCCTCAGGCGAAGAAAGACACGCTGAAGGCGGCCGCAGACACGGCTAAGATTGACACTACGGGGTGGAGCGAAATATTGAAGGGAACGACCGTAGTCGCTCAACGCAAGCTCATCAAGATTGGCGTGGACCGCCTTTCCTACGATGTTCAGAACGACGAACAGGCCAAGAGCATAAGCACTCTGGACATGCTGCGCAAAGTGCCGATGGTGAGCGTTGACGGACAGGACAATGTACTGGTGAGAGGTTCGTCCAACTACAAAATCTACCGCAACGGCCATCCAGACCCATCGCTTTCCGGCCAGAACGTCAGCCAAGTGCTGAAATCCATGCCGGCAGGCATGATAAAGAGCATAGAGGTCATCACCGACCCAGGTGCCCGCGAGGACGCAGAGGGAACGAATTACATTCTGAACATCGTGATGAAGAACAACGCTGGCATGAGCGGAGTCACTGGAACCCTTTCCGGAGCCGTGGACCCATTCCAAGGCATTCACAGCGAATCCGCCTACATAACGGCGCAAAAAGGGAAATTCACCTTCTCTGTGAACTACAGTTACGCCCACATGAGCAAAGAGAGCCGTGACATGCTAATCCGGACGGATAATTATTTCAAATCTTCTGGCACGACCCAGAGCACTTCCATGAGGCAGAAAAGCCCAATCGACATGCATTTCGGCGAATTCAGCGCAAGCTATGAGATAAATCCTAAAAACCTTCTGACTTTCTCCTTCGGAGGCTCAAGTTTCGGACTGAAGCAGGATTCATATTCAAGCAACGCGATGACTTCAAGGAACGGAGACTCAATTTATGAATATGATGCCAGAACCTGGAATCCAAAGAATCCGAAATACTATGATGCGCACGGCAGGGTGGACTATCAGATGCAGACGAACAAACCAGGGGAATCTCTCACTATTTCCTACATGTACGCTGGGAACGGCAATAAATCGAAAACGAACAACGATTTCAATAATATCAAAACGGCATCATTCGACTATTCAGGCTTTTTGAACGACAGCAAGGAGACAAGCAACGAGCACACGGGCCAAATCGACTACATCCGCCCCCTGAGCCAGAAATTCACGATGGAATGGGGCGGGAAATACATAGGCAGGGACAACAAGAGCAGGACTGACATTGAATATGCCGACGCAACCACGACGAAGGATGTTCACAGCCGCTTCAATCATAACACCCAGGTGGCTGCGGCGTACACGGAATGGTTGTTCAACAGCGGGAAATGGTCTGCGCAGGCAGGCATCAGGTATGAATATAGTTACTTGCACGCAAGTTATCCAGACGGCTCGGCTTCTAGCTTCCACAAGAATCTCAGTGACTGGGTGCCAAGTGCCAGCGTAAGATATTCATTCTCCCCTATGACGACTCTCAAGGTCGGATATTCGTCGTCCATAAACCGTCCGGGAATCAGCTACCTGAACCCTGCGAGGGTCGAGACGCCATCATCGTTGAACTACGGAAATCCAGCCCTGAACAGCGCCATGAATCATTCCTTCACCCTGGAATTCATGAAGATGAGCCAGAAAATGATGTTGACTCTGTCGCCTTTCGTGAACTTTTCCAACGACCAGATCTCCGAGGTCAGCTTCGTTCGAGACGAGAAGACAGTATCCACCTACGATGACGTGCTGAAGAATCGTCGCTACGGAGCTGACGGCTTCATCCGCTACACCCCTTTCACTGGCACATCCATTATGTTCAACGGCCATGTGGAGAACAACAAGATGAAGAACAACAACCTTGACCTTGAACTCGATGGCTGGTCAGGGACCGCAATGGCATTCGTGCAGCAGAATCTTCCGTGGAAACTCATCCTCAACGTCGGCGGAGGCGGGTCGTTCGGACGTTCTCTCGCCAGCGTTTACGGCTACGGACCGAATTACTACTACTACACCGCCTCTCTGCAGAGGTCATTCCTGAAAGAGGACAGGCTCACCGTGAGCATCGCGGCTGTGAATCCGTTCGACTGGGATCACAACAATCTCACTATGAAGACGGTTAATGGCGACTACACTGGAAAAACCAAAATCGACGTCAGGATTAGGCAGGTCGGCCTCAGGCTCAGCTACAGGTTCGGAAACCTGAAAGCTGGCGTAAAACGCGTGAACAGAACCATTGAGAACGATGACATCGTCGGTGGCGTCCAGAATGGTGCTAACAGCCAGGCTGGAGGTGCTGGGACAGGCACAGGCGGCGCAGGTCGCACCCTCGGCAACTAATTAATTAATACCCATAAACTTATTCATCAAAATTTCCTGTACCCTAATTTTCTCTGGGTACAGGAAATTTTTATCATCAGTTTCGACGGTGAGGTTAATTATTTTTAGTTTAAAATTTTTTTATATTTTTTATTAAAATTACTAAAATTCTTTGCGAAAATTCTTATTATTTTGCTCCATTTGGTGGCTTTTTCGATACTAATCATAATGAAATTCAAAACTTTGGAATTTCAGATTAATAATTATATTTGTTACGAGTTAGTTGGTTATGTATGCTTAATGTGAGTAAAAACTCACGTATTTTATTTCAATACTTTTTCCAGATGAAAGGTAATCACATTTTCAAAGCATTCTTAATGCTCAACGTGATTTGTATGTCCATGAGCCTCTCTGCTCAGACATACAAGACTGCCACTGGTACCGTCAAAGATGCTTCCGGCCAAGGAGTCATCGGCGCAGGTGTCATCGTGAAAGGAACCCAAAATGGGACTATCACCGACACGGACGGTACGTTCACTCTTTACAATGTTGCGGAAGGGGCCACTCTTGAGATTTCCTGCATTGGTTACAAGACACGTGAAGTAACGGCATCTACAAGGATGAACATCGTTCTTGAAGAAGGGAACGAGTCCCTTGATGAGGTGATTTTCGTTGCTTACGGCACGACGAAGAAAAGTTCCTTCACGGGATCCGCTTCGGTCGTGAAGTCTGATCAGATTGAGAAAATCTCAGGTTCCGGTTTCGCAGAAACATTGCAGGGCATGTCTGCCGGCGTCCAGGTCGTCAACAATGAAGGCACCCCAGGATCCGACTCTCGTATCCAGATTCGTGGCATTTCATCAATGTCTGGAAAGACAACGCCACTTTACATAGTGGATGGCATGCCTTACGATGGGACACTCACCTCAATCAATCCCTCAGACATAGAATCAATGACGGTCCTGAAGGATGCTGCGGCGTCTTCCCTTTATGGTTCACGTGCAGCCAACGGCGTAATCGTAATCACCACAAAAAAGGGCAAGACTGGAAAAACGACGGTCCACTTCCGTAGCGCATGGGGCACTTCAGACCTTGCCGTTCCTTACATGACCAAGGCCAACCCTTACGAGCAGCTGACCAACAACTGGAGAGCGCTCTACAATGACCAGGTATATCTCCACGGCAAGAGCAGCCAGGAAGCGGGAGACTACGCATCCGCCAATGCCGTCACGATAAGCGTCAATCCTACAGTCAATTCCGCAGGCGAGACAGTTTATGTAACTCCTTTCAAGTGGCCAGGGAGCACCTCAAATTATGTTCTCCACGATGGCAAGGGTAACTGCTGGACCAATCCTGACCTTGAGATGATATGGGACAAGAGCGATTGGGAGTGGAATGACGTAATTTTTTCTCACAAACTTCGTCAGGACTATGGTCTGGACGTAAGTGGCAGCACGCCGGACGGGAAAACCTCTTACTACGCCTCTCTTGGTTACCTAAACGACAAAGGTTACGCAAATGACGACTTCTACAAGAGATACTCTTTCCGTACCAACGTCGAGACAGAAATCAACAAATGGCTGTCTATGGGCGGCAGCATCGCATATAGCTATGCTCGTCAGAACTCCAGAGGATACAACCGCGCTCTTGGTTTCCACACATCCCTCACCTCTCCTTACCTGAGAAACTCGGACAACACAGACTGGGTCTACTCTGCTAAGACCGGCGACAAGATGTACGACTACGCTACGATGAACGCCAACTACTTTGGGAATTGCCCTATCGGAAAGGGTAGCTACTGGGACAATGACAACGATGAAAGTTTCAGCAGCAACGAGTACTCCACAATTTCAGTAAAATATTTCGCGAACTTCAAGCTTCCTTACGATCTGAATTTCCGTTCATCGATCAGCCTGGACAACAATATCGCCACAAACTACGGCTATGATTCAGCCGTCCACGGAGAGGATCAGCTTGCTCCGTACGGCATAACAGTAAGGACTACCGGAGGTTCAGCCAGCCGCACCAACAACAAGGTGCTGTCTTCAACCTGGAACAACATCCTCACCTGGGACAAAAAATTCGGAGAGCACCACATCAACCTCATGGCTGGTCACGAGTATTATGACTACTCCCTCAATTATGACTATGCTCATGGCGAAGGCATCATGTCAATAGGCCAGTACGAGCTTGCTTCAACGACGACAAACTGGTCGGCAGACTCGAACCGTACAAGATACTCGCTGCTTTCTTTCTTCGGAAAGGCAGACTACGACTTCGCCAGCAAATATTATCTCTCTGCTTCTATCCGTCGGGATGGCTCTTCTAGATTCTCAGAGGAAAGCCGTTGGGGCAACTTCTGGTCAGTCGGAGGCTCATGGAGAGCCAGCAGCGAGGAATTCCTCAAGGATGTACGCTGGCTGAACATGCTCGTCTTCCGCGCAAGCTATGGAACTTCCGGCAACGACAAGCTTTACTCAAGAAGCACCAGCAACGGCGCTGCAGGAAGCGAGATTTGGTACGCATATCAGGAATACTATGAACCCGATAACCTGTACGGGTCCGCTGGTTACAAGCCATCTACATTAGCGACTCCTAATCTGAAGTGGGAGAAAAACCATCAATTCAATGTGGCCACAGATTTTAGCATGCTGAACTATCGTCTCGGCGGAACAATTGAGTACTATAGCAGAGGATCCAAAGATCTTCTATATTACCTCCAGCTTCCTCCTTCCGCTCAGGTGGGTAGTGCAACTGGTTACAACACCAACCTCGGAGATATTGTCAACAGAGGAATAGAAATCACGATCAACGCAATTCCTATCCAGAACAAATACTTCACTTGGAACATAGATGCCAACTTCTCAACTCTGCACAACGAGGTCACATACCTTCCTGGCGGAGCGTACACCTATTCAAACCGTGGCATCAGCTATCGTCTTGAGGAGGGGCACTCCCTTTACGAGTTCTACAACGTAAAGAACGCCGGCGTCGATCCAGACACCGGTCTCCTCAGATACTACATTCGCGATGGAAATGGCGGATGGACCACGACGACGAACTATTCCGATGTTTCTTCGGAAGACTACCAGTGGTGCGGGACTGCGGTTCCAAAGGCTTTCGGTTCAATAACCAACAGCTTCAAGTTTAAAGATTTCGACTTCTCATTCATGTGGTATGGTTCATTCGGATCCAAGATTTACAACTACATGTTTGTAGAGTCAGGAACCCTCCGTACAGGTGTTGGCCTTATGCAGGATGTCGTCGCAGGCAAAGTCTGGGAGAAACCAGGAGACATCAAGAAATATCCTCGCTGGAGTTATGAGAAAGCAGGCGATAATCGCAAGGGGTCTGACTTTTTCATATTCAATAATGACTTCGTGCGCTTGAGGAATGTAACTCTAGGATACACTATTCCAAGAAGTATTCTCAGTAAGGTCAACATCTCGAACCTTCATCTTTATTTAAGCGTTGACAATGCCCTTACATTCGGTAAGATGGCATCCATGCACACAGACCCTGAAACCGGAATACTCGGCAACAACTACAACGGCAATACCGACACCGACAACGGCAACCAGAGCGCAAGACGTGTTTATATGGGTGGTATACAGATTACTTTCTAGTCAAATCCTAACACAGATATGAAAAAGATATTTTACGCAATAATAATGGTTCTCGGCGTTTCCCTTCTCGGATGCAAAGATGAACTTACGACGAACGATGCCACCAAAGTGGGAGCCAACACCTTCATAGGAAGCACTGCTGGTCTGAACCAAGTTCTTACCTCAACCTACAGGGCTTTCCTCATAGGTGACCCACAGGAACAGCCAGGAGCAAGTTATCAGGGGGTCTCCGGATTCTTGATGCTCTACGACCTTATGGGCTCGGACTGCATCGTCAACAAGAACTACGGCTCTTCTCCTGAGCCAATCTATGAATTCTCGTCTTCCAGAACCATGTCCACAGGTGATGCGCACTACATTTGGGAAACAATGTACAAAGCCATTAACGAGGCCAATATCATCATCGCCAATGTCGACAACGTAAGCGGATCGGATTCCGACAAGGCAGCACTCAAAGGGCAGGCTCTAGCAATCCGGGCGTTCTGCTACTTCCATCTCCTCCTGAACTACCAGCAGACCTATGCCATCGCAAGGAACAAGAGAGGCGTAATTCTCCGTCTCTCTCCTGATGATAATGCGAACAAGGGATTCTCTACCGTCGAAGAATGCTACAACCAAGTCGTAAAGGATTTGACTGAAGCCGAGACCGCCCTCGCCAGCTTCAACCGTTCCGAGAAATGGCAGATTGACGCTTCTGTCGCTGCCGGCATGCTTGCTAGGGTATATCAGGTTATGGGCAACTGGGAAGGGGCATATTCTGAGGCAAACAAAGTATATCACAAATACGGCACCCTCATGAGCAAGGAGCAATGGTGCAGCGGCATGGACAAGCTCATGGCCAATGGCTGCGCCGAGCTTGTGTGGGGCTGCAAATATACTAACACTTCCAACGTAGGAAGCAACACTGTGTTTAATAACTGGTGGAACTTCGATCCAAGCTACGGCGAGGGAATGACCACGGGGCCTCTCTATCATTTTCTCTGCATCTTCGTTGACCAGACTTATGTCGACTTGTTCGATGACACAGACTACCGTGGAACTCGTTGCAACAAGACAGAAGGCGTCACTGACGCGGACGAGCATAACGTAATGTTCTGGCACCGTACTGCGAACGGGGACGTGCAGATCCGCTCCAAATGGGCATACAACAAGCTTCGTTCCTATGGAGACGGGACATACGAGGAACACACCAACTCCAACCACAGCTACGACATCGATGTTCCTTTGATGAGAGGCTCTGAAATGCTCCTTATCATGGCTGAGGCTCAGGCGAACCTTGGGAAAACTTCCGAGTCGCTCGGTCTGCTCAATACTCTTCAGCAGGCACGCAATGCCAAACTCTCGACCACATCGGTAAAGGATGATCTTCTAGAGGCCATATACGTAGAGCGCCGCAAGGAATTGCTCGGAGAAGGCTTGACCGGATCATACGATCTGCTCCGTCTCCAA
The DNA here is from genome assembly GCA_900316045.1 of uncultured Bacteroidales bacterium. Taxonomy (GTDB): domain Bacteria; phylum Bacteroidota; class Bacteroidia; order Bacteroidales; family UBA932; genus Cryptobacteroides. The sequence continues at coordinate 40,541 of ONBM01000046.1, read as the reverse complement.
AAGGATCTTGTCCGCTATGAGGCTACTGCTTCAAATCCTGCGGGACACTTTTCTTGGGGCATGACAGAACTAGACGGTTACAATGGATCCGATGCGGCTCCAATGGGAACTCTTAAGAGCAACGACTACCGTTTCCTTTGCCAGATTCCTCAGCTCGAGATCACGACCAACGAGGCAGTGACCGAGAATGATCAGAATCCTTTCAGGGGCCAGTAGGTCATTTATATTGACAATAGAGCACAAGGGTCGGCCAAGCCAGGTCGGCTCTTTCTTTTTATCAATCCTATTCACTTTGGGCACAGCTGGGGATCAAGTCCAAAACCCTTACTGAGGCACTCGATAATAACCAACAAAATCAATTTGCACTGAGTTTACCTCACAAGCGCTATAATATACATGAAAAAGATTAGAACGATAGGATACGTATCCTCAGCAGATCCATTCCATGACCGAAGAGCCTGGAGCGGCACAGTGTATCAATTACGGAAGGCAATCGAAAACGCTGGTTACGATGTGGTATGGATACCATTTCGCACAGACACACTAGCTCAGAGAATTTTGGACATATTACTGAGGGCATATGGTAAATTATCTGGCAAGAAATGGTTACGCGGTGCTCACTATATCTCTATTGGCAAACTATCAAGCAAGACTATCAACCGAGATAAACTGATTCAATGTGATATTTTGTTTTTCCCTGGTGGTGCCCAAGTCCTTTTTGAGACAGGCATTGACAAACCTTATATCTACCTAAGTGATACTACAGTCCACCTTATGCTTGATTATTATTGGCACAATATCCATCCTGAATCACAACAGATGGCAAAGTTCCTTGAGGAGTGGGCATCTCAACATGCCGTCATGAATTTGAGATCTTCTCAGTGGGCAGCCAACAGTGTTATCAAGGACTGTGGAGTGCCCCCTGAGACTTGCCATGTCCTCGAATTCGGTCCTAACCTCGACAAGAAGGACATTCAACCTTGCGAACCATACACAGGGGGCGAACTCCGCATCCTTTTTTCCGGTGTCAACTGGAAACGTAAGGGAGGGGATATTGCAGTCGAAGCTGTCGGGGAGCTGAGACTGTACGGCATAGATGCCCATCTTACCATCGCGGGCATTGCAGAAGATAAACTACCTAAAGGCATAGCCAGTCTGGATTATGTAACCTGCGTTGGATTCCTCGACAAAAACAAGGCTGAAGAATATCGTGAATATGTTAAAATCTTCCATGATTCTCATATTCTGCTACTCCCGACCAAGGCTGAATGCTCGGGAATCGTATTTAGCGAGGCTGCTAGTTTTGGATTGCCCTCCTATACCCATCTCACTGGAGGCACAGGAGACTATGTGGTAGACGGCGTGAATGGACGCACGCTTCAGTTGGGCGCTACTGGTAAAGACTTTGCCGACGCCATCAAGCGTGACCTTCATGATGGTATGCTGCGTCAAATGCGGGAAGGAGCTTTGCGACTAGCCCACGAAAAACTCTCGTGGGAAGTCTGGAGTGAAAAATTCCGAGTCCTCTGCGAAGCTTTGCCTCGCACATAATCCCTTTTTCATCTTGCCTGCGCGGAATCAAAAAGATAATGACTGCAACAACGCCGACAATTCCTCTTTGAGAATGACGGCATGATTCCTGACCGGATTGCGGAAGCCATAGAGCAATGTCACTGTAGAGAAACCGCTGCCACGAATCTGGTCGGCCAGTTTCCTGAGGGCATCACTGCCTCTCAGTTCCTCACGGTACATCTCAGAGAACCTGTCCCAGTTGCCAGAGGGATCGGCATGAAAGAACTGCCTTGCCTCTGATGATGGCGTAACATCCTTGGCCCAGATGTCAAACCTGAGATCACTCTTCTTGATGCCTCGTGGCCACACGCGATCTACGAGTATGCGCAGGCCATCGTCAGCCTCGGCGGGTTCATAGACTCTTCAGCCTCGGCGGGTTCATAGACTCTTTTAAGTTTAATAGTCCACTTCATAATCATTAAGTGTTTAATCTGCAGCACGCACATGCTTGCACTTGCCACTACATTCTTCAATGTTCAGGATTGTTTCTATATCGTCCATCGTTTTCATAAATGAAAATGACGAAATATACGATAAAAGTTGTAACTTCACAATTATCATCTAAGAGATGTCCATTTTAAGCCGGATATGATTGATAGGGGAATATCTAAGAAAGTGCTTACAGTCGGGCCGGAATACGACCCGCCTAAGGGTGGTATTGCCAAAGTCCTTGACTCGTATTCCAGGATAATATCCCCTTTCCGTTTCGTAAAAACCTATCGGCAAGGCTCGAATCCCCTTTCTCAGCTCTTGCTGCTTGGGTGGTCATGGCTGAAATTCAGCTATCTCTGCATGTTCGGCGGAGTAAGAATCATACATATTCATTGCTGCTCAAACAATAGTTTCTGGCGCAAAAGCTTATTCGTTTGCACAGGGAAGGCATTCGGGAAGAAAGTCATACTGCACATCCATGGAGGAGGATTCGAACAATTCGCCAAAGTCCACCAAAAAGCAGTTAGCAGAATAATAAGGAGAGCCGATGTCATCGCCGCTCTTTCTTCTTCCTGGAAGGAATATTTCGAAAGGACTTTCAGCCCGAAGAAGGTTACAGTGCTGCCAAACATAGTGGAAGAGCCCATGAAATTGACAGAAAAGGCAGAAAGCGCCGTAGGCATATTCCTGGGAAACATTAATGAGCCTAAAGGAATATTCGACCTTCTCGCCGCAATAGCTTCGCACAAAGAAGAGCTTCGCGGAAAATTTTTCCTTCACATCGGTGGCAAGGGTGAGGAAAACAGATTGATGAATATCATCGCTGAAAATGGCCTCGGCGACATTGTTTGCTACGATGGCTGGGTGGCAGGCGAGAGAAAAGCCTCTTTGATGTCCATGGCTAACATTTACATTTTGCCTTCCTATGCAGAAGGCCTTCCTATCTCTATCCTGGAAGCAATGACATACGGGATGGCTATAATCTCTACCCCTGTCGGCGGCATCCCTGAGATCGTGCGCCAGAATGAGAACGGCATTCTGATAGCGCCTGGTGATACCGAGGCCCTGTCCAATGCCATCCTTAAGCTTGCTGAAGACAAAGCCAGCCGGTACGACATGGGCCGGCGCTCGATTGAAATCGTCCAGCCATACCTGCCTAAAAATGTTGAACGCCATTTGAATATATTATATTCAGAACTATCCAAGATATGAGTCTATTCTATAAAATAATGCCCCCTTTCGCAGGCCTGCTGAAGCATTTTCCCAAACAGGTCCTGACGCTCCATTTCAGAAAATTCTATCACAGGAAGCTTCAGAACCCTCCTGAGTCATTTTATGACAAAGTCTATTGGATGAGCCTCAACCAAGACAACCCTTTATGGGCAAGGCTCGCTGACAAATGCCTTGTCAGGGAATATGTCACCGAGCGTTGCGGTGAAGGCCTTCTGGCAAAGCTTTATGGGGTTTATGATTCTGCCAATGAGATCGGAAGCAGATGGCGAAGTATCTGAAATATCCTTACGGCGCACTCTCAGGCGAAAGGCATTATGGCAAGATCAGGCCTAAAATCATTGCCGAGGAATATCTCGTAGACCATTCTCACCCCAACGCAGCTCTGGACGACTACAAGTTCTACTGCTTCGATGGAGTGCCTACATATTGCTTCATCACGAAGAACCGGATTCTAAACACCCACAAAATTCAGCTGATGATGTACGACATGGATTGGACGCCTTTGCGATCGAGTTTCATAGACTCATCAAGACTGGCCGAGATTCCTCGCCCTTCAGCATTTGAAGAGATGAAGAGCATTGCCGCAAAACTGTCCGAAGGCATTAAATTCGTCAGAGTCGATCTTTACGAAGTTGACGGCAAGGTAAAGTTCAGCGAAATGACTTTCACGCCTGGCATGGATGCCGGCTTCAACGAGGAATTCCTTCTGGAGATGGGGAAGAAAATAGATTTAAAGTGATCAGCCATGCAGAATGTCAGCATCATTATAGTCTCAATGAACATTTAAAATTGCATAAGGTTCTGAACCAGGCAGAATTTTGCATATCTTTAAGATTAAAAAACATACAGGTCATGCTAAATATAGATAACTTCATTTCAGAAATAGTCATAAAACGTTCGAAGAGCCTCTTCAGCGATGATATTAATGCCAATTATGATACTTTGCTAGCAAGAATCAAAGACAAAAAAATCTGTGTCATTGGTGGTGCCGGAAGCATAGGGTCGTCTTTCATTAAAGCTATTCTGCCTTTTCAGCCGGCGGAACTAATTGTCGTTGATCTGAGCGAGAATAATCTGGCTGAACTGACAAGAGACCTGAGGTCTACAGCAGGATTATTCGTTCCATCTGAATACCATACTTATGCCATTGATTTTTCCAGTCCGATTTTCCGCAAAATATTAGCGTCTAACGGTGGTTGCGATGTAGTCGCTAATTTTTCGGCTCATAAGCATGTTAGAAGCGAAGAAGACAGATACTCTGTTGAGGCTCTCATTGAAAATAATATTCTGAAAGCCCAGAAGCTATTGGATTTGTTGACAGAATTCAACACAGAGCGCTTCTTCTGCGTGAGCACAGACAAAGCCGCGAATCCCGTCAACATAATGGGCGCAAGCAAACGAATAATGGAAGATCTCATCATGGCTTATTCCGACAGGTTCAACGTGTCGACTGCAAGATTCGCCAATGTGGCCTTCTCTAATGGCTCTCTTCCAGACGGGTGGATTCATAGGATGCTCAAACGACAGCCTCTCTCAGCACCTTCAGATGTCAAGCGCTATTTCGTTTCTCCACAAGAAAGTGGGCAAATATGTTTGCTGGCATGTCTACTTGGCGATAATAGAGAAATATTTTTCCCTAAACTTGACGAGAGCAGCATGATGACGTTTAGCTCCATTTGCGATGAATTCCTGAATGCCTTAGGGTACAAAAAAGTTGAATTTCAGACTGATGATGAAGCAAAAGCATTCATGGCATCACAACCAGGCAATAGCTTGCAATACGCAGTCCATTACTCCGTTAGCGACACTTCAGGAGAAAAACCTTTCGAAGAATTCTACAGCGAAGGTGAAAACATCGATTTTTCCAGGTTTGATTCCCTCGGAGTCATCAAACAAAAACCCAAACCTTCGCTCGATGACGTAAATTCTTTTCTAGGAGAGATAAGACATCTTTTCGCCAAAAAAGAATTATCAAAGAGAGAGATAGTATCTGCAATCAAAGAATATCTTCCGTCATTCAACCATGACGAAAGGGGTAAAAACTTAAATTATAAAATGTAAAGATTATGCAATATAAGATTCCTTTATTCAAACTTAATTTCGATGGGAAAGAGGCCAACGCCGCTTACGACACAATCAATTCCGGATGGATTTCCATGGGACCCAAATGCGCTGAATTAGAGGAAATGTTCTCTAGCATGTTTGATGTAAAATACTCGGTAGCAACGACAAATTGTACAAGTGCGCTTCACATCTGCGCTATCGTGTGCGGTTTCGGCCCAGGCGATGAAGTTCTATGTCCATCACTTACTTTTGCCGCCTCTGCCAATAGCATTAGGTATACTGGTGCGAAGCCAGTATTTTGCGACATAGTCAGTCCAGAGCATATCAACATCAATCCAAAAGACATCGAAACCAAAATCACGCCTCGTACCAAAGGGATCGTCGTTGTTCATCTAGCGGGGTTTCCTGCCATGATGGATGAAATAATGAATATTGCCAAGAGACATGATCTAAAAGTAATTGAAGATGCCTGCCATGGCCCTCTATCTGAATATAAGGGCAAAAAAATTGGCACAATCGGAGACTGCGCAGCATTTAGTTTTTTCTCTAACAAAAACATATCAACAGGCGAAGGCGGCATGTTCGTAACAAACAATCAACAGATGGCCGAAGAAGCACAACTGCTCCGCTCTCATGGAATGACGACTATGTCATTCCAAAGAGCTTCTGGTCACGCAACTAACTATGATATCGTGGCATTAGGCTATAATTATAGGTTGGATGACATTAGGTCATCAATAGCTATTGAGCAAATAAAGAAATTGAGACCCGACCTTGAGAAAAGACAAGCCGTCAGAGAGAAATATATTCACGGACTCTCAAGCATTGAAGATTTAATAATTCCTTTTGCCGGTTATAAAGAATTCGTAAGCAACTATATTATGCCTGTCATATTATCCACAGGGACGAAAGAGAGAAGGGATAGAATCAGGGAACTTCTTTCGAATGCCGGCATTCAGACAAGTATACACTATCCTGCAATACACAGGTTTTCAATCTACGAAAATGGTATAAAATTGCCTCAGACGGAATATGTCTCTGATCATGAATTCACTTTGCCTATGTACGCATCTCTGACTGATGATGAAATAGGATATATCTGTGAAAATGTTCGCAAGGCATTATATGAAACAAAATAAAACAATCCTTCTATTCGGTACTGGAGAACTTCAGAAATCGCTAATTCTCAGGGCAAAAGCCCAAGGTTTATTCGTTGTCGGCATAGATCCATCGGAAAGTGCTGCATGCAAAAAAGAAGTTGATGCCTTCGAGGTCATTGATGGTAGGGATTTCAATGGGACAATAAAAGTCGCAAAGAAGTACGATGCATCAGCGATAATAACGACTGCGACAGACAAGCCTCTTAGGATGATGGCAAAGGTCGCAAAGGCAATTTCTGCTCCTTTCTTCTCTGAAGATACCGCGATTGCATCGACAGACAAATTCAAGATGAAGGAGTTGTTTATGCTGAATGGCATTCCTTGTGCGAAAGGTCGGTTGATTCGGGAAGCAGAGGAAAGTGGAGACTTAAAATTTCCTCTCATCGTAAAGCCAAGAGACAATTCAGGAAGCCGAGGCGTGAAACTTTGTCACGATATCGATGAATTGCGAGAGAATATCCGAGAAGCCTGCCATTTCACTAAAATGGACTCTGTCCTCGTAGAGGAATATATCGAGGGACCTGAATATAGCATAGAGAGCCTGCATCAGAAAGGCAAATCGTTCATAATTCAGTTCACAGAGAAAAAAACGACTCAGAAACCATACAATGTTGAGTTAGGGCATAAGGAGCCAGCGAATCTGACCGAAGAGATTAGGAGCAGCATAACTGTATTGATCAGGAAAATAGCTAATAGCCTGGGCTTCGACAATTGCGCTTCTCACACGGAGCTAAAGATAAACAAACAAGGAATTTATGTAATTGAAACCAGTCCTCGGCTGGGTGGCGATTTCATTACATCACACCTTGTTCCTCTGTCTACGGGAATAAACATTGAAGACCAATTGATTAATATTGCAATGGGTAAGCCAATTGACTTAAAACCCGTAACGGAGCCAGGGGCATCCGGAATCTGTTTCTTCAATTTTCCTAATGGAAAAATCATAAGAATCGATCCTAAGATCGTTGTCGTCAACGATTGGGATGGTGTTCACCTCTTCAGGCTTAATCTACATGACGGGGACAGAATTCCTGAGATCAAAAATAGCATAGACAGGTATGGTGAAATCATTGTCAAGGGTAAAGACAGATTAGACTTAGATAAAAAATTAGAAGACTACGAGAATAAATTAGAGAATTTCATTAACTTTAAAAATATATCTGAAAAGAATGATGAATAAAGGGAAAATAATCATTTTCGGGGCAACAGGGAAAGTTGGCTGTTATACTTCTTTGTATCTTAAAGAAATGGGCTATGACATTGTCGCTGTTGGGCGAAGGAGCTCCGACAATGGCTTCTTTGCAGATTATGACATTCCTTATGTTTCAGTAGACATAATGGACAAAGAACAATTTGAAAAACTCCCAAAAGAGAATGTTTTCGGAGTCATTGACATGGCAGGTATCTTGCCGGCAGTCATGAAAGGCTTTGACCCAAGGAAATATATTATGATCAATGAAATTGGAACTCTGAATGTGCTTGACTATTCTATCTCATCAGGCGTGAAACGCTTCGTGTATCCTCAAACATATTCAGACTTGCTTTATCTTTGCAATGGGGAAAAGCCAGTAGACGCAGATGCGACACGCAGTTTCCCCAAAAACAACGATCATAGCATCTACGCAATTACGAAAAATGCCGCATGTGACCTTGTAATGCATTATTCTTTTAAGTATGGATTCAAGTATTTCATTCTAAGATTACAAAACATCTTCTGCTATCATCCTAATCCTTCTTATTTCATCGACGGCAAGAAAAAAATGACAGGACAGCGTGCTATAATAGAACAAGCAGAAAGAGGAGAGGACATAGAATTATGGGGAAACCCAGAATGCAAGAGAGATGTTGTTTATGTTAAGGATTGCGTTCAGATAATAGAGAAGGCTCTTTCATCGGAGGCTCCTAGTGGGTTTTATAATGTTGGGAATGGAATGCCTGTCAGTAGATTAGATCAAATCAAAGGAATAATTGAGGTTTTCGGCGATCCCTCCAAATCAAAGATAATCATTAATCGTTCGAAGCCAGATTCGCCTAATTTTCAGCTGGACATTACAAAAACGGTGGAGAACCTCGGCTTTAAGCCCAAATATGATTATATCTCCTTTCTTGAAGACCTAAAGGAAGAGATGATAAATAACCGCTTTGAGAAGCTTTGGGGTAAAGAAAGTGACTATACCGACGGAATAGAAAAATAATCTTTCCATATGATAGAAAAGATTAGGAATAGAATAATAGAGCCTTCATGTACTCTTATCAATGCTCTGAAAGTAATGGACGAGCAGAAAGTTAAGATTCTCTTCGTATTCGAAAAAGAGAAATTCATCGGCATGCTCACTATCGGAGATATTCAAAGAGCAATTATCAAGGGTTCAGTACTTACATCTTGCGTTGAGAATATCATCGACAACGACAAAGTTTTTGGACATGTCACAGATTCATCCCAAAAGATAAAGGACGAGATGTATCGTTTACGTGCCGAATGCATGCCAATCCTCAATGAGAACGGAGACATCGTAGATGTGCTTTTCTGGACAGATGTATTCTTGAATACTAAACACCCTCCAAGGGAACTGATTGACTTACCTGTAGTCATCATGGCCGGCGGAAAAGGGACTAGAATGAGACCTCTGACAAACGTGATTCCGAAACCGCTTCTCCCTATCGGCGAAAAAACCATTATTGAAAGAATCATGGACCAGTTCGAGGGCATAGGATGCCATAAATTTTATTTGTCCGTCAATTACAAGTATGAAATAATTAAGTTTTATCTCGGGAGTCTTTCTCACAACTATGATATTACATTCTTCCAAGAGCGAAAACCGATGGGGACAATTGGCAGTGTATCTTTGCTAAATGGTAAGATAACTACACCTTTTTTTGTCTCTAATTGCGACACCCTCATCGATCAAGACTTCAGGGATGTTTACGATTACCATGTAAAGAACAATAATGACATCACGATAATCACGACGGTGAAGAGCCTCAGGATACCTTACGGAGTGATAGAAACAGGAGATAATGGTTTATTGAAGGCAATTTCTGAGAAGCCGGAAAATGCATATATGATAAACACCGGAGTTTATATTATGCAACCAGATCTAATTAATCGCATCCCTGAAAATGAGCATTTGGACATCACTGACCTCATCAAAGATGTCATGAATAGTGATGGCAAAGTTGGGTGCTTCCCTGTCAGCGAGCGATCTTGGACGGATATAGGGGACTGGGATCAATATCTTAAAAGAATCAGGCCGTGAATTTATTATTAGTCGTAAGCAACGCCAATGATGTTTTCATCTATAACATGGCTAAATGGCTGAAAATATCAATGGATGTCACAATCAATGTTTTCGAATTCCATCATTCCCATGAACAAGACTGTGATTACCAATACTATGACAGTGTCGCGACAGCAAAGCCAATCCCTTTTCCAGGCAAAGATTTCAATCCCTCATTTCATCAAGCGTATCAGCTTGACAAATATCTTCAAGAGAAGCATTTCGACATAATACATTGTCATCTGATCGTTGCGGCCGATTTGCTATCTCGTAAATTGCGATCTCATTGCGATAGGCTTTTTGCCACATTCTGGGGCGGAGAAGAATACCGGAAAATCCTAGGATCCAAAAAACTCTATAGAAACAGACTTAAAAAATTTCTAGAGAGAATTGACTGCCTCATGAATTCTAAGCACCTCCTCTGGCTCGAAACTTTTCCTTTCCTAAGAGAAAAATTCAAGGAGTCAAGACTCGGTTCAGCTTCTCTTGATATCATATATGATTTGATAAAAAAATACCCAAGAAATGAAATCAAAGCAGAGTTAGGATTCCCTAACGATAAGGTTACAGTTCTCATCGGCTATAGCGGGAAGTCAATTCATCAGCATAAAGAAATCATCCGAAACTTCTCAATCAGACCACAACTGAGAGATAAGTTTCACCTATTAGCAATCATGACAAGGGGTACTGTTCCCGAATATGCGGAGGAAGTTGAATGTGCGCTTACAAGCAGCGGATACTCTTATTCTATGATCAAGGGACATTTTCTCTCAGATGAGCAGATTGCAAGATTTCGCTATGGCACAGACATAACTTTACAGCTTTCGACTTATGATGGATTTTCTAGGAGCATCGTCGAGTGTCTGTGCGCCGGTTCCATAATGATCTATGGAACATGGCTCAACTATGATAATAGATTAAAGCAAGAGCATTTCAAAGCCTTTCCAGCCTCTTCTTTTGGGGATGCATTTTTTCAGCTCGAAAAGATTTCGAAAGACCCCGTTTATTATCAAGGAATTGTCAAATCTAACATGGATGCAGGGAAGATGAATACTTGGGAAGAATGCATAAAAGACTGGGTGAAGGCATACACATCTGGCTAATACTTAACATGCTAAGATTCCTAAAAGATTTTTTGATATACGGACTGGCCTCAGTGATAGGGAAAATAGCAGCCTTATTGCTGATGCCGATGTATACGAAAATTCTAACCCAAGAGGAATACGGAATCATGGCAATGCTCATTTCTGTTAAAGGAATCCTCGATCTTGCCTCAAATTTGAACATTCACTCTGGCATCGCCAGGGACTATTACGAGAAAGGCATTAATAAGACGATTCTGGTATCTACTGGATTTTGGTCAATTCTGACCATATCTATTTCGATTCTGATAATAATGAGCCTATCCTGCAATTTCTGGGTAGAAAACGTCTTAAGCTTGCACGGTCATGAATTAGATTTCATATTAGTCCTGCTTTCAATTCCGGCAGGGAGTTTCATATCTTATTTCTCTATTCTGACTAGATTCAACAAGCAGCCTGTCAAGTTTGCAATAGGTACAATAATGAGCCTAGTCATTCAGCTGACCGTAAACATCTACACAATTGCGGTGCTCCATTGGGGAATAACAGGCTTTTTCGTCGGCACCCTCGTTGGGGATCTTTTCTCGCTGATATATTTCTACCTGCTGAATAAATCCCTTGTAAATCTCAGTTTCGATTGGAACTATCTAAAAAGGGCGCTGAAATATTGCATACCTCTCCTTCCTGCTATTCTCGCAGGATGGGTTGATTCTTCCTTGGGCCAGATATTCATCGGTAAATCTGTATCTTATACTGAACTAGGAATTTACTCCGTCGCAGTACAATTTGCATCTGCCTTCACTCTTATCAGCATGGCTCTTAGAAATGTCTGGGCCCCTTATCTTTATGAAAGTTACAAAAAGCCTAATTTTCAAAGTGAGTTAGACAGACTATTTACTTTTTTCGTTCTTCTAGCCATATTCGTTTCGTGTGCGTTATCCTTGTTATCAAATGAACTCATTCTAATATTCAGCAATAAGGACTATCTAGATGCATGCATTTACCTTACAATGCTTTGCATACCTATGTCATTCCTGCTATTGTTCCCAATAGCACAATCAGGACTGTCAATAAGCAGAAATACGAAATTCGTCGGGATAGCTTACATCATTGGCAGCACGCTCAATATTTTATTTTTGATTGCCTTCCTAAAGAAGATAGGTGTTGTTGCAGTTCCTATCGGATTGACGATATCAAGGATAGTAACTTATTTCATGATGTATGCGGCAACTAGGAAATATTCTAGCCTACATCTGCCAAATCAATTATTAATCGCACTTATTCTTTCAGTACTCATCTCGCTAGTACTAGCATACTTCAAATCAAATATCATCTTAAGAATTACCTTCCTTATCATAATAACAGCATTCCTAACAGTTATAGCCATAAAGAGGCTCAATATCATAAACTTCTTAAAATCTCTTGTCAATAAAGCAGATTGATGTTCGCTATAATGCTTGGCTCCCTACAATCGTATATTCTTCAAATACTTCGACAGAAAGACGTTGTACACCGAATATGAGGTGAGGCCGTCGGGGGTGGTGGTAGCCAGGAGCATCTCTTTGTCTACTAAGGAGTTGATAGCTCGGAGAACTGAGGCTCCGGATGGGAGGGCATTCTTCTTAAGGAATGAGGTGGCAGTGGGTCTGGAGACGGAGCCTTCTCTTGCAACCGCAGTTAGGACATTCCACTGCTGAGCCGTCAGCAGCCGCCTGATTTCAAGGAAACGGTCCTGATTGCTCTCCAAGATACGCACGATGGCATTGTTGACATCATTCCTGCCGACCTTGTCACCGCTAATCATGAAGACAGTATTGCAAAGGGCTTGGGTGTAAAAGGTGTAATCCTCGGTCCATTCGATAATATATTCAATGTCAGATGGTTCAATTTCCTTTCCTCCCTTATTGAACATATCCGTTATGAATCTTGAATATACTGCCTTGTCCAACTTTCCCAGGTTCATGAATATGGTGCTCTCATAAAAGGGGCTTTTGGCATTGGTGAACATGTCGCTCATAACGTGCTTCCTGCTACCACTGAATATGAAGTGGACATTGCCCAGAGGTTGAATATAAGTCCTCAGCAGAGCTTCCATATTCACATCCTGAAACTCTCTTATCTGCTGAAACTCGTCAATCGCTACAAGGACAGTGGTTCCGCTACCTTCAAGATAGTTCAACAGGGACTTCAAAGTCATGGCCTTCTCTTCGTTGGATTGCCAAGTAATTGAGAGCTGCGGCTGACCAGTGACGGGATTGTAGCTTATCAGCGGCCTTATCCCTCCAAGCGACTTGAAAAACTTCGAAATCTTTGAGTTTTCTTTGAGAACGCTTACCACGGCCTCTGACAACAGCCTGATGAAATCGTCAAGATTACTGGCCGAGCTGATGTCTGCGTAGACTGTCTTGATTTTCAATTTCCTCGAAGCTATCTCATCGAAAGTCCTGAGGATGAGGCCAGTCTTGCCCAGCCTTCGTGGAGAAATGAGCGTCACGTTCCTCCCGTTTTCCACGTCTTCGATGAGCCGGGAAGATTCCTCTTCCCTGTCGCAGAACAGTTCTTTAGACCTGTACGGCTCCAATATGAAAGGATTGTCGTTCATGCATCTACTGATTTGCGCAAATATAATTAACAAAATGTTATTAACAAAATGTTAATTAAATATATCGTCCGTCGTAGCTGTAATTATTTGTCGGAGTAATGAACACGTACACTATTTTTTGAAGAACAGTGCAGTTTTGCATAGCCTGAATTAGCTGGATATCGCAGTTTTCAAGCATCGGAAATTACGGAATAGCGCATTATTCCTCCGGGAGGAACATCGGGTCCCAGGCGGGGAGGAGAATCGGCTTCTGATTCAGCATATTCATGACATCGGCTGGAACGAATCTCTTCTCTGCGACGAGGCGGAACATGTATTCATTGAACCAGTCGTCGGTCATGATGAGGTTGCCCTTGTAGCCTGAGGTCTCGCCCCAGCTGTTCTCCACCATCCATTTGACGGGCTTGCCGTCACGCAGGTCAGTCGCAATCAGAGTCATTGCGTGGGATGAGCCGCTGGCGTGGGTCATTATCCTCTGCTTCTTGTCCATGCCGAAAGTAGTTCCGAAGAGGGAGCCGTAGTCGTAGTTTCGAAGGTCCAAAGTGCCCTTCGTCCTGTCCATGAACTTGCCCACGTCGCAGGAGAAGTACATGGCAGTGTTGGCCTTGATTGAAGCGATTGCTATTTCCTTGATGCGTTCTATTGGCAGGTTGACATACAGCCAGTTCTGGCCGTCATAGACGTGACGGTCGTAATCGATTTCATAGACCTTGCCGTACTCGCGGGAAGGGTCGTTCATAAGCATGACGTAGTTGTTTTCAAGATCCTCACCGATGAACTCTGCATAGAACGACTTCGGAGAATAGGTCTTGCGGCTTACGAATTCGTTCTTCGAATTATATCTTGTCCATTCGAACTCCTTAGGTGGCTCGCCGAGACAGAGGACCAGCATTCTATAAATTTCCTTCAACATCTGAACCTTCATCTCATGGCAGTCTTTCTTAGAAGCATCTCGCAACTTCAAGCCGTCTTCCCTCAGTTTAGTGGCAATCTGGCTGCGCATCCCAGAGGTGTTATTTGCTGAATATGTCTCCGGCATGGCATCTGATGGCACCAGACCATACTTCATCACCAGGTTTGCAACGCCGGTGAACTGCCCGCCGTCGCCGATAGGGTTGCTGAACAGCCAGTCAACTTTCCTATCGTCGAAAGGAAGATCTTTCGTGTCAATCACGCCCTGCAAGAACAAGTTTGCCTTCTCCAGCTGATCGTAAAAGAATATGTAGTTTTGCGAGAAAGTGAAACTGCCTAGGTCATGCTTCTCGATCATTCTGGACCTAAGCACGTTAAGTCCGGAGAACAGCCAGCACCTGCCGGAGGATTTCTGGTTCGTGCGACCCTTGGTCTTCACTTCATCAGAGAAATGGGTGTCTATCATGGCAAGATTGTCCACATTTGTTGCGAGCACGCTTATGGAATTGGAATTGAGCGCATTGCGTATTGCCTTGTCCGATGCTGCGCCCTCGTAGCCCTTTGAAATCTCGGAGAGAATATCAGCGGAGATGCCACCCTTGGGGTCTATCTTTGACTGTGAGAATGTTTTGGGGGCGAAGAGCGCCACAGCAGTAGCTGCCAGAAGGAAAAATCTTGCTTTCATAACATTAGGATATTGCATTTTGCGAATATAGCCAATATTCGGCATATTTCTAACCTACCAGAGAAGGCCGGCAGACAATATTTCCGGAAAATGATTAATTTCGCAACCTTTAATATTCTTTATGGCAAAGAAGAGGACATTCCTTGGACGTTTGTGGAGGCTGCTTCTGATAAAGCTGCCGCTGGCGCTCATTGCGCTTTCGCTGGTGAGCGTCATCGTACTGAAGTGGTGCCCGATTCTTGTCACCCCCACGATGATTCAGCGGTCGATTCAATTCCGTGACGACAAAAAATATCACACTCACTACAAGTGGGTAAGATATAAGAACATTTCGCCAGAGATGGCTCGTGCAGTGATGGCTAGCGAAGACAATCTGTTCGACAAGCACAATGGGTTCGACTGGAAAGCCATCAAAGAAGCCAGGCAGGAATATGAGTCCGGGAAGAGGCAGAGGATCCGTGGGGCAAGCACGATTTCCCAGCAGACTGCAAAGAATGTGTTCCTATTCCAGTCGCGTTCATGGTGCAGGAAGGGCTTAGAGGCCTATTTCACGGTGCTCATCGAGGCGCTCTGGAGCAAGGAGCGGATAATGGAGGTCTATCTGAATGTCATCGAGATGGGTAAAGGAATATATGGGAGCGAGGCTGCCGCAGAGCAGCTGTTCGGAACCACTGCGGCGAAGATGACTCGCCAGCAATGCTGCCTGATTGCCGCATGCCTGCCGAATCCGCTTCGACGCAATGCTGCCCGCCCGACGAGTTATCTCATGATGCGCGCTAACCAGATTGCTGCCCTTGAGCCGAAAATCGCCTACCCCGACTGGGTTTATCACAAGAGCGCTGCATCTAAAAAAGAAAAGTCCTCTGCCAAGAAATCAAAATAACCTGCCTCCCGGATTAAAATCCAGAATATCTATTTCAGCGTGGAGAGGCAGTCGAGGACGTTCTTTTCAATGCTTCCGGCGGTATATTCAGTCTTCTGGAATTTGTCGCCGGTGATATGCTCGAAGAGCTCGATGTAGCGGTCGGTGATGCTGTTTACCACCTCAGGAGTCATTTCCGGAACCTTCTGCCCCGCCTGTCCCTGAAAGCCACCTGCCATCAGCCATTCTCGAACGAATTCCTTGGAAAGCTGTTTCTGATGCTCGCCTTTGGCCAGCCTTTCTTCATAGCCATCGGAATAGAAATAGCGGGAAGAGTCCGGGGTGTGCACCTCATCCATAAGGTAAATCTGACCGTCCTTCTTGCCGAATTCGTATTTGGTGTCTACCAACAGCAGGCCTTGCTTGGCAGCGATTTCCGTTCCGCGAGCGAAAATCGCCCTTGTATATTCCTCCAGCTTAGCGTAATCCTCTTTACCTACGAGGCCGCTAGAGATGATATCATCTCTGGTCACGTCTTCGTCGTGTCCTTCGATGGCTTTTGAAGTCGGAGTGATGATGGGCTCAGGGAACCTCTGATTCTCCACCATGCCGTCTGGCAGTTTCACGCCGCAGAGTTCGCGCTTTCCCGCCTTGTACTCTCTCCATGCATGGCCGGCGAGGTAACCCCTGATGACCATCTCGACTCTGAATGGTTCGCATTTGTAACCAATTGTCACCGAAGGATCCGGAACTGCGATTTTCCAGTTCGGAAGAATGTCCTTCGTCGCATCCAGGAACTTAGCTGCTATCCTGTTCAGCACCTGCCCTTTGTAAGGTATGCCTTTAGGCAAAACCACATCAAAGGCCGAGATTCTGTCTGTCACGACCATGACCAGATACTTTCCTTCGATGTCATAGACATCACGAACTTTCCCGACGTACTTCCCTGTTTGTCCAGGCAGCTTGAAATCGGTATTGACAATTGCTTCCATATATTTTATGAATATTAAGTTCCGCCCGCAAAATTAGCAATTCTCACTCTCTTTACATAGGAATATGCCAACAACTTTTCAACAAATCATTACACCGAGAGAATCGATTCCCTTACGTCATCCGGGCTTGACCCGGAATCCAGTACGCAGGCACTAGATCCTGAAACAAGTCCAGGATGACAGGGTGTTGCATAAATCCTAAAGCCGCTAGAAGTAGCGGTACTTCGGACGGAAGCGTAGGACGAAAAAGGTCGTCAGTCCCAGGGCGACGATTTCGGCGGCAATGACGGAGCCCCAGATTCCATTGATGCCGAAAATCAAAGGCAGCAGCATAATCGCAGCCACTTCGCAGACAAGAGTTCTGAAAAAAGAAATGACAGCCGAAATCACGCCGTTGCTGAGAGCAGTGAAGAGAGCCGAGCCAAAAATATTGAACCCGCACAGCAGGAAAGCGATAGAATATATCCGGAAAGCATGTCGAGTAAGCAGCCAGAGCTCGTGATCATAACCGACGAAGCTCGAAGCCAGCGGCCCGGCGAGCAGTTCGGCACTCAACGTCATCAAAACGGCAAAGATGGCTATTATCTTCAAGCTCTTCGAGAATATATTCTTAAGCTCGTCATGATTTTCCGCTCCGAAATTATATCCTATGACGGGTTCCACTCCAACGGAATATCCAATGAAGATAGCAAGGAATATGAAGTTGATGTACATAAGCACGCCATAAGCTGCGACTCCATTTTCCCCAAGATATTTCATCAGCTGGTAATTAAACAGCATTCCGACGACAGAAGCAGAGATATTGGACAATAATTCAGAAGATCCGTTGGCGCAGGCATTTAGCAGAATGCCTACCTTTCTGGCCGGCCTTCCGAGTTTCAGCAGCGAAGAATTCTTCCTGGCGAAATAGGCCAGAGGCACGAAGCCGCCAACGCACTGACTCAGTCCCGTAGCGGCAGCAGCGCCAGCCAGACCCCAATGGAATACGCCGATGAATAAGGCATCCATGCAAATATTCATGAGACCAGCGCCTATGGTAACCCAAAATCCCATCGTTGGCTTGGCTGCGGTAATCATCAAAGGCTGAAATACGAATTGAAGCAAAGCCGCCGGCAACGCCGACAAGCATATAGAGCCATAAAGGACGCACTGATCCACCATGTCTTCTGTGGCGCCTAGGAATATCGAGACCTTCCTAACGGACAGAATCCCGATGACAGCCAGAATAACGCCCAGAGCCAATGCGAAATACACCAGCATGGAAAAAACCTTGTTCGCCTTGGCATCATCCTTCTGCCCTAAAAGCCTGGAAACCATCGCCGCTCCGCCAGTTCCTAGCATGAATCCGAAGGATGTCAGCATTTGAATGAATGGGAATATGAGATTGAGGGCCGCGAAAGGGGTTTTCCCGACAAGATTAGACACGAAAAGCCCGTCCACGATGTTATACACCGAGGCAAACAACATCATGCCTATCGTCGGGATCGTGAAACGGAAAAGAACCCCGTACGTAAAATGGTCGGAAAGCTTGATTTTCATAGCGCGGCAAAGGTCGGCATTATATTCCGAATTGCCAAATCATGCCCGGCAGAGATTATTCCGCTCCAGAAGTCAGCTCCTCAACGACTGGAGCCAAGGCATCATATTCATAGCCTCTCGTGAGCCCGAACTTAAGCAGTTTCAGCTTTCTCTCCGGATCACCTTCAAGTGCCTTGGACTTCACTTCCATGACGGAGCGCATCTTCCTTCGAGCCTCATCAGGATCGACCTCCTCCAGAGCGGCTGAAATGGCAGCCTGAGACACTCCTTTCCCCCTTAGGGCGAAAGAAATTTTAGCAGGTCCCCACCCATTCAGGCGGGACTTTTCCCTTGCAAAGGCAGCGGCGTACCTGGAATCATCGACGAACTTATCAGCAGCCAAGGCATCAACTGCCCGCTGCGCAAGATCCTTATCCCCCTCAAATGCCTTAAGAGCCTTTCTGAATATGTCATATTGGCAATATTCCCTCTTGACGCACTGCCGCTGAAGGGTATTCAATATTTTTGAATATTCCATATTCATATATCAGAAATCGAACCCGACGCTAAGGTATGCGCCCACCCTACGATTATAGCTGGACCAATGAATATTGCCTTTCACGGGTCCGATGATAGAATTATAAACGTATTGGAGTCCGCAGCCGAAATAGTCGTAGACATCGGAACTCCAGCTATTTATATCTTTGAAATCGTCGAAGGTGGCAGCATAGTTGAACACCCCCGACAAGTAGTTGTTCTTGAATAGCTTGAAGCGCACGTCAAGGCCACCGACTGCAAGCATCGTCTGCATGGCAGCGGCATTATCTATTCCCATGAACGGAATCTGCTGGTCGAGATAACGGCCTGCCATAGTGCCGCCGATAGTGTTCGTATATGGCACAGGCACATCGGAGCCCAGAAGATAGCGGGCGTCGATTGAAGGCATCGCAGCGAATATATCCCCGCCCAGCAACCACTTGCCGCTGAACTGGAACGTGTGAAAATTATTGAACTTGCGTGGGAAACCCCCGAAAACCCATTCGTAGGAAAGTTTCAGCGAGCGTCCCTTCGTCGGGATATAGGAATTATCGAAAGAGTCAGCGATTGCATCCACGAATGCCGAAATGTAATCGTTGCTGAGCTGATTTATGTCATAATCACCAGTGACCTGTTTTGCCATCATCGAACTTACATGATAGTAGTCATTCCTGGCGCCAACCTTCAAGAAGAATTTCGACCAACGAATATTCGAGAGGTACAGTTCCTGGCGAACATCCAAGAAGTTAATCTTGAACTTATTGTCACCGATGCTGAACATGTTCCTGTCTGTGTATCTGACCCCGGCAAGGGCATTGAGCGTCATGCCCTTAGGATTGATGTACGAATACACGAACTTAGCGTATGGATTTGTTCCGACCTTGCCAGTGAAATCCAGCGAGTGGCCTTGAAGTTTATGCACGCCGAAACCCACATTGACCAGCATCGAGACGATTTCTTCGGAGTCGAATCTCCCGCTCAAGCCTAGTTGGCTGATAGGGCCGCGCCGGCACATGAATCTCAGCCGGTATGGCTCGCAAGTTCCGCTTAGCTCGTAATTCACGTAATCAAACGCCCCCGTGCCAAGAATCGTTGCCTGGGCATCTTCGAAATCGTCCTTGTCCATCATGGTTCCGGCCTTGATTTTCAGCTGCTTCATCAGGTAAGCGCTTTCTGCTTCTGTGACCCCGATGATTTCAACCCCATCCACCATGACTTTCTTGTTTATGATGTCTTCGGCGCGTTTTCTACCGAGAGTCATAGTGTCAGGGCCAATCACTGCCTTAAGTGAATCCAGCTTGTCCGCAGCAGCCAGCGCAGCCTGATATCCTCTTTGATACATCGTGTCTATGCTCTGAGCATCAAAACTGAGCATGTTATAGCCTTCCAAGTCTGGTTTGATCGTGACATCCGAAATCATCACGTTATTCTCGAAGGAATTACGTCCCATCATGTCAATCCCTGCGCCAAAGATGTCCATAAGATTGTTAATCTGGTCATAACCCTTGAAGCCCTCTGAAAGATCTATTCCAATTATTATGTCTGCCCCCGCCGCCTTAGCGATGTCCGTAGGGTAATTATTCCTCATTCCCCCATCTACCAGCACCATTCCGTCTGTTTTCACTGGCGTGAACATTCCCGGTATGGACATGGTTGAACGGAGCGCAATGTTCAATTTTCCCTCATTCCACACCTTTGCCTTGCCTGAAACCAAATCAGTCGCGACGCAGATGAAAGGAATTGGAAGCTTATAGAAATCAATGGAATCTTGATAACCAACAGAAAGAGCACTGAATATGTTGTTGACATTCTGGCCATAAATCATTCCCGAAGGCAGGCTCCCCAGGAGGTTATTCTTCACCATTGACGAGGCGTCCGAATTGCCAGCGCCCAAACGTATCTTGTTCAAAGACTTACGCTCTATTCGCGAATTATCTTCGATCTTCAGCCCGTAAGGCGTGCTGTCATAGTAGAAAGGGAAAGAAAGAATATATTTCTCTCTATATTTCCTCTGGGCGTATGAACTATATTCCTGCGGTATCTTATCGCTCAAGGTGTAATTCCAGTCCAAGCTACGAATCAATGCATCCAGCTGATCCTCGCTGTAGCCCAATGAATATATTCCGCCAATCAGTCCGCCGATGCTGGTGCCAAGAACCAAGTCTACGGGGATGCCCACGTTTTTCATGTATTGCATTGCTCCTATTTCGGCCGCTCCCTTCGCACCGCCTCCGCAGAGCACCAGAGCGACCGTCGGACGATGCCTGTTCTGCCTCACCGAATCAATATTCATGAATCTCGCCTTCATTCGTCAGGTTCGTTTTGATTGGATTGATTATGTTTTCCAGCAAGCATTCCGCAGGCGGCAGAAATGTCTTCCCCTCTGGAAGCCCTGATGGTGCAAGTAATGCCTTGATTGGAAAGCCTGTCCCTGAATTTTTCCATTATCAGCTCCGGAGATGTCTGGTACGGCGCTTCCGGAATCTTGTGGAATCGAATGAGGTTCACTCTGCACTCCAGCCCCTTCAGTAGTCTGGAAAAGGCATCTGCATGGCGTTTATCGTCGTTCAGGCCGGCAAACATGATGTATTCGAAGCTCACTCGCCTCTGACCTGTGAAATCATATTGCTTGATCAGCCTTATCACATCCTCGATAGGATATTTCTTCTGAATCGGCATGAGATCGCCTCTTTCCTCGCCAAAAGGGTCGTGCAGGCTCACGGCAAGGTGGCAGCGAGTCTCATCGAGATATTTTTTCAAAACTGGCACGATGCCTATCGTGGAAAGGGTAATGCGCTTAGGGCTCCAGCCGAAGCCCCAGTCTGCAGTCAGCACGTCTATCGCTTTCTTCACGTTGGCATAATTGTCCAGGGGCTCGCCCATGCCCATGAACACGGCATTCGTGAGTTCCCCGGACTCATCGATGGAAATGAACTGGTTCAGGATGTCGGACACGGACAGGTTGCCGTGAAAGCCTTGACGACCAGTCATGCAGAATTTGCAGCCCATGCGGCAACCTGCCTGAGAAGACACGCAAAGCGTCTTTCTGTCCTCCTCTGGTATCATCACGGCCTCGACGGAGCTGTCTTCATAGTCATATAGTTCGCCGCTGCTGGTGTTCTGCCTGAAAGACTTTGGGCAGCGCACGGGGAAAAGGTATTTTTTCGTGCCGTCGGTGGAAATCTGGCAGGCCGAAGGGGCCGTGACGCCAAGATCGCAGGCCTCCGCCAGCCTTCGCCTCCCCTCTTTGGAAATATTCGTCATTTCTTCTATGCTCCTTACTTTCTTTGAATATAGCCACTGCGCTATCTGTTTGCCAGCGAACGCTGGCAAACCTAATCTCACAGCCGCTTCCTTCAGCTCTTCAGGAGTCTTTCCAAGCAATTTTTCCTTCATTTCTCCATGGATTTTGACACTTAGCAAATTTAGTAAAATTAATCGCAGGAATCTCAGTTATTTTGATAACTTTGCAAAGAGGCAATGGACTTATTGCCCAATTTTTAACAATTAAAATTCACAGACATTATGGCAAAAGAGGGAGAGAATCAGGCTGCAGAGGTTAACGCCGCTAAAATGAAGGCGCTGCAGGCTACGATCGACAAGATTGAGAAAGACTATGGGAAAGGGACGATCATGAAGCTGGGAGATCAGCCACAATGGGATGTCCAAGTCATTCCTTCGGGTTCCATCGCGCTGGATCACGCATTGGGAGTCGGGGGCTATCCGCGCGGAAGAATCATTGAAATCTATGGCCCTGAGTCCAGCGGAAAGACCACTCTGGCAATCCACGCAATCGCACAGGCTCAGAAACAAGGCGGTATCGCCGCAATGATCGATGCCGAGCACGCATTCGACAGGACCTACGCCAAGGCACTCGGAGTGAATCTGGACACGCTCCTCATCTCGCAGCCGGACAACGGCGAACAGGCTCTGGAAATCGCCGACAACCTAATCCGTTCCGGGGCAGTTGACATCGTTGTGATCGACTCTGTGGCAGCCCTGACTCCGAAGGCCGAAATCGAAGGCGAGATGGGCGACAACAAGGTAGGGCTTCAGGCCAGGCTGATGAGCCAGGCACTCCGCAAGCTCACGGCAAACATCGCCAAGACAAACACCTGCTGCATATTCATAAACCAGCTGAGGGAGAAAATCGGCGTCATGTTCGGAAACCCCGAGACCACGACTGGCGGCAACGCACTGAAATTCTATGCTTCGGTCCGCCTGGACATCAGGAAGACCACCCAGCTGAAGGATGGCGATGAAGCGCTTGGCAACAGGGCACGGGTGAAGGTCGTCAAGAACAAGATGGCTCCTCCTTTCAAGAAGGCCGAATTCGACATCGTGTATGGTGAGGGGATTTCTCACGTCGGAGAAGTCGTGGACTTGGGTGTCGAATACAACATCATCCAAAAGAGTGGCTCATGGTTCAGGCAGTCTGCGATGAGATCGAAGCCAAAATCCGCGAGGTCCTCAAGACCATCAAAGACGACTAGGCGTTTATATCAGTTTACTATGACAAGAGACTGCCGGAGAGGTGGTCTCTTTTTCATTTTCCGGAAAGGATGCTATAGAAGACGGGAATAATCGGGTCAAGTCCAAAATCTTGTTTTAAAGAGGCAAAGATCCGAGAGATTCCAAATTCCGGATAAGGCGGCTGGGCTTACTTGCTCATTAGCGATCTAGCGTTTAAGGTTCCTCAGAAAGTACCATCTAGGTGAGCCCTCATTCGTTGGATACGCATTCGTCATATTAATATATCCATTTATACAAAATCACTATATTTCAATCACTTCTGCCATATCCATTCTGCCATGAAGTTGTCTTCTTCGCATTTTCGCAGATTCCATAAAATAGTCTTATATTTGTGAAGTTTTTAGGGTGGCGAGGGCTTTGGAAAGGCATAATGCCAATAGAATTAGAGGTCAGCTGCTGAGCGCATATCAAACTGTGCTTGAAGATTATTCTGATTGACCTTGATTGACAGAGTTGCCTTGTCCTGAAAAAAGTTAGGGGGAAAATTATGACAGGAAACGACAATATTCCGCATTCTACATCCCGGCCTAATGCAATATGTCTAATTCCGCTGCATATCATCGTCTGCACGTCAACTCACATGCTAGGCAAGCGGCCTTTACAAGTAGCTGATTATCAATGGAGAGCCAAGAAGCGCTGCTCACCCATGCAAAAAATTAGATGCATGAGCAAGTAGCCTATTCCAACATATTGACTATCAATCATATAAAAATAGCTGCTGCCCACCCTTTGGGGCAACCATCGAGAAAAAACTTTGAATTTCGAGATAGTTGCTACTTGGAGCATTCTCGGTTGCCGGACTTGAAAATCTCATACAATGTAGATGCCCAGCGATCATATCCAGCCTTTAAAGGATGAGGATCTTTTGGCTTGTAATATACCCATATGTTGTCGAGACTTATGCCGCTCAGTTTGCCGATGTCGAGGATGCCTGCTCCGTAGCGGGCTGCAATCTCGCGTTGCATTTCGGACAGTTTCCTCCACCTGAGATATTTCTCAGAGCGGCAGTAAGCTTCCTTGTCAATCTTACCGTCCCGGGTGAGAAACTCAGGGGAGTCGAAATCGAAGTTGTAATATGAAGGGAAGAACCAGAATATCCGAGCATCCGGCAAATTGCTTTGCAAATACTCCATCAGGCCTTTGTAGCAGGACCATAAGCTGACATGCTCCGTCCAGCATCCGACATCCTTCCAGTCAGACGCATCCCTGCCTGTAAAGAACAGGATATATTCCTTGACCTCCGGAGTCTCGCTTACGATGAGTTCCAGTCCAGTGTCAAGAGGGTCTACGCTCACCTTGTTATCCTTGTCATAACAATATGAAATGGTAAAGCTGTCGTCCCCGTTGTCAACCGCAGTCCAGCCAGCGCCGTAGAATTGGGATGCCAGCCATATACGGGTCCTTTCGGAGTCCATGCCGCCGGGGACGTTGACTTTAAGGCGATTCCTGCCAATCTGGAAATTCACATCTCCACCCTTGGCCGATGGCTTGACTACTTCTATGCGATTTCCGATGTGACCCGGATTGAAATAAGGGAAGACTAGCATGTTTCCAGCCGCCCGTGAATCCACAGGACTCGATCTCAGGATTTTGCGCAGGTTCTTTTTACCGTACGCCCTTGCATCATCCTCCGATGCGAAGCAGCCCTTGTGCACGGTTCGCTTGCTTCCTTGCATCCAAGGCCGGTCTTCAATGCTTCCCTCGACTCCCTTTTCCGGGTCGGCGAACGCAATATCGTTTGTGTTCGAAATCATAACGATATCGATAGGCAGGCTGTCCTTGAGAGCTACCAGCAGCTTCGCCCTGCCAAGGGTTCCGTTCATGGTCTGAGGCGCTGAATTCGTCCCGCCATACGAAAGATGACGGCGGTTGAGCTTGGGATAGAATGTGCATCCGCTCAGCTCGCTGAAACGGTTCTGCCAGTCGTTCGTATCACCCAGGCTGTCAAACAGAGTCCAGAAAGTCTTGCCCTGGAGAATCTTTTCCTGCGCCACAAGATTCGTACTACAAACCATGATAACCGTCGCCAAAAGCGCGAATCTAGATAATTCTCTCATGATATTTTTCTAGTCGCCAGAATATTCAGGATTATCTTGTTTTTCCATTGCTTTGTTGAAGCAGTCTCGGCAGAGAGGTTCGTAGGCTTCTTTTTCGCCGAGGACTACGAGCTCGTCGTCATTCACGAGCCTGTGGGAGTAATTGGCAAGAGCCCCGCATTTTACGCAAATCGCATGGACTTTGCGCACATCCTCCGCAATGGCCATGAGGTATGGCATTGGACCGAAAGGCTTACCCAGATAGTCCATGTCCAGGCCAGCGATTATGACTCTTATTCCGCGATTCGCCAGCTCCTGGGCGACATCCACCAAGCTCATATCGTAGAATTGCGCCTCATCAATGCCTACGACCTGAACGTCGTCAGCAATTTTCAACATTTCCTTCGGATCCTTAACCGCATGGCAAGGGATTTTATGAAAGTCATGCGACACGACATCTTCATCGGAGAAACGGGTGTCTATGGTTGGCTTGAATATTTCTATTTTCAGGTTGGCGAATTTAGCCCTTCTTATCCTGCGAATCAGCTCCTCAGTCTTGCCAGAGAACATCGAGCCGCAGATGACTTCAATGCATCCTGCTTTTTTTGTGTTTTCTGAAAACATTTTCTTAGATTTGTGATTGCCACAAAGGTACAAAATTATCGCAATTATGGACGAGAACATTCTGTCAGGAATCCTGAAAAGGATTGAGGAAATCAAAGAAGAATTGAACGGGCTGGAAAGTAAGGTCAGGCAGATGGAAGCCGCTTCAGAGGAGCCAGTGAAGCTGGATGCTCCTGCCGAGGATCTTCCTGAAGAGCCTATTGACCTTTCCATCTCCGTTCCGGAAATCTCTGCGCCATCATTTGAGGACATTCCGCAGAGTCCTGTTCCTGAAGACCTCCCAGAAGTTTCCGAAGCCGCTCCGGCGGTGGAGAAGAAACACCGCAAGAGAAAGACCGTCCTGGAGGCCGAGACCGCAGAAAAAGCAGTCTTGGACGTAATGGCCGAAAAGGAGGCATGGAGAACAGACAGGCCGGGATACCCGGTTAAGAATATAATAAGCGCCATTTCTTTGAACGACAGACTGCTGCTTATCAACTCGCTGTTCAAAGAAGACCCTATGCTGTTCCAAGGCACGATTGCGAAATTCAATGAGATGGGCTCGCTCCAAGAAGCCATCGATTACGTCAAAGAGAATTTCAAGGACTGGGACCTTAACTCAGAGCCGGTCTACAGGCTGATGATGGCAGCCAGAAGGAAACTGCAATAAATGAATATATCGTTCTCGTAAATTTTAGCTATCATGGCAGGCAAGCTGTTCATAGTGCCTACGCCCGTAGGCAACCTGGATGACATGACTTTCAGAGCAGTCCAAGTTCTGAAAGAAGTAGATCTGGTACTGGCGGAGGACACTCGGACTAGCGGCATTCTGCTGAGACACTTTGACATTCATGCAAGGCTTCAGTCGCATCACAAGTTCAACGAGCATGAGACTGCCGGGCTTATTAAAGAACGGATTGAGGCTGGCTTGAACGTGGCTCTCATCAGCGATGCTGGAACGCCGGGGATTTCCGATCCTGGCTTCTTGCTCGTTCGCACTTGCGCTGCCGAAGGCATTGAAGTACAGACTCTTCCCGGAGCCACTGCCTGCATTCCGGCAATCGTGTCTTCGGGCCTTCCATGCGACAGGTTCTGCTTCGAAGGTTTCCTTCCTGTGAAAAAGGGCAGGCAGACTCGGCTTAAAGAGCTCGCAGAAGAGCCTAGGACTATGGTATTCTACGAATCGCCTTACAGGCTAGTCAAGACATTGGAACAATTCGCCGAGACGTTCGGGAACGACAGACAGTGTTCGGTCGCACGGGAAATTTCCAAGGTTCACGAAGAACATCGTCGCGGGACGCTCGCAGATGTTGCTGCTTGGTTCAGAGAGCATGAGCCGAAAGGCGAGATCGTAATCGTGGTTGCAGGCCATCCGAAGCATTCTGGTGGCATCCCGTCACCGGATGATGATTAGATGCAAGAAAAAACTGAATTTTTATTGAATATATTACCTTAACAAAATCCATGAAACTATGAAAGGCTTGAATAAATCTCAAGACGATAAGAAAAAGACTCCTTCCGCATCCTTCATTATCGGTTCCATCGCGCTGGTGTTCCTAATCATTGGTTACCAGATCGCATTATTCATTCACCATGCTGCCGTTGAGAAGATAGTCGCAAATCACGACCATCCGGACACGGTTTTCGTATGCTCCGAAGCACCGGGAGGCAGTAATCAGGAGACGCATGACCAAGTACGGCAAAGTAAAGAGCTAGGTTCAGGATCCAATTCCAGCAAAACAGCGCCAGGACCATCTTACGTGAGGAAAAATTCCGAGCATAGCGAGAAGGCAGAGGCAATAAGACTGGCAAACACGCCAAGACGTTTCGAGAGCTTCAGGTTCAATCCGAACACTGCCGGCATCGATGATCTGATGCGGCTGGGATTCACGCAGAAACAAGCCAAGGCTATCGATAATTATCGCCAGAAGGGCGGACGTTTCAGGCGGAAGAGCGACTTTGCGAAGTCCTACGTAGTAGAAGATTCTGTCTATCGGCGCCTTGAGCCATATATCGACATCCCCCGCATAGACCTCAACGCAGCCGACTCAGCCACATTCGAGACTCTGCCGGGAATAGGGAAATATTTCGCTTCCAAAATGGTAAGCTACCGGAAAGAGCTGGGAGGATATTCATATCCGGAGCAACTGATGGACATCTGGCACTTCGACCAGGAAAAATACGACGGCCTGAAAGATCTCATATTCATAAACCCATCAGCCACAACCCCGTACCCATTATGGAAACTTCCAGAAGAGCAGCTCGCAAAGCACCCATACATCGGCAAATATGCAGCGCATGCCATTGTCATATTCAGGAATAACACCCCTCCAGAACAATGGTCCGTGGAAGCTCTCTCCAAAGCTGGCATACTGAAACCAGAAAATGCCAAGAAACTCTCCCGCTGCCTCATCGCAAGGCAAGAATAAATATACCAAGAAATTGGTATTTTATTCATCATCCATTGCATTTTAAAATAATAATATTTATTTTTCGTCTCGAAAACGAACGTAAGCAACTTAACAACTTTTATTTATCAATCCTCAGGTAAAATATTGATTGTGCCGACAGGATTTCAGCTTTCAGCTTATGAGTAAAAAAATATTTTTAAGCCTCGTGCTTGCCGCACTAGGCCTTATTGCAGCCTTAGCGCAAACACATGAAACCGGAAATGGTTTCGCATCAATCTCGGGACGCATCACGAACGGAGCTTCCGGCGACCCTCTGGAATTTGCGAGCATTGTCTTAAGCCCTTCCAAATTATATTCAGTGGCAGATGCCAACGGCCAATACCGCATAGAGAAGATTCCTGCCGGGAAAACTTCAATAAAGGTGGAGTTTTTCGGCATGCAGGAGATCGACACTACGCTGACTCTTGGCAGAGGGCAGAGCATCATTTTGAATTTCGCGATGACCGAAACCTCTTTCAGGCTGCAAGACGTTACCGTAACTGCCACCAGAAGTGATGTGGGAGGAAGCACCGCATCTAAAATTTCCAGGCAGGCCATGGATCACATGCAGACAAGTTCCTTGGCAGATGTGATGAGCCTGCTTCCAGGCATCTCCATCACCAATCCAAGCCTTTCCTCTGCTACCTCGCTGGCAGTCAGGGACAATAGCGGCCGTTCCGAAGTAAGCGGCGGAATAGCTTCTTTGGGAACAGCAGTCATCGTCGATGGCGCCCCTTTGTCGAACAACGCCAACATGCAGATGCTGACTACAGCTCAATCCGGAAGCACCACTGATGGGAATACCGGAGCGATAGGCGCAGCCGGCGGCGTAGACATACGCTCTCTATCCACGGACAATGTGGAATCCATCGAAGTTATTCGAGGAATACCTTCCGCCGAATATGGCGACCTGACTTCAGGTGCCGTTCTCGTAAAATCCAAGGCAGGCCGTTCTCCGCTAACTTTAAGGTTCAAGACCAATCCGAATATTTATCAGGTAAGCGCTGCCAAAGGTCTCTCGCTTGGAAAGAAGAAAGGCGATCTGAATGTCAGCGGCGACTATGCCTATAACGTCAACGACCTCGTCAAATCAAATACATTCTACCAGAGGGCGAACATGAAAGGCCTCTGGAGCGTCAGATTGGGAGAGAACGCAGATGAAAATACCTCCCTGACGCTTTCATACGGCAGAGACCGGAAAAAATACAATTCAGATGAGCCTGATGTACAGGAATCCTATTCCAACGATTTTGGTCTGGCTTTCAATACGAATGGCCACGCCTCCATCAACAAAGGCTGGCTGAAAGGGCTGAACTGGCTCGCATCCGGCAGCTATCATGACAAGCATTCCTACTATTCCGGTCAAGCATCCAATGCACTGAATCTCTACTCTACGGCAATGGAAGACGGAATGGTCTATACTAACCGCATGGGCCAGCAAGTCGTGGACGACAGCACTGGCACGAATATAGTCAATGCCATGAACGCTAAAGGAACCATTCTTCCTTACAATTATGATTATGCATATGACATCTACGGCAAAGAGATTAATGTTTTCGCGAAGTTCAATGCCGATTTCGGAAAGACAATACGGAACTTGACCGAAAGATTCAAGCTTGGTGCCGACTTCAAGACCGACGGGAACCTTGGAAAGGGTGCCGTTTATGATGACGAATTTCCTCCTTTCAGGAACATCAGCAATGCAGCATCAGGATACCGTCGCAGGAAGTTCAAGGACATTCCATTCGTAACCCAGGTCGGTGCCTATGCCGAGAACTATCTGACCTGGCAGCTAGGAGAAAGAACCTTCAATCTCAGCGCAGGCTTGCGTTATGATTATGTGAACGGCAAGGATGCGTTCTCTCCTCGCGTGAACGCCAGCGCTGACATATTCCCTTGGCTTACGGTACGCGGAGGCTACGGAGTCACTTCCAAGGCTCCTACTTCTATTTACCTCTATCCGAACAATGCTTACAATGATGCCTTGAACTTCAATGGCATGAACGTGGATCTGCCAGAAAACGAGCGTCTGCTGATAGCGACCACCCATGTCTACAATTCCGAGAATCCAGACCTGGAGATTGCCCAGAACAGGAAGGCAGAGCTGGGACTGGATCTTACAATCGATGAAAAGTACAGGCTGTCAGTTACGGCTTACGACGAGAGGATGGACAATGGCTACACGATGGGGCGTAACCTGAATTCTTTCAAATGGTACCAGCATAAGATTTATGATGTAGTCAGAGAGAATGAAGGATCCATTCCTACAGTCGCCCTCACAGATACCTACAATCTGTTCTTCCAAGTCTACACGCCGACCAACGACCTGCGCCTGAGGAACAAGGGAATTGAGTATGAAATCGATCTTGGAAGGTTTGATGCGATAAGGACTTCCTTCTATCTCAACGGAGCCTACACTTTGGGCGAATCCTCGAACAAAGGACATTCTTTCAGCACAAGGACGAGCACCACTTCCAATGAGTCGCACATAGGAATATATCCTAAGGAAAAATCCAAGAGCTTCAACGAGAGCCACATCACGACCCTGAGGGTGACACATAATATTCCAGAAATAGGATTCGTGATCACTCTTACCGCCCAAGCGCACTGGTTCATGAAATATTGGACAGAATATTACAACGACACCATGTTCGAAAGCTACATTTCTTACAAAGACGGGAACGTTCATGAATTCGATCCATCGAAGAAAGATGACCCAGAATTCTCTTACCTGTTCCCGACTCTTTCCGACAACAGGTTCATCAAGGAAAAATATAAGCCATATGCACTTCTCCACCTGAATCTGTCAAAGGAAATCGGGGATAAGATAACTGCCTCGTTCTATGTCAACAACATATTCAATAACAGGCCTCTTTACAGAATGAAGAACGGAGGAAACAAAATCGAACTGGCTTCTGACACCCCGATCTATTTCGGATTCGAACTGAAGGTCAACATTAAATAACTATGGTCATGAAAAGGATATTTCTATATATTATTGCCACCGGGTTCTTGCTTGCAGGGTGTGCTGAAAGAGAAAAGGTCGAAAGCGTCACTGCCAGCATAGTGATAGACGAAAGCGGACTGGATCCAGAAGTCGTCCGCCCTGTCAGCTATGAAGTTACGCTGACCAACAATCTTTCCAATCTTTCCTCGACGGTCAACAGCAGCGATGGGCGAGCCTCTGTCCCAGGCCTTGTTCCCGGGCTGTATTCGGTCAATGTTAAAGCACAGACCAAGAATGGAGCTTTCGTCTACATGCTGTCAGGATCGACCAGATCCGCCTCATTCATATCTGACGGCGATTCATACGAGATTCCAGTCCAGTCTGCCAAGATATCATCATTACTATTCAAGGAGATATATATCAACGGCAGTCCAGGATGGTATTTCAGAGACCAGTTCTACGAAATCTACAATAACGGGCCAGAGACGGTCTACCTGGATGGAATTTGCTTCGCAGAGACAGTCTACGCGAACTGGGATTACTCTGTCGTATACCAATGGGATATTCCTGATGCAGGGAAATATGTCTTCGTAGAAATAGTTTGGCAGATACCCGGATCCGGCACTGACTATCCTCTTGCCCCTGGGGAATCGGCATCGATAGCTCAATGGGCAACAAATCATACTGCCGAGAGCCTTGGGGGAGCCTCGTCGATTGACAATTCCGGCTGCGAATTCGAAGCCATAGAGAAGGAGAGGACGCTCTGGAACGGGATAGTCATCAACGATGGCCCTGCCATAAACATGCAGAGGGTCATCAATGCCGGAGGCTATGACATGCCTCAGTGGCTGATCTCCGTTTACAATAGCGACATAATCATGTTCAAGCCTTCAAAGCCTCTGGAGAATGCGAATTTCATCTCGACACTCAATGGCTCGGAGGCCGCACGCGAGGTGCTGATAGACGACATCTACGACGCAGTGCAGTGGAAGGGTAATATTTCAGATGGTGACAAACTGCACTTGCCGGCAGCGCTTGACGCCGGCTTCAATATTGCCGGAGGCGGCTACCACAATCTTAGCTTCGCAAGAAAGGTTTCAGGAGAAATGGAAGACGGCTCTCCTACTTTCCAGGACACGAACAATTCGACGAATGACTTCGAAGTGTTTGACAAGCCTGTACATCGCCGCTACAACACAAAAAAGCCTTCATGGAACACTTGGGAGAAATAATTATGAAAAAGACAATAATTGCAATAAGCGTGTTCATCGCCATGTCCGGCATGGCAGCAAGAGCACAGGAAATAAACAACATGGTTCTGCTTGAGGATAATTTCAGAAATTCCTTGTGGTTCAACACCAACAACTCGGCCGCTTTGAATTTCCACCCTCTTACGATGTACAGCAACCTTGGGGCGACCTATAACGGGAAATACGGTGGCTGGCACCATCAGCAGGAAGCTGCGACATCCAATCAAGTCTCAGTCGAGACAGACGGAGCCGCCCGAGTCGGGAAATTCCTGTTCTGGGGAGACTTCGCATTCAGGAACATCTTCGATGGCAGAGTGAATTACAATGCCATGACATACGATGTGCCGGAGGACATGCCATATTTCGTGGCAGACAAAACACCGAGCAGATGGAATCGTCAGGAATACGACATGCGCACGAAAATCTCCACGCCTGTCATCTGGGATCATCTGACATTTGGCGCCGAAGTCTCGTATCTGAGCCGTGTCGGAGCAAAGCAGAAAGACCCCAGAGTGGAGACATATTCTTACGATGTAAGAGTTCTGCCTTCCGTCTTCGTACAGGTCAGCGACGATTTCTGCGTTGGTTTGAGCGGGCAATACGAAAACGCCTTCGAAAGAGGCGAACCATCCAACGTCAACTATCGTCAGGATCAGCCTGTCTGGCTTTCACGTGGCTTGGGCTATGCGCAAGAGACCACAGTCGGCGGAAATGCCGGCCTCAAAACGATGTATTACGAAACGGATCTTTATGGCGGTGCCTTACAGGCCGGCTACGACGGAGATTACAAATTGGTGACGGAACTTGAATATAATTTCAGGAAAATCAAGGCGAAACAGCAGCCAAGCCTGCCAAGGGCAATGGGCAATACGGAAAGCGACATGCTGAAGTGGCATCTTCAGATTCTTCTAGGAAGCACGCTTGCCGACAAAATAGACCTGACTTGGAATTACAGGGAGACTGCTGGCCTTGAAGTAGTACAGATTCTCAATCAGGAGCTGAATAACCAGCGCTGGGAAGAAGTCGTAACCAATCACATGAGCAATTTCAAGAGATTATCATGGGACGCATCTTTTGACCATCAATTCGGGAAAGATGAGAAAGGCTTCGACTGGGATGCGGGAGCGAAAATCAGATATGATTATGAGAATGATGTCTATTTCCTGCCTTTTACCAGATGGAACTGGTCATCGCTTCTGAGCGAGGTATTCATCGCCAGGCAGATAAAGCAGCACAATGGCTCATGGCTGCTGAAAGCCGCCCTCGGATATGGAGCCAACATCGATGCAAGATATGAAGGATTCGATGCTTCTGAAGGCAGCAATATCCAAGAACTCTATAGGGGGGACATGACCTACATGTCGGACGATTACCTTAAAGCCGGGGCAAGGATAGCTTACACTCTGAACAGGAAGAAAGTAAACTATAAATTCGATCTTAGCGCCCTCTATTTCAATACCGTGGGAGACTCCAATTACGATGACGCAAGCATTCTGGTTGGTGACAAGAGACTGCTCACAGCATTCACATTCGGAATAATATTCTAGCGACATGAGACGACTGACTTTCATATTAATACTTTCCTTATTGTTCTTCAATGCATTCGCTGACAGCAGAAACGGATTTGCGATAATTGTCGATGACGAGAGCTGGGGCAAGTGTTCAGAAGAAATCCTGGCGTATGCCAAGTCTGTGCAAGCCGACGGCTTCGCTTCATTCGTGGCTCATGACGCATGGGCTACGCCTGAGGCGGTGCGAGACTCGATTCGCAAATGGTACTCCCAAAAGAATCTTGCCGGCGTGGTTTTCATCGGAGACATTCCAATCCCCATGATCAGGAAAGCGCAGTTCCTCACTTCCGCTTTCAAGATGGATGAAAACAGCAAATCTTTTCCATGGAGAGACACCTCCGTGCCTTCCGACAGATTTTATGATGATTTCGACCTGAAATTCGATTTCGTGAAGCGGGATTCCGTAGAGACCCAGTTTTTCTATTATGATTTGTCTCCGGAAGGCCGGCAGAGAATCCAATGCGACATATTCAGTGGCAGGATAAAACCTTCCGCAGACTATGGCGACAAGCATCAGGAACTTTCTGAATATCTCAGGAAGGTGGTAAGACTCAAGTCCGAAGATAGGGAGAACACTCTTGACAGGGTAGCTTCATACACGGGAGCAGGCTCTTTCTCAGACTGCATGATTGCGTGGAAAGATGAAGGAATAACGCTTCGCGAGCAGATTCCAGATGCCTTCAAAAACATCGATGGCGCAAAGTTCTTCCAATTCCATCAATATCCCTACATCAAGGACACCCTTTTGAGAACTGCCGCAGACCCTTCACTGGACCTGTTCCTGTTCCACCACCATGGGACTCCGGACCGTCAATGGATTCAGAGCGCCCCGATAGCCAATGACGATGAAGAGGCCTATAATTCCGCAAGATTGTCGATCAGGGCAGTCGCAAGGAACCATGTCAGATACGGAGAGAGCGAGGAGGAGGCGAAGGCGTACATGCTCAAAAAATATCCTGAGATAGATTCCACATGGGTGGTCGATGCTTTCGACCCGGATGTAGTCCGCGCTGATTCGCTGGCGGACCTGAAACTTGGCATAGTCCTCAGCGATGTCAGGGCCGCCAATCCTGCAGTAAGGGTTTCCATCTTCGACGCCTGCTACAATGCCGACTTCAGGGAATCCGACTGCATCGCCAACCGTTACATATTCAGCAAAGGCAACAGCATCGCCGCAATCGGAAATTCCGTGAACGTGCTCCAGGACAAGCATTCCAGCTATCTTCTTGGAATGATGACGCTGGGATACACGATTGGCGAGTGGCATCAGATGAGCGCGATCCTGGAATCACATGTCATGGGCGATCCAACATTCCATTTCCATTCCGATTTCCATCGACCGGACCTGTCCAACGACGATCCTTGCTACTGGAAGGAATATACAAATGAAAAATACCCGTTGGATATACGCGGGCTGGCTCTACAAAAATGCAGCATGCTGAATGCTGAGGGGATGCCGAAACTGCTGCTGGACACATACGAAAGCAGTGATTCATACATGCTGAGGCTTCAATGCCTGAAGCTCCTCCAGTATTACGACACGCCAGAGCTGCCTCAGGCAATGAGAGTGGCGCTTGACGATCCTTACGAATACATAAGGAGAAAAGTAGTCACGTTCCTAGGCATGAGGGGCGAAGATTCGGATGCCGAACTCCTAGCCAGACAGTATTTTGCGGACGCTAACGCAAAGAGGATAGCCTTCAACATAGAGAACAACGCTCCTTTCTTCAGAGACAGCCTGTTCCTTGAAGAATTCGACAAGGTCCGTTCTGGGGAAGATTTCATATTCACGACGCCAGGGAAGGAAGGGAAACTCAGCGACAACTCATGGTACGGAAGAGATAAAGTGCTGAAATCTATCGGAATGAAGAAATATATCATCAGCGGTCTGTTCGATAAGGATGGAAAGAGAAGAGCCAGGCTGATTGAGATGATGAAGAATTATCCA
Source organism: uncultured Bacteroidales bacterium (assembly GCA_900316045.1). Taxonomy (GTDB): domain Bacteria; phylum Bacteroidota; class Bacteroidia; order Bacteroidales; family UBA932; genus Cryptobacteroides. The sequence goes on along the minus strand of ONBM01000046.1, from coordinate 4,274 downwards.
TATCCTGAATATGCAGGCAACCTTCTCCAGCTTGTATCGGACGATAGCCTGCCTGACGACGTGCGTATCAGCAGCGCAGAAATCCTAGGATGGTACATACATGCATGGAACCGCTCTGGAATCGTCTCCGGACTGGAAGAAATGGTCGGGAAATATCCTGGAGCAATTGATTGGGAGATAAGGAAATCCATAGCCAGGTTGAATGAATACAGAAAATACTGAATATGAGAACTATAGCAAACACAATACTCTTTTTCTTTGCCATGACGGCCTGCATCGCATCATTCGCCGGACCGCGCAAGACTTCTTTCGGAATCATTGCTGACAATAAAACTTTTCAGGAATGCACGAAAGAACTGGAAGCATATCGCGACATACTTATCTCCGAGGGGCTTCAGGCAAAAATCGTAGCCAGGGACTGGAAGAATCCTGACGAAGTGAAAGCCGCCATATTAGATCTTGCATCCGACAGGAAATGCCCTCTGGAGGGGATTGTTCTTGTCGGAGATGTCCCGATAGTCATGGTTCGCGAAGGCCAGCACCTTACGACAGCATTCAAGATGAACGAATCTACTTTTCCTCCGCAAGAATCAAGCGTGGCCTCGGATCGATTCTACGATGATTTCGACCTCAAGTTCGATTTCTTAGGGAAAGACACCACCTGCGCCGGACGGTTCTTCTACAGACTCTCCGAAGAAGGAGCCCAGCATCTAAGACCAGACATTTATTCTGCAAGGATGAGGGTTCCAGCCATCATGCTGAAAGGGCAGGATGCCAATATGAAATATTCATTAATGAAGAAATATCTCAGGAAAGTGGTGGAAGCGCACAAGTCTTCCGAATATCTCGACAAGATATCTTTCTTCTTCGGAGACAGCTACAATTCCGACGACCTGAACATTTGGAGGCAGAAAGCCGTGGAATACAAGGAATTCTTCCCTTATGCTTTCAAGCATTCTTCCGGCAACACTTTCATGACTCACTATCAGGATCCGCAGATGAAATGGACGCTCTTTTCCGAACTTCAGAGAAAAGGAACAGACATATTCCAGTTCTCCGAACACGGGGCTCCTGAGACTCAGTATATCAATTGGGAAAACTACTCGACAGATGCCGATGCGAACCTATTCATTATCAAGCAGGTTCTTGCCAGAGAGTACGAGCGGGTGAAAGGCACGGAAGACGAGGAGGCATTCCTGCACGAAGCTCTCGATTCCATCTTTCATCTGAACAGAAAGGTCTTGTCGGACTCGGCCATGGCAGAGATTGAGGTAGCCGGCTCTGTCAAGGAGCGGAACGCTAACATCTTCCAGGAAGAGATGATAGACGTCAGAAGCAATCCCAAGTTCGTGATATTCAATGCTTGCTACAATGGGTCATTCCATAATCCGGACGGCTATGTGGCAGGAGTCCACGTATTTGGGGATGGAGATTGCGTGGTGGCACAGGGGAACACGGTGAATGTGCTTCAGGACAAGCTTGAAGACAAGATGATGGGCATGCTGTCAATTGGCCTCCGCATCGGGCAGTGGCACAAGGAAGTCCCTTACCTGGAGGCACATCTTATCGGAGACCCCACATACAGGTTCACTCCGCATGACAAGTCCGAAGAACGGCTGAGGGACAGGCTATCATTCGACCTTACGGCGAATGCCCTGAATGAGAAGACTTGGCGGAACTACCTGAAGGAAGGCAAGAAGAAAGAAGACGTCACATCCTACATTGAAAGAGGCCTGGGAATAGCGCATCTGGGATATTCAGCCTTGGAAGGCAGCAAAAACGCTGCTTCTATTTCGGACGAGGCTCTGGACATGCTCAAGAATGACCAATCCTGGCCGGTAAGGGTTACCGCATTTGATGTGCTGCGCTCCCTTGCAGATGCTAATTCCAGCGAGGCTATCCTGACGGCGCTGAAAGACCCTTTCGAGCTTGTGGTCAGGGATGCATGCCTTTTCAGTGCCGAATATGGCAGCGGAGATGAAATCCTCTCTTCCCTTGAAACCCTGAAGTCCTCCCACCCCGAGCTGACAAGGGTTCAGATGCAGGCGGAAGATGCAATTCAGATCATCAGCGGCCATGAATATTTCGACAGCAATGTTGAAACCTTGTCCGATGAGTCAGCATCTTCCAAGAAACGCATGTCTGCGATAAGGACATTCAGGAACAATAGGTATATTAAGGCAGTCGAGCCTATGCTGGACATAGTGAAGGGCAGTGATGAGCCTGAAGAACTCAGGGTAGCAGCAGCTGAAACCCTCGGCTGGTACAACCGCTCATCCGTTAGAGCAGCCATCAAAGACGACCTGAATGATTATCTTGAAACGTCAAACTGCGCAGAAAGACTAAGGAAAGAAATAACCAAGACGGTCAAACGGCTGAGCGACTGACCTCGTAAATAGCATCCGATAGCACATCACTGCCCGCCGAGGCGGGAGAAATAGGCAATGATGTCTTCCCAGGACTTGAAGGCATCGGAGCCGTATTCGATGAGAGTGCCCATGAAGCCTGCCGGACTGTCATCGGTCGGACAACCGCCATTCACGCCAGGCTCGCCGTCAATCAGGTAATCCGCGAGGAGTAATTCTTTATGGTTCGTTATGGTGACCCTGTTCCATACTGGCACGCCCAGCTCGCGTTCGCACCAAGAAAAAATATCTGCACAGCCCATGCTATCCCATGGCTTCCTGTCATCCCTATTGGCAGCATCGGAAATCCCAGATGGATGGTTGTAAGGCACAGATGCCTGAATATGAATGTCGTACGACTGTGATAAAATCTCCGCTGCTTTCCGGAAGCCGCTGGAATGATTCACTATCTTGTCGCCCAGTGCAATTACAATGACCCTGCGGGAGACTCCCCTCTGACGATCATCAATCCACTGGACGACAGGCAGGAGCGAATGGAGAATGGCATCATCGTTCAAGTGGTGCTCGCCATCGAAGCGAATGGCCTGAGGATAGTGCCGGGAGAAAAGGTCGAACGTATGCACCAAGTCGTCATGAATGCCGAATAGCCCATATACCCTGGCGGAGTCTTCTGAAGCCTTTTCGAAACAATGCGAGGAAACCTCCCGGAAACTTTCTATCATACCTTTCGTTATCAGGAACGACATCTGTCCGTCGGCGCGCGGATTGTGAAAATCCTGGCGACCCAAGCCGTTATGCTTAAGAATTGTATCCGCAAGCTGGAATGCAGGGTTCACCAGAATCCTGTCTATTCCATAAAGCATTTCAGCATACATCCCTCCCATCGACGTCCCGATGACGAGGTCAGGCTTCTCCGAGGCGACTAATGCCGTCAGCATATTCATAACATCGGAAGGTTCCACGGGCAGGTCTGGCGCAATCACTTGGCATTCCGGCATAAGCAGCCGCAGGGTGCCGACGCTTCCCGTCGCACCGCTTGAGGCAAAGCCGTGCAAATAAAGTATCTTCTTGCCTGACATCAGAGCAGGCCTGGCATATTCATATAATTCCATATATTCGCAAACTTAAAGAAAAATCAGTAAATTTGATGGCTAAAATATAACCAGACATGGAAAATCTCGTTGAAATCGTGAAAAAATTCGCCATAGAGGGCGAAATTAAAGATATCAAGCCTCTAGGAAATGGTCTTATAAATGACACATATAAAGTTGCCACTAAGGGCGATGGCGATGATTATGTGCTTCAGAGGATAAACAATGCGGTGTTCACCGACGTAGATTTGCTCCAGAGCAACATCGAGGCAGTCACGAGGCACATCCGGAAGAAACTCGAGGCATGTGGCGAGAAAGACATCAAACGCAGAGTCTTGCGATTCATCCCTTTGAAGTCCGAGGGAGAGAAATTGGATGTGCTCATCAGCGAAAATCCGAAGACATATTACTTCGATGGCCAGAAATACTGGAGAGTTTCCGTATTCATCCCAGATGCCTATACGTACGAGACTGTCGATCCTCATTACTCAGAGATGGCCGGGGAGGCATTCGGCAACTTCGAGGCGATGCTCACCGATCTCCCCGACAAACTGGGAGAGACCATTCCGGACTTTCACAACATGGAGCTAAGGCTTCGCCAGCTGGTGCAGGCAGTCCAGGAGGACAAAGCCGGAAGGCTTCACGAGGATGACCATTCTGAGAGCCAGGAGCTGCACAAGATTCTTTCCGAAATTGACAAATATGGAGAGGAGATGTGCAAGGCTGAGCAGTTGCATCGTGAAGGCAAGCTTCCAAAACGAATATGCCACTGTGACACGAAAGTTAACAACATGATGTTCGACAAAGACGGCAATGT
>ONBM01000097.1 GCA_900316045.1 uncultured Bacteroidales bacterium | reverse complement strand
TTGTGAAACCGTGAAGATAGGTTAGGACTATTCACAATCGTAGGCAACGGTGACATTCATTATAAAATAGTTCGGCGAGAGACAGATCTTGTCGGCGAAGTAAATCGTAGGCAACGGTGATATTCATTATAAGCGCTGAGGAGACTGTTCCCATTGCTAACCACTGTTCTGGAAACCGGGTGGGCGACGCATTCCTTCATTACAAGCCAGCCGGTGGCATTATGCCGTTGCCGATAAATGTGTTTTCTCTCGTCCTTCTGGGCGAGTACATGGATAAATCCTTTGTGACCACAGTGACTTCAGCGTTACCGTAAGCCTCGTTTTTCACGATGGTTTGACCAGTAATCTGGGTTTGTTTATCCCAGTCATCCTGGCTTGACCAGGAATTTGGGCTCGTTTTTCCCCGTCATCCGGACTCGATCCGGAATCTAGGCTTGCGAAGAACAGATCCTGAATCAAGTTCAGGATGACTTGGCGGGACGTTCGGGATGACAGGGTGGGCCGTTCAGGGTTACAGGGCGGGACGTTCAGGATGACTTGGCGGGTCGTGCTGGATGACTTGGCGGGTCGTGCTGGATGACAGGGTGGGACGTTCAGGGTTACAGGGCGGGACGTTCAGGATGACTTGGCGGGTCGTGCTGGATGACAGGGTGGGCCGTTCAGGGTTACAGGGCGGGACGTTCGGGATGACTGGGAGTATAGTTAAGGATGACGGGGAGCATAGTTAAGGATGACTCGGTCACCGCAGTTAGAGTTACGGATTCAGAAGCTTTGCCACGTCAGCGGGGTTGAGTGCCCACTCATAGGTATAAGCTTCATCCGCATCCTCAACCGACTCCACTGCAGTAAGCCCCTGAGCTTTGATCTTGATGTCAAGGAGCTGTCCGATAGTGAGTTTGGTCTCCAGTTTACGAAGCAGAGCCTCGACGGACTCACTGTCGGCACCTCCCAATGTCTGTGACATGAACGGCATTTCGAGCCAGATGATTTCGTGATTCGCCACATCGAGCACACCGAATACAAGACCCTTGGAAAGATTGCTCTCGCTGATGCGCACCATATGCTGAACACAGGAAGGGTCATAGGCGACTCCGCTATCCTCAGATATCACCATCGGTTCGGAAGAGTCCATCCAGCCGACGACAAGGTTCGGAGAGAGCGCACCTGCAGAATAGGCATTGCAGGTGAAAGTGACATACCTGGCCTCTGCAGCTTCCAGTTCCGGAATCGACAGTTCGATATACTCGGCAGTCCCGACCATTTCAGGAATGGAACGGATGTCCCCTGAGTGCTTGGCGCCTACGCAGGTAAGGTTATAGTATGCACATTCTTCTGTCTTGTTGTCCGGAAGGGCGATACGGCAGCTCAAATCCATGTCGAGGGCCTGCTTGTGCAAGCCTTTTCCCCACTGGAGGAACAGACGCACGGTTTCGCCTTCTACGGGGAAGCGTGTTCCCATCAAGGCGCAGGATGCATCCTGGATGGTCGTAGTGCGGTCGCCGACGCTGACAGGAATATCATACAGAGACGGATCGACATAGATTGTCTTCGCCTCCACCTGCCGAGATGCGAAACGTCTTGTCATGGAATCTCTAAATAGACCGTTAACTGCTTCAGCCATTGTCTTGCGTTCATCATCGCCATAAAGGGTCAAGAGCTTGTTCGGTCCTATCTTTCGGATGACGCCGGTAAGGGGACGGGCCAGACGCGTCTCTTTGGGGTCGAAGTAGCTGTCAGCAGCATTTCCCAGCGACAACAACAGACGGGAAGGCAACTTGTCAGCAATCTCGTCGAATGCATGAAGCACTTTGTCGCTGCCGAAACGGAGCATGGATGCAAACAGACAACGTGCAAAAAGACCCGGTCTCTCTTTCAGCAATGCCAGGGTTCTGTCTGCATCATTTTCTGAGCGAGCCTTATCCACACGTCCCTGCCAGGTAGAGTATTTCTGCTTGTAGAACACATCGAGAATCTCTGCCAGATGGTCGAAGCCTTTCTTGCGGGAGTACTCACCGAGGCGGAGCGCACGGATCATGCGCACCCACATTCCTCGCTTCGGGTTCATGTCCTCGGCTGCCTTAATGGCCGTCATAGGAATTGCGTTCAGCCACAATGCCACACGCAGACAGGCCTTACGGTCATACTTGAGCTTGAGCTTTTCTTTCATGCCCTCGGCGGCATCCGCACCATGATCAAGAGGTCCCCACATGTGGTAATACAACTTGCGTGCATGCGCCACAAGCGTCTTCGGCTCTATAATCTGGACATAGCCTGTCTTCTCGTACCACAGATAACGCAGCACATCGGCGGGAGTCTTCAAGAGCTTTGATGCCTCGCTGGCCTTATTCTGTTCTGTCAAGAGCTTGACGACGAGCATGGCCGTTTCCTTCATCGTGATATCGGCATCCTCGGGCAGAGGAAATACACGCAACAACTGCTCCAAAGAATCTTTCTGTGTAGCATCCAGAGGAGTTGTTGAAGCGAGGAGCGATATGAACACGTGCTTCATATCAGCGGCAGTGAACAGTCTCAGCATCTTCAGCTTAGTCCCCTGCCCTTTATTGACGAAGTCTGCAGTCATGAAAGGAGTACCGCAGAACGGACAACCATTATAGCGCTCGAGGGGGAAGGTCCCTTCTGGAATAAAGTGTCCGCAAGGAAGTCTGGTTCCCTTGAAACCAGACTCTTCGCCGAAGATGTTGGCAAGCCATGTGACAAGATGGTCGGCACGGGTTTCACCTGTCGGCACATTCCACCTCCTGACGAGCGGTGCCCAGTTGAGTTTGACACCCATCACATCATTTACGCTCTCCGTAATCTCCGCAAGGCGGTCGACTGATACGGCATTCAAGGCATGAAGCAGTTCCTCACTGACGCCGAAACCATTCTCCTTCAGGCGGGCGACGAATGCCAATACAGGCACGGAGGCTTCAGAAGCCATGTCGATGTCCTCGCGGTTGATGCCGAGGAACACAGCACGGTAGCGCAGTGCCACATTAGTCAAAGACTTGTTATTCATAGCGTTATCAATTAAAAGGTAATTGGCCGGCAGCGACAGGTTGCATGTCTGTCTCAACGATAGAGCAGAATTATGCCGGCCTTGACCTTGTCAATAATATGAGGCAATCGAGAAACTGAAATTGGTAAGTTAGGACCGCAGTCCTATCCGATTGAAGTAAGTCCCTCTTGTGCCTCTTTGTCCATTCTCCGTAATGCGTCAGTCTTTCATATCAGTCTGCGAGTAAAAATACATAAAAATTGTGTCAAATCGCAGGACAGTCTTTAGATTTTTTCAATTTCATGCCGATTTTTCAAAAAAATGCAAATTTCCATACTCCCAATTCCTTACCCATGCTGCAAAAAGCCGACAATGCCATGAATATGAGAGATGCCATGGTATCATAAGAATGTCGTACCTTTGTTTCAGGACTTACATGGCAAAATGTGGACAGCGGAGTAAATATCCTCAAAGCTCATTGAGTATCTTCTCCACAGGCTTTCCTTTTGCAATCTCATCGACCAGTTTATCCAGTATACGCATGTCGCGCATCTTCGAATCTTCAATCTCCTCGATGCGTACACCGCAGATTTTTCCTTTCACGTTCTTCCGGTCAGGATTCATTTGCGGAGCATTATCAAAGAAATCGCCATAGGTGATGTCGCTATTGAGTAACCGGTTGAGCTCTTCCCGTCCGTAGCCTGTCAGCCACGCCGCAACGGCATACACCTCTTCAGCCCTGCGTCCCTTGCGTTCCGCCTTGGCGACAAGCAAGGGAAACACCTTCGAGAACTTCATGTCGAACACATTCATGCGATTGTCTCCTTCATTTCATATCAAACGATTCTACGTCAATCGCTTTTTCCAGGAATTCACAGGCATCGGACACACATAAGGGGCATGGACGAAGCACCACGCGGGTATCTGCTCCCTTCAACTGCCTGCATTGCGTGGCCTGGTTGCGTTCTTCGAACTTCTTCATGATTTCTCTCATCTGCTTCATTGTTTTGCTCTTGTCCTTATTGACCAATCCCAGCACCATACCAGCACCGATCAATGCGCCGCAGGTACCCTCCATGGTCGTCATTCCGGCGGCAAAGCCATCGGATATGTTCATGGCGGCAGTCTCGTCCAAACCGGTCAGGTCACCATAAGTCGTCAAAACCGCTTGTGCGCAGTTGAATTTGAAACTTGCTTTCTTCTCGGCTGCAATCCCTTTTCTTGATTTCATGGCTCGTCATTCCCTGAAAAATGAAACGCTGATTAATATATTATCGTGGATTGAGGTTCCCCTCTGCTTGCTTCCGCTTTAGCGGCCGGTCTCAAATCGCCATTTTGAAGTTAAGTCCTGATTCTGACTTACTCTCCTTACCAGGTTTCCTGTCCACTGCTAATGTCACTAAAGTTATAGTTTCTACGCCATACTTCCAAGCGCCTCCTGTCTGATTGCTTTCCTCCGGCAGCTATTCCTCAGTATCTTCACTTCCATGGGCTCAGCTTCTTTCTGTGTCATCATGCTCAGGCTCATGTGGTGCTGCCGGCATATGATATCCGCATCAGCGTAATCGTAAAATTCGTGGAGTGATGTAACATTCTGCCATCATTTTACGTTTACTTGTATGCCTTCGGCAATAGGGCTGTTTTGGATTGGACAGCATTGATGTCGGACGGTAAGCACGCGTTTTTCAAAATGGGGCTGGGCAGGGCAGTATATCGTGTCGCACCTTCTGACGCAAACATGCTCGCCCGACAATTGCAAACGCAGGAACGGAATCAGCTCTGGATGAAGGGGTGGAAGGCTTGGGATGACGAGGTGGAGCGTTCTGGATGACCAAGTTCGCGATGACGGTGTGGGTCGGTAAAGGATGACGGGGAGGTTGTTTAGAATGAGTAGCGTTGATCGTTCAGGATGAGAGTGGTAGAATTTCGCAAAGCGCTGTCGGAGTATGTCCTCCCGGAGGCTCTGCAAAGGGGTGATGGTCGACAACGTGGCTCTTGGGAGGCCTCGATGTCGAGACATGCCCTTCCCTGCGCACTTCTGTGCAGCCCGCCTCGACA
>ONBM01000098.1 GCA_900316045.1 uncultured Bacteroidales bacterium | reverse complement strand
ACATTGACATTCATTATAAGCGCTGAGGAGACTGTTCCCATTGCCAACCCCCGTTCTGGAAACCGGGTGGGCGACAAGGCTCTTCATTACAAGCCAGCCTGTGGCACTATGCCGTTGCCGATGAATGTAATTCTCTCGTGCTTCTGGGCGAGGGCATGGATGAATCCTTTGTGACCACAGTGACTATCAGGCAATATTCAGATGCATTCTGGTACATCATTGGCAAGAGAAAACTAACGTCTTGCCGCTTGAGAGGTCTTGTTTAATGCCAAGTGGTTATCTGTTCCCATGGTATAAGCGAACCTTGAGATGTTCTCAGAAACTGGTCCCGTGCACAGACCACATTCAGATTGTCTGAAGAACTAACAACTACGAGCATTCAGTCATGACTTTCCCGGTTTTATGCAAACATAAAATTAAACTTTAGATTTGCATAAAAATCCCATAGAATTTTGACGTTCCTTGAACTTTTGCGAGGTAAGGAAATATTGCGTCACACTCCACCGAAGGCGCTGTAGCCGCCGTCGACTGGAATGATTACGCCAGTGACGAATGAGGAGATGTCGCTGAGGAGGTAGAGCATCGTGCCAACGAGATCCTCAGGCTCACCGAACTTATGGGTAGGTGTATTCGCAATTATCTTTTTCCCTCTTGGCTTAAGTTCGCCCGTAGCCTCATCGGTCAGCAGGAAACGGTTCTGATTGGTAAGGAAAAATCCTGGAGCTATGGCGTTGCAGCGAATGCCCATCTCCGCCACGTGCACGGCATACCACTGGGTGAAGTTGTTTATGGCTCCTTTCGCCGCAGAGTATGCTGGAATTTTCGTCAGAGGGCGGATGGAGTTCATAGAGGAGATATTCAGCACATTCCCCTTCCCTGCCTCAAGCATATCCTTGGTAAAAACCATTGTGGCCAGCAGCGTCCCTTTGAAATTCAAGTCGAATACGAAATCGAAACCTGCCATATCCAGCCCATAGAAGGTATCTGCCAAATCATCATCTTTGGTCATCTGCTCTACCTTGCAGGTTGCCTTCGGAGAGTTTCCACCTGCGCAGTTTATCAGAATGTCAACTTTCCCAAGTTTTGCGTGAATATCCTCCAAGGCTGCCTCCAGTTCTGCCTTGTCCAGGGTGCTGGCAGAGATGCCCAAGCATTTAATGCCGAACTCCTTGGATATGGCCTCACCTTTTTCAGGGTTATCTTTCGAGCGGCTGATGACGGCAAGATTCACCCCTGCTTCCGCCAGCCCGCGAGTGAGTGCAGTCCCGATGACGCCGAAACCTCCAGTGATGACGCAGTTGCGTCCTTTCAAATCGTCAAATGAATATCTCATATTCCTAAAAATTTAAAAGTCTTTTAATATGTCTGTTGCAGAGGTTGTCTATCACTTGCTCGCCTATTACATCCGAATGTCGCTCCAATGCCGGATAATACTCGTTTCCCAACTCGGCAGCAATCTTATAGCTTACGTGAATCAGTTGACGGAAAGAGGGATTATAAAACGGATCTTCTCCATTGTGACGAAGTGTTCTAGCATACCTCTGAGCATCAAATTTCTCAACCTCGTCAGGAGATGGCAGGGCATTTCTATCAACATCTATAACAGCTGCATAAGGAATCGTAAGCTCATCCATGCGGCTAAGTGAACCAACATAAATGCGTTTCGCAAGCTTCAGAGCCTCAGGATCAGCTAATGCTAATCCGATGTTTTCTTCTAGCCATGTGGTACCGGCTGTCTTGATATGGATTCCTTTATCGTATTTCTTTAGCAGGCGGCCCATTATCGGGTAAATCGAGAACTTATCGGAACCAGAATGAATGCTGAGTTTCAGATTCTCGCTCATGCCGAACTCTTTCACGCAAAAATCAATCACGAGAAGATCCTCCTCGAACTCTTTTTCGAACTGCAGCAAATTCCCCCTGTAATCTACTCCTTTGTTGAAACGTCCAGTGAATTTAGGAGCGATAGTCTGAAGAGGGATGTCTTCATTTGCTAGAGCACTCAGAATGAATAAGATTTCCACAGGGCTTTGAGGATTATCAACCTCGTCCATCGAAACCTCAGTCACGAAATTATCCGCACCCTTCTTCTCAGCAATATGCCTGTAGATACGTCCGGCCTCTTTGATAGCAGACAGATAACGGTCAGCTATAGCTCTCAACTCTTCCTCAGTGACATCGAAAGGCTCTATGCCAGGTATCCTAATGGTGCCGATGAATCGTCTGTTCTCGTCAACAAATCCATTTACAGACTTCACATCAGATGGTCTTCCAATATGATCCGCGACATCGATTGTGAAGAAGTCAGATACTTCTATGTATCTATCAACATTAGAGATATTTATATGATCGGCATCAACGAAATACTGGCCATTGTAACCTAGAGCCTTAACAGCCGCATCTGCTTCCTGGCGAGTACTCAGCGGTTCTGTTCCCACTATCTGATGCTCCCTGTTCGATTTGTTCCAGACAGGCACGAAATGCACGCCAAAATCTTTTTCTGCCTTGAGTAATGCTCTAAGCTGGGCTATGCCCTCATGTGCGAAACGGTCACCGACGCCGAATGAATATTTGTCAATTTTCATATCATTAAGCATTGTACGTTCCGGAAACGGTGTCGCCGCCGTGACCAGTCCAATTGGTGTGGAAAAATTCTCCGCGCGGACGGTCTGTGCGCTCGTAAGTGTGAGCTCCGAAATAGTCCCTCTGCGCCTGCAGGAGGTTAGCAGGGAGGCGAGAGCAACGGTAGCCATCGTAATATTCAAGGGCAGAAGACAGGGTTGGCACTGGGATGCCGCTTTCTACCGCTGCGGCAATGACTTTCCTCCAGCCTTGCTGAGCAGCGGCAAGTTTATCCTTGAAATATGGATCCAGCAATATGTTGGCGATGTCAGGGTTCTTGTCGAATGCCTCTTTTATCTTGCCTAGGAATACGCTGCGAATGATGCATCCGCCCCTCCAGAGCAGGGCGATGCCACCATAATTGAGGTTCCATGAATATTCCTTCGCGGCGGCCCGCATCAGGGTGAAGCCTTGTGCGTATGAGACCACTTTAGAAGCAAATAATGCCTCTCGGAGGTTCTCCAGGAAGGCTTTTCTATCGCCTTTGAATATCTCAGGACGCGGACCTTCCAATATCTCCGATGCAGCCACCCTCTCTTCTTTCTGAGCAGAGAGACAGCGGGCGAAAACAGCCTCGCTGATGAGCGTAAGCGGAACCCCAGCATCTAAAGCAGCTTCAGACGTCCATTTTCCTGTGCCTTTCTGGCCGGCAGTGTCTAGGATATAGTCTATGACATACCTGCCTTCATCATCTTTTTTCGCAAGTATGTCTCTTGTAATTTCGATCAGATAGCTGTCCAGGTCGCCTTTATTCCACTCTGCGAACACTTCGTGCATCTCCTCGTTGCTCATCCCCAGATAGTCTTTCATTATCTGGTAGCACTCGCAGATTAGCTGTATGTCGCCATATTCAATGCCATTGTGCACCATTTTCACGAAGTGACCAGCCCCTCCTTTGCCAACCCAGTCGCAGCAAGGAGTGCCGTCTTCGACATGGGCGCTGATTGCCTGGAATATAGGTTTCACGTAAGGCCATGCTGCCGGAGAGCCGCCTGGCATCATGGAAGGGCCTTTCAGGGCGCCTTCCTCGCCTCCGGAAACCCCAGTGCCGATGTACAGGAGTCCTTTACTCTCGACGTATTCAGTACGACGGGCAGTGTCAGGAAAATGAGTGTTGCCACCATCAATGATTATGTCACCCTTGTCCAAAAGCGGGATAAGGCGCTCGATAAAATCGTCCACGGGCTGGCCGGCCTTGATCATGAGGAATACCTTACGAGGAGCTTTCAACGAAGCTATGAAATCTTCCAAGGAATGAGCCCCGTAGAAATTCTTGCCCTTACCTCTGTTTTCCATGAAATGGTCGACTTTCTCGACCGTACGATTGTACACGCTCACATGGAACCCCTTGCTTTCCATGTTCAACGCCAGGTTCTCGCCCATGACAGCGAGACCTATCAATCCGATGTCTGATACTGGTTGCATATTAAATTAATCTTTAAATCTTTCCTTATAAGCCCATAGGCCGAGGGCAGGATTGGAAATATAATATATCTCCTCGCCGTCCGGCATGACATTCCAGCCATCCTTCATTTTATCGACAGGATATCGTGCAAGCATATCCCACAGGCTTCCATAATTGAATCCAACTCCCTCTATCTCCTCACGAGACATCTCTGAGCCTGGGCAATATGTTATAGAGAACCTACCTTCGGAAGATCCATGGATCAAATGAGCCGAGGCGCCAAGATTTTCCTGTAGATCTTTATTGGCGGCAGTAGCCTCCAGAGTGTGAGGAGTGCCTTTGTAACCATATTTCCGAATCAAGGCATCCATCTGCGGATCCTCTCCGAATTCTTTCAGGGCAGGTGCCAGGATAATAAGTTCTGCCCCATCGGCAAGAGCCATCCTCGTCCTGTATATCGCTTTGTTGCCCAGCCATGTGCTCTTGAACTCCGCAGGATCAAGATACACTATGCATTTACGGATTTCCCGGTCGAGCATTATGAAGTTGGTCCTCAATGAGAGGTCGGAAGCCCTCTTGAAACACTCGAAATCGTCTCCGATGAAA
>ONBM01000099.1 GCA_900316045.1 uncultured Bacteroidales bacterium | reverse complement strand
TTTCTTGATGGTGGATGCCGGCATGAACGACCTCATTCGTCCTGCTTTATATGGAGCTTATCATAAAATTGAGAATCTCTCGGCTCATTACGATGACAACGATTCTCGGGAAATGCGCGTGTATGATGTCGTCGGTCCTGTTTGCGAGTCTGCTGACACATTCGGCAAAGAGCGCACTCTGGCGAAGAGCCACAGGGGAGACCTCATTGCGATACGAAGCGCTGGCGCTTATGGACAAGTAATGGCTTCGCATTACAACATGCGCCCATTCGCACCATCGGTATATTCAGATAGGCTTGCCGAAGCCCCGCGTCGCAAAGACTACTTTGCGCAATAGCCCAGCCCACCGTGGCACCAGCATCTCGATATTAATTTGCGCAGCAGCTCAGTGCCAGGCCACCGTGGCACCTGTATCTCGATATCAATTTGCGCAGCAGCTCCTCTTATGACCGCCGTTGCACCTGCATTGCGATAAAATTTGCGCAGCAGTTCAGTGCCAGGCCACCGTGGCACCTGCATTGCGATAAAATTTGCGCAGCAGCGTTGCTGTGCAAAAGCTGGGCAGGGGTATATGCATTCTGTGAGGCTACGGGATACTGCGGCATTCCGAGGACGGCTTTTTGAAGTAGGGCTGGGCAGGCCATCCATCGCCCTAGGCCACTCAACGGCACATCACTATGCCCCGAAACCGTAAGCCCTGCCCAAGAACCGTAAGCCCTGCCCGGGAACTGTAAGCCTTGCCCGGGAACTGTAAGCCTTGCCCGGGAACAGTAAGCCCTGCGTAGGAACGTAAGCCCTGCCCAGGAACTGTAAGCCATGCCCTGGAACAGTAAGCCCTGCCCAGGAACTGTAAGCCCTGCGTAGCGGCTCTGCTGTGCAAAAGCTGGGCAGGGGTATATGCATTCTGTGAGGCTACGGGATACTGCGGCATTCCGAGGCCGGCTTTTTGAAGTAGGGCTGGGTAGGCCATCCATCACCCTAGGCTACTCTACGGCACATCACCCTGCCCTAGAACTGTAAGCCATGCCCTGGAACTGTATCTCCTCTGCCCGTGATTTGTAATCCACTGACCAGAATCCGTAGGCCTATGCCTAGGATGGCTCTCAAACACATGACAAAAAATAGTGCGCGGGTATGGTATTCTAAAATTAGGATACGTAAATATCTTTCACTAAATTGCAAAAGAATTGAGCGCCAGTGCTCAATGACATATATTCATTAACTATTATTATGCTATGAACGACTTTTTTGCCCCTTCGCCGGTCTCGGATTGCTACCACATCTATTCCAACGGCACTACGATGAATGTACTGTTCACAGAAAGAGATGATTACATATTCATGATGAATATGCTGGCGGTTACTTCATTCGCTAACAAAGTCAGCCTCTTGGTCACCCAGATCATGGATACCCATTTCCATGTCATTGCTTCTGGAAGTCAGACATCATGCTCAAAGTTTACAAGGGACCTATCCATGAAGTTAGGAATATTCATAAGTAAGAGGAAGCTTTCTGGCAGGCTTGAGATCTCAATAGACCCCATCTGGGATAGTCAGGAATTGAAAAATAAAATAATATATGTCTATAGAAATGCCATCACCGCAGGGTTCCCTCTGGCACCATGGCAATATGAATGGGGGCCAGGGGATATCTACTTCGTGAACCATGAGGCATTTAAGAATATAGGCTTACCCATCAGTACCATCTCGGCAACTAAAAAACGTAAGCTTTTTCATACTCATCTCTCCTTACCTGATGAATGGAGAGTGAATGCTGAAGGCATGATTATTCCTCATTGCTATATCGATTGGCAGAGGGTTGAGAAATTATTTCTGACCATCAGAGCGTTCATTGCTTTCCTGTACCAGAAGAAGGATATCGAGACTGCGATAAATTCTGAATGTTCAAGTGGTGCTTACGTAAAATATAACGAGAAGGATTTGAGGAAATATGCAAACGATTTGTGCATGGATGTTTTTGGCGAAGCGTTGTCGCAAGTCGGTTTCGATAACAAGGTCGCAGTGGCCAGGAAGGTCTGGGCCAGCAAGAGAAATGTGACGGTGTCTGCTTTAAGCCGAGTCGTCAGAGTGGATAAAGACGTGCTTCGTCAGGTGCTGGGTGTTTGAGGGATGCCATTCATCTTTTTTAGGAATATGTTGTAGAGGTTCAGCGTAGCAGGCTGCCCTTTCGCAAGCGGTCGTTCGTGGGAATCGGTTTCGCAAGCGGTCGTTCGTGGGAATCGGTTTCGCAAGCGGTCGTTTGTGGGAATCAGTTTCGCAAGCGGTCGTTCGTGGGAATCAATGAAGGCTTGCTATGCAAATTGCAATAATTTTATTACTCAAAGGGTAGGCCGTGCAAAAGCACTGGCCTAATGTGCATGAAACTGCTGGATGCAATGGATGTTTTAACTCTTAAGGGGTAGACCGTACAAAAGCTGGGCAGGGGTATATGCATTCTGCGAGGCTACGAGATACTGCGGCATTCCGAGGCCGGCTTTTTGAAGTAGGGCTGGGCAGGCCATCCATCACCCTAGGCTACTCTACGGCACATCACCCTGCCTTGGAACTGTATACCTTGCCCTGGAACTGTAAGCCATGCCCTGGCGCTGTGTGCCTTGCCTATCCTCTCTCCTCTAAGAAGTTGTGGATAGGCTTAAAAAGAGTTGATGCTAATGTGCGTGCCACGGCATTGGACTAAGAAGTTGTGGATAGGCTTAAAAAGAGTTGATGCTAATGTGCGTGCCACGGCTTTGGACTAAGAAGTTGTGGATACGCTTGAATGAGCGCATGCGCTGGGCGAGGTTGCCGGTGACTGCACTGCGCATTATGCTGCGGGTGCTGTCGAACTGCTTTAGCAACCGGTTGAGTTCCTGGACCGAAGTCCCTGACCCGTCTGCGATGCGTTTGCGACGGCTTCCATTGATGATTTCTGGATTGTCTCTTTCTTCTGGCGTCATGGACATGATCATGGCTTCTATTCCTTTGAAAGCCTTGTCGTTATCGATGTCGATGTCTTTTATGGCTTTGCCCACCCCCGGAATCATTCCGGCCAAGTCTTTGATGTTGCCCATCTTGCGGATTTGCTGGATCTGATTGTAAAAATCCATTAATCCGAACTTGTTCTTTGCCAGCTTCTTGCGTGTCTCACGAGCCTCTTTTTCATCGTACTGCTCTTGAGCTTTTTCGACGAGGGAAACCACGTCGCCCATTCCTAGGATTCTGTCCGCGATGCGGTCCGGATGGAAAACATCTATGGCCTCCATCTTCTCTCCGGAAGAAATGAACTTGATTGGCTTGCCGGTGACATATTTAATGGATAGAGCAGCGCCACCACGGGTGTCGCCATCCATCTTGGTAAGCACAACGCCGTCGAAATTCAGTCTGTCGTTGAAGACTTTCGCTGTAGCCACGGCATCCTGACCTGTCATGGCATCGACAACGAACAGTGACTCGGTAGGCTTCACGGCATCGTGCAGGGCAGAGATCTCATCCATGAGTTCCTGATCTACGGCGAGTCGTCCGGCGGTATCGATGATTACGACAGAATAGCCTTCGGATTTTGCCTTTGCGATAGCGTTCTTCGCTATTTTGATTGGGTCTTGAACCCCGTCTTCGGAATATACAGGAACCTGAATTCCTTCGCCGAGGACCTTCAATTGCTCGATGGCGGCAGGGCGGAACGTATCACAGGCAGCTAGGAGTACTTTCATACCCTTCTTGCTACGCACGTAATTTGCCAGCTTAGCCGCGAACGTGGTCTTACCCGAGCCGTTCAGTCCAGCCAGGAGAACTATTCCTGGATTGCCTTTGACATTGATGTCGGTGGCATTGCTTCCCATGAAGCTGGCCAGTTCGTCATGGACAATTTTTACCATCATCTGCTGAGGTTTCACAGCTGTCAGCACGTTCTGCCCGATGGCTTTGTCCTTGACAGTATTGCAGAATTCCTTTGCGACGTTGAAGCTCACATCGGCATCCAGAAGGGCCCTGCGGATGTCCTTAACTGTTTCAGAAACATTTATTTCGGTGATCTTGCCTTCACCTTTTAGTATCTTGAAAGACCTTTCCAGCCTTTCCTGTAAATTCTCAAACATATTCTATGAATATTTTATATTCCATTTTCGTAAGCACTAGATCCTGAATCAAGTTCAGGATGACGGTCAATCGTAAGCACTAGGTCCTGAATCAAGTTCAGGATGACGTGGTGTGTCGTCCAGGATGACGTGGTGTGTCGTTCAGGATGACTGCATCATTTCGGACTGCAAAGATAGCGATTCCTAGGCTTGGCGCAAAATCGGTCTGTGGCGGGAGCGGCGAAGTGCATCTTCACGCTTTTCCATCTCACGTATGTCCTCTTGCGAAAAAGCGAATTCTATGAAACGGCTCCAGATATATTCAGAGGCCTGCTGGGATGGATGCACCATGTCTTCTGCGTAGAAGCGGTAGTCTCGGAGCTCATCCAGCATTATCTCATACGCAGGGAAATACTCGGCTCTCGCTGTCAAGCCTTGCAGGGCATTCTCGCCCTTAACCCTGGAAACGACCTCATCGACAGCGAGCAGCAGAGTGCTTTTGCTAAGCTGGCTGCCATGCGCGCCATCTTTCAGATGCCTGATAGGAGAGACCGTGAAAATGAAATCTTTGCCAGGATTGCGCTTGCGCATATTCATGAGTAGCGCTGAAACCTCTGGAACCAAGAGCCTCCTTCTAGAGAATTCCTTGGCGTCCCGCTTCAGACAGTTCGAGACGATCTCGCCCGTCTTCATATATTCATAGCACCAGGCGGTGCCCAGTGTCACTATTACTTTTTTCGCTGCCTTCCAGAAAGCAGAAGCCTCGTCTAATCGAGCGTTGGCATATTCCAGAAACTCCTCCGCTGTCTTTCTCGCAAAAGTGGTATGGTGGCTGAAAGAGCAGACAAGTGAGGCTCCAGCCCCCATCTCGACACACTCATCCTCAGTGAAATGCACTCCCGAAGACAAGCGAGCGATGGAATTGCAAATCGAGACAGGATTGTAGAGGGTTCCGAACGGATTTACGCAAACATCGAGACCAAGATCTTTCATCTCAGCCCCGATGTTATCGGCAAAGCAGCTCCCGATGACGAATATCTTGTCATTCAACGAGATGCCGGACTCGCTATGTCCCGCATCCACCGGAGTCTGCAACTTCAAGCCATTCATTTCAAAACAGCTTCTTAGAATATTTTCTTTTCTTTGTCGAACAGCTGCTTGTCCTCCCTATTGAGGTCGGGAGTAAAAGAACTGCTTTCTCTCATGCTTTCTATGGCGTTTTTCTCATCACGGGAGAGCTTGCGAGGTATCCAGACGAGAATCTTCACGTACATGTCGCCTGTTCCATAGCTGTTCACCGACGGCAGACCTTTGCCACGAAGCTTCATCACCGTGCCAGACTGCGTTCCAGGGGACACCTTCACCCTGTAAGTGCCATCCAGGCAAGGAACGTTGATGTCGCATCCCAAAATGGCGTCAGTCACGGATATTACCGTGGAATAGAACAGATTGTTCCCATCTCTCTGAATATTCGAGTCTGGAACTTCTTCAATTACAACGAGCAAGTCGCCATTCATCCCATTGTGAGGGGCAGCGTGGCCTTCACCACGAATAGTAAGCTGCATGCCTTCTTCCACGCCTGCAGGAACATGAACTTTCACGGTTTCGCGCCTGCGCACAAGACCAGTGCCACCGCAAGTGCCGCAAGGGTTAGTGACGATTTTGCCTTCTCCGCCACACTGAGGGCAGGTCGAATAAGTGACCGTCCTCCCAAACAGGGAATTGACCACTCTTTGAACCTGTCCGGAACCCTTGCAGGTAGGGCAAGTCTTCACGTCGGAAGCATTTCTGGTTCCACGTCCGCCGCAATCTGGACAAGACCTGTTGCGCTCTATAGTGACATTCTTGTCGCAGCCAGTGGCTATCTCGCTGAGAGTCAGGCGGACACGAGTCCTGATGTCACGACCTTTGTAGACTTTCTGCTGAGAACGGCTAGAAGAGCTGCCACCAAAATTGAATCCGCCGAAACTTCCACCGAATGCACCCCCGAAAAGATCATTTAATATATCATCGAGGTTGCCGAAGCCACCGCTAAAATCAGGAGCCGCCTGGCCTTCAACTCCAGCGAAGCCGAACTGATCGTATTTTGCCTTTTTGTCAGGATCGCTGAGCACTGAATATGCCTCCGATGCCTCCTTGAACTTCTCCTCCGCTGTCTTTTTCTCAGCGTCGGTTCCATTCACCCAGCGGTCCGGATGCCACTTCATGGCAGCCTTGCGGTATGCCATCTTTATGTCATCTGCCGAGGCATTCTTGTCGATGCCCAGGACTTCGTAATAGTCTCTTTTGTTCTCTGCCATATTCCTTACCCTCCTATATTCCTACGACCACTTTGGCATAGCGGATCACCTTTCCCGAAAGGGTGTAGCCAGTCTGGACGACATCGTATATCAGGCCCTTCTTGGCCGCATCATCGACAGGCATCTGCGCCACGGCCTCGTGAAAATCCGTGTCGAACTTCTCGCCTTTGGCTTTGATTATCTCCAGGCCATTAGACTTGAGGTATGACATTATGTTTGCATAAATCAGATTGATACCTTCCTTGTCTGATGCATTATCAGGCTTGTCCAGCATCTTCAGAGCTTGCTCGCAAGAGTCCAGCACAGGCAGCATCCCTTTGATGAAATCCGCGATCGCAGACTCTTTCAGATGAAGCTTTTCCTCAGCACTTCTCCTGCGGAACGTGTCGAACTCGGCGAGCAGCCTCATGTAGTCGTTCTTCTCTTTCGCTACGGCCTCTTTTCCCTTCGCTGCCTCGTCCTTAACTTTGGCAAGCTCCGCTTCCATCTCCTCAAGGCGCTTGTCATCAACCTTTTTCTCTTGTGGCGCTTCTTCTTTCTTCTGCTCTTCGGCCTTTTTAGGCTCCTGCGTCTGTTCAACGTTCTTTTTCTCCTCGCTCTCAATAGATTGAGGAGCATTATTTATATTTTTATCGTGTTTTGACATATTCTTTAATTATTAACCTCCGCCTCGGGAGAATCAAATTGCATGCTACCAATGTTTTGTGCCATTTTGTCAGTCGCTTTCTTTTACCGATGGCTTCTCGGACAAGTATTTTTCGGCACGCAATGTAAGCGCCATCAGCAGGATGGCAATGGCGCATGCCCCTAGGAACAGGATGAACACCCAGTCCAGGCCGGCCCTATTCATGACGAAGCCTATTAATATGTTGGCGAGGATTGCAGTGCCTAGCACGTAGATTCATGACGAAGCCTATTAATATGTTGGCGAGGATTGCAGTGCCTAGCACGTAGCCCATGAAGCCAGTGAGGCCTGCTGCCGTGCCTGCTGCATTCTTCGGCGCAAGGTCGAGAGCCTGCACGCCGATAAGCATGACCGGCCCGTAGATGAAGAACCCGATGGCGATGAGACAGCCGATTACCACTGAAAGGTTATCCAAGTTCTGCCAATATATGAATATGGCTACTCCGACGAGTGCCATGAACAGCATCATTGGCAGGGCACGCTTGCCATGGAAGGCTTTGTCGCTAAGCCAGCCACAGAAGAGCGTTCCTGGGATGGCTGCGAACTCGTAGGCAAAATAGGCCCAGCCGGTGCTTTGAAGGTCTATGCCTTTGTCGGTCAGTATTTTCGGAGCCCAGTCCAGGCAGCCATAGCGCACCATGTAGACGAATGCGTTGGCAAAAGCGATGTACCAAAGCAGCTTGTTGCTTAACACAGTCTTGAAAATCTGCTTCACCGAGATGACCTTCTCGCTGTCTTCTGAATATGTCTTGGCGGCATGGCCGGACCATTTCT
>ONBM01000101.1 GCA_900316045.1 uncultured Bacteroidales bacterium | reverse complement strand
CATCGGCATAGATATTCAGAGGATAATCTTTCTGAGAATCTACGTTGTCGTAGTTGTAATTGTGGTCGAAGACAAGGATTTTCGTATCCAGACCGGCGGTCCTAAGCGCAGGTCCGAGGACATTGATGAAATCCCTTTCCACATCCCAGTACATCAGCATCGACATAGAGTTCCCTGCGTTCAGCGGTTCGTTCTGAGGGGTAACTGCATAAATGTCGAAGCCTTGAGCCTGCATATACTGGATCCATTTCACGAAATACTGCGCATAATCGTCATAATAATCTTTGCCGAGCGTGCCTCCGGTCCAGCTATAATGAGAGCCTGTGCCATTAGCATTTACCTTCATCCATTGCGGGGCGGTCCATGGCGAGCCGATTATCTTTACGTTGGGATTTATCGCATAGATTTCCTTCAGGACAGGTATAAGGTATTCTTCATCATATTCAGGAATTCCGAAATTTTCGATCCCCGTCTTGTCACACCAGGTGTAACGCTCTATGGAAAAATCGGAGCCACCGATACAGATGCGGATCAGGCTGGATCCCAGCCCCTCAGTCGCAGAAAATATATTCTTTAAGAATGCAGTCCGGTCGCTCTTGGACATCTTCATAAGATTATAGCATGACGAAACTGTTATTGCAGCTCCAAAGCCATCGATCGTCTGATATTCCTCTCCGGTAAGCCGGACAGCGTTAGGAGACATGGTTGCAGCCTTCTTCAATTCAACTTTTTCAGAAGCGAAGAGTTTGGTTTTGTCGGCAGTCGTCACCCAGACAGAAGCCGTCTCACCTGTCACGACAGTCGTGTCCGTGCCAGGCTCTGGCTTAGGATCATCTCCGGAGCCTTCTGACTGACACCCGCAAGAAGTGCAGCACAATACTGCGGCAATCAAGAAAAATTTTATGTTCATAATTCTAATATCCAGGGTTTTGTGTGAGGCTTGGGTTATCGTCAAGGTCTGTCTGAGGCACTGGCATCAGGATAGACTCATCGGTAAGCGGCTCTCTGTCCTGCCAATACTTATCTTGGGCATGCATGGCATCGTGAACTTCCTTTGCCTTGTCATGGCGCACAAGATCGAAGAAACGGAATCCTTCGAATGCGAGTTCCAAACGCCTCTCTTTCAGCACGGCATCAAGCATGGAGCTCTGGTTGGATGTCGAGCTGGAAGGCAGATTTGCCAGGCCCGCGCGCTGACGTACCCGATTCACGTAAGCAGCCGCGCCGGCTAGGTCGCCTGTCATGGTAAGAGCTTCTGCATGAAGCAGATATATCTCGCCAAGACGCATCAATATCCAGCTGGAAGCATTCGTAGGCACTTTGTTCATGAATCTATACGAATCGGCCGGCCAATAATAGCTCCAAGAGCATGCATCTGTCACGATGGAGGCATTCATTCTCTCTTTATCGCCTTCTGCCTCATATGCTTCCACAAGGCTTCTGGAAGGAGTGATCCACTTAGCCCATGAGTAGCTGTCGTTCGGATTATATGCGTTGCGATGGAACATCATCCAGAACCAGTTGCCAGAACTTCTTGACCAGGTTATCTCGCAGACAGACTCTGATGAGTTACGCTTTGCGTCAGTATCGTCATATCCCCAGAGGTCCCCATAGTCATCTACAAGGGTGAAGCCCATGTCTTCTACAGCCTGGCAGTATCGGGCAACCTTAGACCAATCACGATAATCGCTCTTCTCGGCATAAACTCTAGCAAGCATGCCATCAGCAAAAGCCTTCGAGAACAGCATCTTGTTTGAAGGATCCACGTCCGGTCCATGCTGGGCGGCATATTCAAGATCCTCTATAATCTGTGCATACACCTTGCTTTGAGTCTGGCGGGCAGGGAAATATTCATCGTACACATCGTCGAGGTTCTCAGCCGTGATTGCCGGCGGTATCACGGTCACTACCGGAACGTCCCCCCAGAGAAGCGTCATTCGATAGAGATTGTAGGCCCTCCAGCAGAGTGCCTCTGACTTCCATTGATCATGCTCCTGGGCGGTCATCTTTACCGAAGAAGTGTCGTTTGCCGCAATGTCATCAATATTGCAGATTATCTGATTGGCATTGCTTATCTGGTTCAGGTACCAGCTCCAGTCCCTGACGACATTCTTATTTTCCGCATCCTGCTTGTTAGCCTCTATCGCCACGATCTCGCCGGTGGAAGGACTGCCATTGTAAGCATTGTCCGCCCGGCATTCCGAATAGACCAGCCAGTCGTCTACGCCGACTTCCTGCAGGGATTTCAGCCAGCTGTTATAGATAGAATTGCGCAAACCTAGCATGTCCGCTCTCGTGGAATACTGATTTTCCGTCACATCATCCACTGAAACGTTCCCCTGGTTATAGTTATCCTCAGGATAGAGATCCAGGTCGCAAGCAGAAAGCAAAGCTAGCGCAGCAATCGTCAGTATATTCAAAATCTTTTTCATAATCATTGTCCTCCATCCTCATTAAAAATCCACATTTACTCCGAAAGTCACCGATTTCACGTTAGGATAGGTGCCCCAGTCTATGCCCATGCTGGTTGCAGCGGTGGACTGGCTCATCTCTGGGTCATATCCCGAATAGCCGGTGATGGTGAACATATTTTCCAAAGTCACGTAAGGGCTTATCTTCTTTACATGTATTTTGTCCAGGAACTTGCCCGAGAAATCGTACGAGAGCGTTATATTCTTAAATTTCAAGAAAGAGCCATCTTCAACCCAGCGAGAAGATGCTCTCAGGTTACTCAATTCGCCGGCCTTCGGTATATCCGTGACCATTCCTGGCACTCTCCAGCGTCGCAGCACGTCAGTGGTCTGATTGGCTCCCGTGTACATTCCGATCATCTCGATCTTAGAAGCATTGTAAACATCGTTGCCGACGGAGCCTGTAATCAGCAGGCTGAGGTTAAATCCCCTATAGCTGAATGCATTAGTCATTCCAAACGTAAAGTCTGGGTTAGCGTCGCCGATGTAATGCTTGTCCGAGGAGTTGATTTTGCCGTCCTCGTTCAAGTCTTTGTATTTTATCATTCCGGTTTCAGGGTCAACGCCTTCGGCAGTATAGCCCCAGAACCTTGAAAGAGGCTGGCCAGGAGTCATCCTGACGACATATTCGCTAAGGGCCTCCGACGTGACGGTAAAGTAATACACTTGCTGGAGAGAAAGCTTTTCAAGCTTATTCCTGTTCATGGAAATGTTGAAATCAGTATTCCATTTGAAACCGTTCTTGTCTATGTTCACGGAAGAAACAGCGAATTCAAGTCCCCAGTTGCTCATCTCGCCCTCATTGCGCGTGATGCTTGAATATGGAGCTGGCAGAGGAACGTCCATCAGCAGGTCTTTCGTGTATTTGTAATACCCGTCAAGAGTGAATGTCAGACGGCTGTTCAGAACGGACATGTCAATTCCGACATTCGTCTGAGTCGTGGTCTCCCAGGTAAGCTCTTTGTTGCCAATGTTGGCTTTTGAGCCAAGCGTAGGGGTGGCTTCAGCATAATTAGGATCTGTCCAGTCGTAGTAATTGGTATTGTACCTCTGAACCCAGGCATAATCGCCCAGGCCAGACTGGTTTCCTTGCTGTCCCCAGCCGACTCTAAGCTTCAAATCATTCAACCATGCAATGTCCTTCATGAAATTCTCGCCAGTAATTCTCCATGCCGCAGAGGCAGAAGGGAAATACCCCCAGCGATGGCCAGGCGCAAGCTTTGAAGAACCATCGGCCCTGAAATTCACGGTAAGATAATACTTGCTTTCGTAGTTGTATGCCATTCGCCCAAGATAAGACATTATGCTCCATTCTGACATGCTGGTGTCCTGGCCTCGCAGGCCACCTCTATTGCCACCGTCCAGGCCTTTGAGCACATTTCCATAGTCCGGCGAAAAATAGTTCCTGCTGCCGGAAAGATATTCGTAACGAGACGTGGTTGCGGATGTTCCTGCCATTACTTCAACATTGTGCACGTCGCTGAAGGAATTGGAATATGTGAAAATATTGTCATATACCATTCTCCTGTCATCGCTCCTGCTGTCAGAAGCTTCTCCATGCTGGGTCCTCCCGTAGGAAGT
>ONBM01000103.1 GCA_900316045.1 uncultured Bacteroidales bacterium | reverse complement strand
AATTTTCAGAAATTCCTACAATTTGTCCTTCTGCCAAAGATAGCATGGGGCCTTGATTTTTATGCAACTGGCCTAAAAACGACAGATTTTATGTACATTTGCGGAACTTGGGCAATCATGTTATTTATGAGACTAATAGACTATTTCACCACATTCGCATTCATTATTCTTGGAATTGTTTCTTGCAGCAGAGAAAGCACGCTATCCCCTATGCTGGATCCGGTGGATTACGTAAACACGCTGACTGGCACGGAATCTACTTACGAGTTGTCAACCGGCAACACTTATCCCGCCGTCGCCATGCCTTGGGGGATGAACTTCTGGACCCCGCAGACAGGCAAGAATGGTGACGGCTGGACTTACACATATTCAAACAATAAGATCCGAGGCCTGAAACAGACTCATCAGCCAAGCCCTTGGATCAACGACTATGGCTCTTTCTCGCTGATGCCGGTGACTAAGGGTCCAGTATTCGACGAAAACGAGAGAGAGAGCTGGTTCTCGCATAAGGCAGAAGTCGCGAAACCATATTACTATAAAGTTTATCTCGCAGACCACGACGTGGTTGCAGAAATAGCCCCTACCGAAAGGGCAGCTGCTTTCAGGCTTACTTACCCTGAGAAAGATACCTCTTTCCTTGTGGCGGATGCCTACCAAAGAGGTTCTTACGTCAAGATATTGCCAGAAAAGAATATGGTTGTCGGATATTCCTCCTTCAACCACGGCGGAGTGACCGAAAACTTCAAGAACTGGTTCGTGGTGGTCTCCGACACGCCATTCTCGTATGCCGGCACTGTCGCAGACGGGCAGCTTTCGGAAACGACGGAAGCCAGATCGGATCACTCCATGGCCTTGGTGGGCTTCAAGACTACCAAAGGACAGCAGGTGAATCTGAAAGTCGCATCCTCTTTCATAAGCCTGGAGCAGGCTCAGCAAAACCTGAAAGAGCTGGACGGCAAGTCCTTCGACCAGGTTGCCGAAGCCGGGCGCGCTCGCTGGAACGAAATTCTTGGACGCATAAAAGTTGAAGATGACAATCTGGATAACCTTCGCACCTTCTATTCTTGCCTCTATAGGGCCACTCTTTTCCCTCGTGACCTCTCTGAAATAGACGCTTCAGGCAAAAGGGTGCACTACAGCCCATTCGACGGCAGGGTGCATGAGGGTTATCTGTTCACCGACACTGGATTCTGGGACACGTTCCGAAGCCTGTTCCCTCTCATGAACCTTGTTTATCCAGACCAGAGCGCGAAGGTTCAGGAAGGGCTCGTGAACGATTATCTCGAGAGTGGTTTCCTGCCAGAGTGGGCAAGCCCGGGGCACCGCGGATGCATGGTGGGAAACAATTCCGCCTCAGTTGTGGCCGATGCCTATATTAAAGACATCCGAGGCTACGATGCCGAAAAGCTGTGGGAGGCTGTTAAGCATGGAGCGCATGCGGTTCACCCCGCCATATCCTCGACGGGGAGGCTAGGCTGGCAGCAATACGACAGCCTGAGCTACGTGCCTTGCGATGTCGGCATCAACGAAAGCGCCGCCAGGACCCTTGAATATGCTTACGACGACTGGTGCATCTACACATTCGGGAAAGCCCTCGGCAAGAATGAGGAGGAGCTTGCTCCATATTCAAAGTCGGCGATGAATTACAAGAATATATTCAATTCTAAATATGACTTAATGGTCGGACGCAAGGCGGATGGATCCTTCAATGAGCCGTTCAACCCTCTGAAATGGGGTGGAGATTTCACCGAAGGCAACAGCTTGCATTATTCGTGGTCGGTGTTCCATGACGTTCAAGGACTCATAGACTTGATGGGCGGCAACGATGCCTTCAATGCGATGATGGACACCGTATTCGCAATGCCACCACTCTACGACGACAGCTACTACGGAAGGCCAATCCATGAAATCATAGAAATGACCATCATGAATATGGGGAATTATGCTCACGGGAATCAGCCTATCCAGCACATGCTGTATCTCTACGACTGGAGCGGCCAGCCTTGGAAGACCCAAGGCAGGGTGCGAGAGGTGATGAATCAATTCTACAACTCCAACTTTGATGGCTACTGCGGCGACGAGGACAACGGGCAGACATCGGCCTGGTACGTATTCTCCGCGATGGGATTTTATCCGGTCTGCCCTGGTTCTAATGAATATGCCCTAGGCACGCCTCTGTTCAAGAGAATCACGGTGAGCCGCCCAGAACGTAAATCCTTCGTGATTTCAGCGCCGAAGAACTCTTGCGAGAACTTCTATGTCAATGGGTTACGCATCAACGGCAAGGACTGGAGCAAGAATTTCGTTCGACACGAGGACCTGGTCAATGGGGCGAGATTAGATTTCGACCTGTCTGCGGAACCGAACAAGGTTCGTGGCACGTCATCCGATGATCGCCCTTACTCTTTCTCGAATAAAGAACTCAAGTTTCGCTAATGCGAAACACCACTTAAGGAGGGTCTTTGACCCGACAAAGTCCCTCTCCCGAGGGGAGGGAGTTAGGAAGGGGGTAACGTAGATATAAAAAAGAAAGTGCGTTGGCGAAGGTTCACAAGCCTTTCCAATGAACTTTAAATCAAATATTTAAAACTTGTGAAACTTGAATAAAGAATAGAGTAACTTTCACGCTTAACAATAAGTCTCATCTTAGGAAATCCAGGATGAGACTTTATTAATGATGTCACTTTAGGAATTTTATGGATGAAGAGAGCATTTTTTTCTGAAGCCTGTCGTCTGTTCTCTTCCGCAGATCCTTGATGGAAGCGATATAAGCATCCTTGTCCGATTCTGACAGGTCTGCGGGGTGATTCTTGCAGAGGTCATAAATCTTTGATATGTCCTCGGTGTTCTTTGGCGAAGAAGAATTAAGGAGCTTATCTAATTTTTCTCCCCAGGTTGGCTCAAAACGGATTACTTTCAGATTGCTGGGCGACTTGAGATCGGGGAAGTCCTTCCTTAATTTTTCCATCGAATTGGAAAATTCCCTCATTTCCTTGCTGATCTCATTTGACACAGAATCGCTCAGGTAATGCCAGTCGATTCCATTCAAAGCTCTGCCAACCGAGTCGCTTATCCCCTTCCAGTTAATGCCCTTCAGATTTTTAGCCACTGAATCACTTATGCCTTGCCAATCAATGTCTTTCAGCTCACGAGCCACCGAGTCGCTGATGCTTTGCCAGTCGATGTCCGACAGGGCTTTCAGTGAGTTAAGGCCTTGCAAGCCTAAAGAGGAGAGGCTCTGCCCGATGCGAGGCCGCCGCCCGTACACTTTAATCACCCTGAAACCGTCACCGGCCCTGTTCCACTCCATGGCATAAGCATGCCTGTAATCAGGATTTTCATCGCCGAAGCAGAGCACGTAATAATTATCGTAATCCTTACCGATTACTATCTTGTCCATCAATATAATTCTCTTGCCGCTATTCTCGTCATAATCCGAGTAATAAGCATCGCCGCTGTCCTTATCGAAAGCTGCCTTGAAACTGTCGAACAGCTTTTTGTCC
>ONBM01000105.1 GCA_900316045.1 uncultured Bacteroidales bacterium | reverse complement strand
ACGCACTCTTCCTTTGTGCCAATGACCCCAATGAGAAAGTCATCAGCATACCGCACATATTTCAGTCTACGGAAATTTTCATCCATATCGGCTCCACTCGGCATTGTCAGTATCTGCCTTTGTTTAGTACGAAGTTCATCTATCATTGCGGATATTTTATCTGCATCCTTAACCTCGCTTATTCTCTTTTTAAGATAATGCACGCGGTTGTTTAGCTTACGGATGTCCTTGTTCCTGCGCCTCACTGTTCCCTTGCGGAATTTCTGTGCATATTCTTCCATAAACTTATCGAACTTGTCAAGGTAGATATTCGCCAATATTGGACTGACGATGCCGCCTTGCGGTGTGCCCGAATAGGTCTTGTTGAATTGCCATTCTTCCAAATACCCTGCATTGAGAAATTTGCGTATCAGACGTAGAAATCTCTCGTCTAATATCCTTTCCCTTAGTATTTCAATGAGCACGTTGTGGTCTATGTTGTCGAAGAAGCCTTTTATGTCTCCCTCAATAAACCATTTAGTACCATTGAAGTTGTTTTGCAAACTCTTCAGTGCGGTATGGCAACTGCGATTAGGTCGGAATCCATGTGAGGTCCATTCGAAATAACCTTCATAGATAGATTCCAATATCATCCTTACCACCTCTTGCACTAACTTGTCTGCGAAAGCGGGAATACCCAGAGGGCGTTTCTTGCCGTTCTTCTTGGGTATGTAAACCCTCCTTGCAGGTTTGGGACTGTAGGTCTCATTCTTAAGGCTGTCTATCAGCTTATTTACCTTGTCAACGCTCATGCCGTCTGCTGTCTTCTTATCTGTTCCGGCAGTCATATTGCCGGGCTTTGCGTGTATACGCTGATAGGCGACATAGAACATCTGCTCGTTGAACAAGATACGATAGAGTCTTTCGTACTTGTAGCTTGAATCACTGCTGTGTTCAGCTAAAATGTTTAATACTTGCTCAGGATTTCTCATACGTCTCTCACGTTTTCCTTTGTTTGTACTAAAGTTACATACTGTTCCCCTTCGCCATGTGCAGGCTATTAACCTGCTCGGACTACTACGAGAACTCCGTTGCCATGTCGGATATTCATGGGCCAACCCCAATAGCCATTCTTTTGGCTTTCCGATTTAGGCAATCCCCAGTTAGCTACACTTGATAACTATTGGCATGACATATTGTCGGATGCGACTTTCGTTCGTTTCCGCTTATTGCGGCTGCGTCATAATCGGCTCTTGTTGCTCTGCACTAACACCAAATAGACAGAGTATTATGAAATGACGTTTATGATAGCCTTCCGTCATTGCAAGATGTGGTACCGCCGAACTATCGTTGAACCAATCAAGGCTTCATCCTCATATATGTCTTTTCGTCTTGCCCCTCAGTCGTCACATGGCTATTTGTGAACTCAGGACTTTAATCAGCATGCTACACTCCCCTCTGAATTTCCTCTTTGGATAAGCTGATTGACGATAGGATTTATCGAGCCCAATCCTAACTTCTTGCTATTGAAGCATTTATCAAGCGACCAATCTGGGCGCACTTGCGTAAATCTGCGTCGTCTTTATGCTCTTGTGTCCGAGCATGGAGCTGACCGTTTCGATGGGAACACCGTTGGAGAGGAATATCGTCGTGGCTGCCGTGTGGCGGCTCTGATGCCACGTGATATGCTTGGTGATGCCGCAACGCTTGGCGACGGCACGGATACCGGCAAGGCACGTGTTATAATGCGGAACGGGAAATATCCTGCCGTCCCCGCACAGTCCCCGGTATTTGCCGATTATGCGGTTGGCGATGTCGAGCAGGCGGATGTTGGACACCACGCCCGTTTTCTGGCGGTTGATGTTTATCCACTCGTGTTCGTCGAAGTAGGTGCGGATATTCTCTTCCGTAAGGTTGCGCATATCCGCGAACGACAGCCCCGTGAAGGCGCAGAACAGGTAGAGGTCGCGGTACAATTCCTGTTTGGCGTTTTTCAGTTTCCCCTCCATCAGCAGGCGGATCTCATCTTTGGTCAGGAAACTGCGTGTTGTTTCCTCCTTCTTGATTTCATACTCGCGGAACGGGTCGCGCGTCAGCCACTCGTTGTTGATGGCGATGAATACCATCGTCCGTAACGGGCAGACGTACAGCCACACGGTATTGGTGCAGCAGTGCTTGTCCGTGCGCAGGAACATCTCGAAGTCGGAGATGAAAGCCGGGGTAAGCTCTTTTAGGGCGATGTCCTTCACATGGTAGCGGATGTCGAGGAACTCTTGCATGTGCTTGTAAACGGTGCGGTACTTCAGCAGCGTGCCTTTGGCTTTCATGCCTGCCTCCACCTGCTTCTCGTAGTCCTCGTTGTGCTGGCGGAACACCTGCATCAGCGTGTGGTAGCGGTGTTCCAGTCCGAGAAAGGCGTTCTTCACCTTCTCCGCCGTGACGAAGTTGTCACGCTCCATGATTTCCTGATAATGCCTGTTGATGCGTACCCGCATCTTGTCAAGCATACGGTTCGTTTCGAGTGCCGCCGTGCTTCTGCCCGTGACACGTCCACCTTTGGTGTCCCACAGTTTCGGATCGACAGTCAGTTTGCAGCTGAACTGTGTCTGGCTGCCGTCCACCGTGATGCGTCCCATGACGGGAACTGTCCCGTCCTTTTTCACTACCTGACGCTTGAGGTAGTAGATTACTGAAAATGTACTCTTCATTGTCCTTAATTTTTGGGTTTCAAAATTAGTTGGTGAAGAGTCCGGTGTTGGTACGCAAAATGGGGAGGAACGGCGCAATCTTTTTCCGTAACCTGATTTTTCGCATGAGTTATGGATAACTCACTATTCCTTAGAGCCTTGTTTCGCTATTCGTACCCGTTTGTCGCATTTTCGGGCATGGTTACGAACAAGTAACGTAGCGGCGTCAGGATTTGGCTTCGGCAGGGATTGTAATGGCTTCACGGATTATCGCCACTTCAACCAAAACCCTTGTAACTCAATTCTATCACTATATCTTTCCGCATTTCACTTTTTTGTAGTAACTTTGCAATGTAAACTAAAAGAGAACAGTATGGCACAGGCGACTTACAAGAATTTGACAAAGGACTATCGAAACATGAACCTCATGCAGGCAGTCGGAATAGCATTGTCCTCATGGAGAGAGGGCTTTGGAGCAAACGAATATGGCGAATTTGATGATAACCACAAGCAACTTTCAATTAATGCAGTTGCAACGGCGATTGGCGAGCGGTACGAGGGGGTATACCGTCTTGAACATGGTGGAGGAACTTCAACGGTTCTTGTGAAGTATCTCCTGTTCATTAAGCAGCACGACCCAAAGTTTGACCTTGAAGCAAGGATCAAGGAAATC
>ONBM01000106.1 GCA_900316045.1 uncultured Bacteroidales bacterium | reverse complement strand
TCTCACATAATTCCCGGCTTTTCCTCCCGTCATGCTTCATGCAATCGCCTCCGAATGCCGCTCAGTCCGAACTTCCAGTGGGATGCCCAGTCGCGTTCACGCGACCGGCGGAGGCCGGACATTCGCGAGGCATCAAGCCAAGCGAATGCCACAAGGCCGGGAGCCGCGGGGGATAGTAGGGGGCAGCGCCCAGTCGCCGTCGGGCGACCGGCGGAGACCGGACATTCGCGAGGCATCAAGCCAAGCGAATGCCACAAGGCCGGGAGCCGCGGGGGATAGTAGGGGGCAGCGCCCCCTGAAATAAGCAGCGCCCCCTGAAATAAGCAGCGCCCCCTCAAAGGGCCCAATGCCCGATGTCGGTGCGGTAGAAGAGGTTATCGCAGTGGATCTTGCTAATGGCCTCGAGGGCTTTGTCGTGGGCTTCACTGAGAGTGGCGCTGTGGGCAAGCACCATCATGACACGTCCGCCATTGGTGTAGCAGCGGCCTTCGGAAAGATCCGAGGACTTTTTCATGGTAGTTCCCATGTGGTAAATCTTCACCGCAGGATCAGCGAGAGCATCATTCAGCCCCGTAATTTCGAAACCTTTCTTGTAAGAGCCAGGATACCCCTTTGAAGCCAGAACGAAACCCATCACGGCATCATCCGACCACTTCAATTCCGGCATGATGGAACTGGCAGGCACATAGCTGCCTGGCAGCGAGATTGTGCCGGATGGGGAGGCAAGAGGAGATTGTCCGATGGCTATTGCAGTGAATATCTCAAATATGTCGCTTTGCAGGCGAGGCAGCACGACTTCAGTCTCCGGATCGCCGAAACGGCAGTTGAATTCAACTACCTTGATGCCCTGAGGAGTTTTCATAAGGCCTCCGTAGAGAACGCCTTTGAATGGGCAACCTTCTTCTACGAGTCCCTCGGCAACAGGTTTCATGATGCGCTCGAGAGCATATTCATAATCCTTAGCATCTATGAATGGCAGCGGAGAATATGCCCCCATGCCGCCAGTGTTCGGCCCCTTGTCCCCGTCGAAAGCACGCTTGTGATCTTGGGACAGCACCATCGGGAACACTTCCGAGCCACAGACGAAGCAAAGGAATGAAAACTCAGGGCCGGTCATATATTCCTCAATAACAACTTTTCCCTTGCCGAATTTATCATCGACGAGCATGTCTTTCAGGGCAGCATCTGCGGTTTCAAAGCTCTCTGCTATCACTACTCCCTTGCCGGCGGCCAGTCCGTCGTATTTCAGCACCACGGGGAAAGAGCCGCCCCTGACATATTCAAGGGCATCATCATAATCCTCGAATGTCTTGTATGCGGCAGTCGGCACACCTTTGCGGGCCATCAGGCGCTTTGCGAAATCCTTGCTTGACTCGATGCGCGCGGCAGCGGCAGTCGGGCCGAAAACCAGTTTGCCAGCCTTGGAAAATTCGTCCGCCAGTCCAGCAGACAGAGAAACTTCAGGACCTACGACGGTAAGGTCAATGCCTTCCTTCTCGGCGAATTCCAGTAGCTCGTCAATCTGCGTGTCCTCTAATGGGATGCATTTTGCCTGCTGGGCGATTCCTGCATTTCCAGGAGCGCAAAAAATCTTTTTGACGTGGCTGGATCGTGACAAGGCATCTACGATCGCATGTTCGCGCCCGCCGCTGCCTGCGACCAGAACTTTAGCATCACGTGTCGCAGACATGCGTTTCCTGAATTCGTCGAATGCCTGCCGATCGACTTCGGAAGCGTTACGCTTCCAAGGAAGTAAGGTGCTGATTCCCATGTTATTAATGTTTAAAGTGCCTTTCTCCAGTGAATAGCATTGCGATGCCGTCTTCGTTGGCAGCCTTGATGGAGTATTCATCGCGGATTGAGCCGCCAGGCTGGACGATTGCCTTTACGCCATATTCATTGGCAACCTTCACGCAGTCGTCGAATGGGAAGAAGGCATCTGAACCCATCACGAGGCCTGAATTCTTGACAGCGGCATCAGCTTCCTCGGCAGTAAGCTCCTTTCCAGCGGCCTCGGCAGCCTCTGCCTTCAGGGTGGCCGCTGCCTCTTTGAGAGCTATTTCCGCAGAACCTACTCGGTTCATCTGTCCTGCGCCTACGCCGTAGAGCATCTGATTCTTGACAACTACTATTGCATTGGATTTCACATGCTTGACCATCTTCCAGGCGAACGTGAGGTCGTCCATCTGACCAGCGGCAGGCTTGAGGCCGGTCACTGCCATGTCTGGAGTAAGCGGCTTTATATCAAGGTCTTGGTCCTGATACAGGCAGCCTCCGTTGACGTAAGTGAACTGTTTCATTGTCTTCGGCATCTTGCTCTTGTCCATGTCCACGACTATGACGCGGGTGTTCTTCTTGTGCTCTTTGAAGAACTCGACTGCTTCCGGGGCGAACGAAGGAGCCATGATGATTTCCAGGAATATGTGCCAGAGTTCTTTGGCAAGTTCCAAGGTGACTTCGCGGTTGAATGCCACTATGCCGCCATAGATGGAAACCTTGTCACCCTCGAAAGTCTTTTTCCATGCATCGAGAATATCCTTCCCGACCGCAGCCCCGCAAGGGTTCATGTGCTTGAGGCCCACGGCGAATGGCTCATCGAATTCGCTCACGATGTTGAGGGCGGCATTAGCATCCTGAATATTATTGTAGCTCAATTCTTTCCCGCTCAGCTGGGTGGCTGTTGCTAGAGAGAACGGCACAGGGTCCATCGAGGCATAGAATTTAGCGCTCTGGTGAGGATTCTCTCCGTAGCGCAGGGGCTGCTTCTCCTTGAATTCCAGGAACAGCCGCTCATCCAGCCCCGCCTGCTTGCGCATGTAGGCGGCGATTGCCATATCATATTCAGCCGTATGGGTATATGCTTTAGCGGAAAGCTTAAGGCGAGTCTGCCGCGTAGTGTTTCCGGTGGCCTTGACCTCATCCAGAACCGTCTTGTAGTCTTCAGGGTTCACGACTATCGTCACTGACTCCCAGTTCTTGGCTGCGCTGCGTACCATGGAAGGACCGCCGATGTCGATATGTTCAATTGCATCTTCCATCGTGACATCTGGTTTTGCGATTGTTTCGCGGAACGGATAGAGGTTCACGCAGACGAGGTCGATCGTCTCAATGCCGTTTTCGGCGAGCTGCCTCATGTGGTCCGGAATGTCCCTGCGGGCAAGCAGGGCTCCATGGATTTTAGGATGCAGGGTCTTCACGCGCCCGTCGCATATTTCCGGGAATCCTGTCACTTCGCTGACGCTGGTCACCGGTATTCCGGCATCTTTCAACATT
>ONBM01000113.1 GCA_900316045.1 uncultured Bacteroidales bacterium | reverse complement strand
GTACGAGCTCGCAGAAGGTGATTTTCCCGACTGGTCGGCATGGCACGGAGAAGAAGGGACGACGGCGACTCCCCCATACGAAAGTCTGGAACCACGCTTTCATGCCACAATACTCTACAATGGAGCCAGCTGGAAAGGCAGAAAAATTGAGCCATACGTAGGCGGGACTGATGGATGGTGCAAGTGGAACGTGGACAAGGAACCGAAGGGAAGAACCACAACCGGCTATTACCTACGCAAACTCGTCGACGAAACGCATGATTTCTCTGCTCAATCATCTAGCAGCCAGCCATTCATGCTGATACGCTACGCCGAGGTTCTGCTGAATAAAGCAGAGGCCTGCTACAGGCTAGGAAACACTGCCGATGCCAATGCTGCCGTGAAGGCCATCCGTTCCCGGGTAGGCCTGCCATACAGCGACAAAAACGGAGATGCTCTATGGAATGCCATTCGTCAAGAAAGAAGAGTCGAGTTAGCTTACGAAGGACTCTGGTACTGGGATCTTCGCAGGTGGGGCGATGCATCTAAAGCATATCCGACAGGGCTCAACGCATATCAAGCTCACGGATTGAGAATTGAGCAAGTCGGAAGCAGTTTCCTCTACACTTATGTCTCGGTCGATGATAAAGACCGGAATTTCCCGGAAAAACTCTACAGGCTGCCCCTT
Organism: uncultured Bacteroidales bacterium; assembly: GCA_900316045.1. Classification (GTDB taxonomy): domain Bacteria; phylum Bacteroidota; class Bacteroidia; order Bacteroidales; family UBA932; genus Cryptobacteroides. The sequence goes on along the minus strand of ONBM01000113.1, from coordinate 2,118 downwards.
CCCACGAGCGAGCTGACGACAAACAGCATGGTTAAGCAGTACTCAGAGTGGCAATAATCTTTAATTGAATACACCATGAAAAAAATTCATACATTTTTCGCCATCGCAGCCACGATCCTAATGACAAATGCTTGCCATGAAGTGGAGCACGTAGAGCCTACCGCAGAACGTCAGGGCATCACAAGCCTGACAGCCATATTCACTTCAGGCCCGTATGTCGATCAAGAGGCAGCGAAGATAACGATCACTGACAACTCAGCTACGAAGTACGTGATTCCTGTCCCATGGTTTTTCCCTGTGACTTCAGATAACGAAACCGAAGCATTCATGACTAAAATGCGAGTTCAGGCAGAACTGCAGCCGAACTGCTTCATCAATCCTCCGCTCACGCTACTGGATCTGACAAAGGAAAACCATTTCACCTACACTGATGCCCAGGGCGTAAGCCAGGACATCATCATCACTGGCGAGAGAGTGAAATCTTCGGCTTGCGAGCTGATTTCTTTCTCGCTGGATGATCCGGCCATATCAGGCATAATCGATAAATCTAAAAAGACCGTATCTCTGATCTCTTTGGCTGATCTTGCGTCATGCATGGCATCATTCGAAGTATCCGCCCATGCGACAATCTCACCTGATCCGTCCACGACTGCGCTGAACTATAATGAGCCTGTCGAGCTGACTGTTACAGCACACGATGGGACGACCAAGAACACATATACTGTAGTAAAGGCCGTTCCAGAGAAAATTGACAAGGGATTCAATCTTGGTTCCGTCGAGAACTTATTCAACCTCAACACCACGAATCTCGGATTGCCTGGATACGACAAGAATGCCTGCATCTCAATGGCAGCCGCAGGAAATAACTTGGTTGTCAGCACCGGTTCCGGCACCCCGCTATACTTCAATAAAGCGACAGGCGTGAAGCTTGGAGAGATTAACCTAGGTGGCGCCGTAGCGGCATCGGTCACTAGCGATTCCAAAGAGCATGTTCTCATCTGCAACCATGCAGAACCTGACGAGACTATAAACATCTATCGGACATCTTCAGTTACTGAGGCGCCTACCCTATTCCATTCATTCACCAATGCTTCTGGACTGCCAGCCGGGTATAGAATAAAAGTTAACGGCGACATTGACTCGGATGCCATGATAGTAATAACATGCGAGGGAATAGCTGGCGTAACGACATCCAGCAAGGCGATCACGCTCAGCGTGACAGACGGAGCCGTCTCAGACGTTTCTACGATTGACCTGTCTGGCGCCGGTCTCAACTGGAATGAAGCGCCGAATGAAGCTACCGTAGTGTCTGCCTCCAGCACCACGACAGAAGGCTGGTTCGAGCAATCTTATGCCGGAGGTAATTGCACGCTGAATTACCTTAAGAAGGATCTTTCGATTGGCGCGCAGCTCAGCGCAGATGACGGAAACGCCTGGGGATGGCAGACCAACAACCTGGATGCCAAGAGGTTCAACAATGTGGACTACCTTGCAGTCTTCGTCGTCAGCTACTTCCCGTCATGGGGAATCGGGCCTCAGCTGTACCTTCTCGACATAAGCGACAAGACAGCCCTCACCGGCAGCTTCAATTCTTGTCCGGCCACAGTGCTTTCGAACAAGGAAATCGCCTGGTTCCAGACCGGAGCCTATGCAATCGCAACCGGAGACGTGCTGATAGCACCTTCTGCAGACGGATTCAAAATCTACATCTACTACTATGACCACAACAGTCAAGCAATAGGTGGCTACTCCGCCGACTGCATAAAGAACTAACGATTCATTGAATGGTGCGTACATGCTCTTCGGAGATTAATGTGCGCGCCATTATAATATTCTTAATCCATGCATGTCAATAAATTAATATATTCATTGGCTATTATGGCCTCCCTCTCATTGGTTTCTTGCTCAGATGATGATGACAAAATACCTGAGTGGCCATGGAAAGAGAATGGGGACACTTCCGAAGTAGTGAAATCAGAAAAGCCTCGATTTGTCTGGATAGATGCCGGCGGAAATTTCCAAAGGTTCGCAAACAGCAAGGAAAACATCTCAGAGGATATCCAGAAGGTGAAAGATGCTGGTTTCTCCGGTATTATAGTGGATGTGCGCCCGACGACA
>ONBM01000107.1 GCA_900316045.1 uncultured Bacteroidales bacterium | reverse complement strand
AATATAGAAATAAAATTTGACAAAAAAAAGACTTTTACGAAAAAGTCTATCAATTATTTGCGAATATTTTTAATTCAAGAAAGTGTCAAACTTCCGATAAAATAGGATCCTTGCAATAGTCACCGGCAAATCGTATATTTGCTGTTGAAAATTCTCAGGTTTTCCGTCCTCGATCAAACGGAGCAACATAACGTGTTATGTGGACAAAGTACCCGACCCATCAAATGGTGCGGGCTCTTGGACCTGAGATCATCCGTTGCTCCAACCCCGTACCCTCATACTCGTTCTCCGCGCTCCCGCAGGTGTTTTTCCTGTGGGACGAAAGGACGTATAAGTTTGATCGCGCCCTTCTCTACTCCGTATTTCCGGGCATAGAACTCGATAGCGTCACGCAGTGTCCATCCGGCCGAGGACCGTAAGTCCTCAGAGAAGTCATCGAATACCGTGAAAGCGGTATGGTAGTTCCCGTCCAGATCGGTGGCGGGCACCGTTATAACACTCAATCTTTCCACATCCCAAAAATACAACTTTTTCTTTCAATATGGCACAGCAAACATCACGTAAGATAAGCCTTTTCCAGAACAAGTTCTCGGGAGAGAATCTGTTCTTTACATCGGATACTCATTTTTTCCACGAAGGGATTATCAAGTTCTGCAACCGTCCCTTTGAGTCAGTAGAAGAGATGAATGAGACATTGATCAGGAACTGGAATGAAACAGTCCCCGAGGACGGTACGGTCTTCCATTTGGGCGATTTCGCCTTTGGAGGTTGGAGGGAGTGGATGTCGGCCTATAATCGACTGAATGGAAAGATATACCTGATACTAGGGAATCATGATATGAAGAACGCTAAGCAGGGCTTCATGGACAGATTCGAACACGTGTCACAGCAGATGAGCATCAGCGTAGATGGACAAAAGATCATCCTGAATCACAATCCATTCCTATGTTATGGAGGATCCTACGATGGAGCCTGGCAGCTTTTCGGCCACGTACACTCCGGGCCAAGGAGCAAGACAGGAAAGGACATCCCTCGGCTTAGCATGCTCTTCCCTACCCAGTACGATGTTGGCGTAGATAACAACGGCTTCAGGCCGCTTTCATTTGAAGAGTTGAAGACAATCATTCAAAACCAACAAAGAATATGAAAAGAGAAATACCTGTCTTTCAGTATGATGATGCCTGGCAGATCCTTGCCAGAGGTGACAGGCTCAATGGCCTCGTGATCGATGCTGGCAGTGAAGAAGTGATGCTGCGTATTGAGGCATCTATGAGCAAACTCAAGGTCATGGGCGATGATGACCGCCGTTTCTTCTGGATTTGGGCGCAGGTGAATAAGCGCGAGCGGGAATGGTTACAGGTCCTGACGGCGCATTACAATGATTTCCATTACCTGATCCTCGGTGACAATAGATCCGAGATGGCCGTGATCCAAAATGCCGAGAGCATATATAGAAACGAAGAAAAGTATAGGGAAGATGTGAAGGAGCCTCTATTGGCACTTGAAACGCATGTCAAGGCTGTCGTGGATTGGGTATGCGAAGCTCCAGAAGAGTATCATGCCTACGTAGAGAGATATCTTCCCTATGATAAACGTAATGGTGATATCCCGCGGAAAGTGTTTTACAGCATCGATCCGGAATGGCATGACGGCAAGGATGATGAGAGGCTTATCAGAGGGTTGGAAGAAGTCAAAGCGGCCGCGCCCTTAGAGTTTGACTCGATCACACTTAGGACATATATCACTGTATGGTCTGCTGCTTATCGTATTCTTTCACAAATCAGGTATGATGAACGCGATAAAGGTTATGAACGTAAATTACTTCACGATGCCCAAACGATGGATGATATCGAGTTGTTTATGGAATATGATAGTAAAGGACAAGAAATCGAGGGGCTTAACCTTGATAGTCAGGAAGATTACGAGAGATGGCGTAAGGCAAATTGTGGTTTTCATTGCATGGATGTGTCTTATGCGCGAATTCATCTGTCACCTTGGAGAGAGAATGAATCTGAGTCATACCGTTTCCACCTTAATTTTGGTGTTTATGGCTTCTATGACGAGGTGGCTGAAATCGCCATCGCTTTGCATAAGCAAGGCATAACTCTTAAGGTGGATGAGATCGACTCCATCTTGAAGATTCTTCGTCAGGAAGATATGGTCGGATTCCGCCCCCACCCTGACAAGTATATGAACCGCGATGGCGTGACGAACCAAGTCTGGCTTCCACATATCGGCGATGTTACCAGGGAGGTATACTGGAAGATTATCAAAAGCACAAAGTGGCACAAGCAGCATAAACCGTGGCCCAATGACAAAACAGATCCTATCATTTGATTATCCGGAAGCGAGAAGCCTTGTGGTCTGCGGAGACATCCACGGGGCTTTTGAGGAAGTGGTGTTCAAACTGTGTGTTCAGTATAGTATGACGGACACTTTGCTAATCGTTGCCGGGGACTGCGGTTTTGGCTTCGAGAAGCCCGGATACTATGAGCAGATCTTCAACAAGATATCCGGTCGGTTGACGAAGGCAAACAATTGGGTCGTTATGATCCGCGGAAATCATGATGACCCCGCCTATTTCCAGGAGCAGCGTATCCATCACGAGCGGTTCCGTTGCATTCCTGACTATAGCATCGTTACTGCGTGCGGGCATACCATCCTCTGCATCGGCGGAGCCATCAGCATAGATAGGACGTATCGCCTTGCTGTCGATTCACGGCCTCATTCCGCCCAGACGGCTTCGTATTGGGCGGATGAGATGCCATACTATGACGATGAGGCTTTGGCTGAAATCAACGCCAAATGCAAGGTCGATATTGTCGTGACCCACACTTCCCCATCATTCTGTGAACTGCTCACGAAAGACGGGCTTTTGGGCTGGGCGAAGAGGGACGAAACCTTACTGGAGGATTGTGAGCGGGAAAGAGCAATTCTGGATCATATCTTTGACTCTTTGTTTGAAACCGGACAGCCTCTCACCCATTGGTATTACGGTCACTTCCACCAGAGTTGGACTTCTACCATTTATGGAATTCTCTTTTCAATGCTTGATATTATGGAGTTCAAGGAAGTATTACGGGAGTGACACTCCCCTGCCGGTCAAAGAATGAGTCGGAAGGCCGCGGTACAAGTGTATTTGCCAGAAAATGCCAAAAATCTGGAAATAAAGCGCTTGTACCGATTAAAAACATAAAACGCTGATACTGTTGTGGTTAAGCTAAATGCATCGAAATGTGAACAAGCAAATGAATACCAAGAAACTGATTGTATTTCTCCTATGGGCGTTTGTCCCCATGGTGGTTGTAGGACTGGTAATGCATTCCGGCGCGGCTTTTCTCGGAGGCCAGAGTGATGACGTAATAGATTCAGCACCTACGGCAGCGCTGCGGGGGCTTGTTTTCAGCGCTGGAGCGATGCTGATCCCGCTGCTGGCAGTTATCTTTACGCAGCTCATTTTCAAGGAACCGGTCCTGAAGGGGCTAGGCATATCTTTCAAACTGAACCGCTGGTGGTGGATTGGCTGGCTGCTGATGCCGGCCATCGCACTTGCCGTATTGGGTGTGACGCTGCTGATGCCGGGGGCCAAATGGACGCCGGACAGTGTGATGATGCAGCAGGCCATGCAGTCGATGCCGGAAGGAGTCGGCGTGTGGGGCGTCATCGGCATTTCTCTGCTCAGTGGACTGCTTATGGGAGTTACTCTCAATGCCTTTTTCGCCTTTGGCGAGGAGATTGCCTGGCGCGGCTTCCTGATGAAGGAGTTCAAGGGAAAGAAGTTCCTAACCGTAGCCCTGTGGATTGGTGTCATCTGGGGCCTCTGGCACGCTCCGATCATCCTGAACGGGCACAACTATCCTCAGCATCCTGTGGCGGGTGTCTTCATGATGGTGGCATTTTGTCTGCTGCTTACCCCGATGCTGATGTATTTCCGCCAGAAAAGCGGTTCCGTGATTGTTCCCGCCATCATGCACGGAACGTTCAATGCCGTGATGGGTGTCAGCGCTACGGTTGTCACGCCGGCAAACGACCTCCTTTACGGCAGCCCCGGCCTGGCGGGAATGATTGTTTTGCTGGTTGTAAATACCTGTTTGTATTTGTATGACAGGTATATTAGCAAAGAGAAGATATTCACAACTCTTTTATAAAATCCTTTATTTTTGGCTAACTACCTATGACCATTACCCTTCATAAATGGACCTCTGCTGATAAGGTAGCGCTGATGGCGCTGTGCAATGCCGTGGACAGAACGTTCCTGTCGGATCGACTGCCGAATCCTTATACGGAGGCCGATGCAGATTGGTGGCTTGGGATGGTGGCCGGGAATGAGGGCAAGGAAGGTGTTTGGCGGTCTATCTGGGCTGAGGGGCAACTGGTCGGCAGCATTTCTGTCGAACGGAAAGATGACGACAGACAGGCCATCGGCGAGATTGGTTATATGATTCTGACGCCGTGGTGGTCCCAGGGTATCGGCACGGAGGCCGTTCGGCAGATCTGCAAGATCGCTTTCCAGGAACTGGCGCTGGAGCAGATTATCGGCCAGGTGTTTCCAGAGAATGTAGCTTCGGCCCGGGTGCTCGAGAAGAATGGATTCCGGCTGGAAGAGACGAAGACCGGAGCCGTTGTAAAGGATGGGAAGTCGATGGACGTGATGGTGTATCAGAAAAAGAATATGGATGACTGAGAAAGAGTTATATCAAGCGCTGGGCGATTTGACAAAGAACAAGGAGGACTGGAGAAATAGTATTCCTGATGTGGTGACCTTGCTTGAGAATCAGTCATCGAAGATAACAGCCAAGACGCTGTGGCTGCTTGGTGAGATGGGGCTCCAATATCCCGAAGAAATTGAGCCTTATGTCGGAAGGATTGCCTTGTTTCTGGATTCCCACGAAGCATTACTGCAGGAACGGGCGCTTAATGCACTGGGCAGAATCGGCCGGGGGCGCTTTGCAAGCATTGAGCCGTATCTGGATAAGATGGTTTCGCTGGCCAGGGATGAGAATCCCAAGGTCCGGCTCGCTTTCATCTGGGCGTCGGAGAATATCGCCACCAACACCCCTGATGCGTATGCGCAGAGATTGCCGCTATTTGCCGACCTGTTGCACGACAGCGATGACAAGGTAAGGATGGAGGCCCCGGAGATGTTCCGTGTTATGGGAAAGCGCAGGCCTCAGATAGTTGTTCCATATCTGTCAATCCTGCAGGAACTTTCGGAGAACGACTCCAACCCTGTTGTCCGCATTCACTGTGCAGGTGCTATCCGGATAACGAGCACCCAGTTGAAATGATACGTTAGCACTATCTCCAGTGCTTCAGCTGTGAGAGATGGCTGTCGTACAGGGCTCTCCTCTCTGCCTCGGGCTGGTTGTCGGGGTTGGGCATGTGTTGAAGCAGGAAATCCAAAAGGGCGTCCTTGCTCTTATAAGCAAACTTGCCGTCGGCGTAACACCATTTGCAGTAATCCTCGTTGAAAGAACCGTCGGGTTCACGGCTGATCATCGCGTCGTCGGACAACGGCATACCGCAGCACTGACAGTAGAGGGTCTGGGGCGAGCCCAAAAGTGTGTTGATCGATACGCCGAATTCGCGGGACAGGACCTTGAGCAGTTCCGGGTTGGGCTGGGTCATCCCGGTTTCCCATCGGCTGATGGCCTGCCTGGTCACATTGATGCGTTCTGCCATTTGTTCCTGCGTCAGGTTGTTCTTTTCGCGCAGGTTCCGTAAGATATCCTTGACTTCCATTTTTGTTGTGATTTGGTTGATGGTGCAAAGTTACGACAAGTAAGAATGCCTGTCAAGAAACATGTTGTTGCTATTTCTATGCGCGGTGCTGCGACAAAGATCGTGGCTGCGGAGCAGACGTATCTATCGGCAAAAACATCGACCTTGTTCTGTTCCGTTCCACCCCCTGTGCGGAACAAGCGGAACAAGTGGAACAGAAAAATCGGCCAAAATCGTCGCCTTGTTCTGTTCCGTTCCGTGGAATGAGTGGAACAAGCGGAACGGATGGAACAAAAACATCGTCATTATCCGCCCATCTTGTTCCGGGTGTCTTTTCCTGATTTAGGTTGACTTTTTTGGCGTATTAACCCTGCAGAAAGTTGACCTGGATTTAACTTATCGCTGATTTATGTTGACTTGTCGTCAA
>ONBM01000108.1 GCA_900316045.1 uncultured Bacteroidales bacterium | reverse complement strand
AATCTCAAATTCGGCACATTAAGGATTGCTTGTCGAGAAACTAGAACTTTGCACAATTAAATGTTTACAACATGGAAGAGAAAACAACATTCAGCAAAGTTGCCGAGCTTTGGAAAGCCGACAAAAAGCAGTATGTCAAAAAATCGACATACGCTGCCTACTCGCTTCTCATTTACAACCATCTCGTTCCGGATCTGGGGAAGAAGACAGACATTCAAGAAAAAGATGTGCAGGGGCTGGTCAATCGAAAACTCGATTCCGGGCTGTCACAGAAAACCGTCAAGGACATTCTTGTAGTTTTGAAGATGATTCTACGTTTCGGCGCAAAATATGGTCATCTCGAATTTCACCAGATTGACGTGACTTTTCCGACCGAAAGAGAGAAGCAAGACATTGAGGTGCTATCGGTTGCCAATCAGAAAAAATTGATGAACTACTGCCAAGACAACTTCACCTTCCTCAATCTTGGAATTCTGGTGTGCCTAAATGCCGGGCTGCGTATCGGGGAGGTCTGCGCTCTGAAATGGGAAGACTTTGACGTTGCTGCAGGAGTGATAAAAGTCTCTAAAACTATTCAGCGTATCTACATGGTCGATGGTGACAAGAAAAGCACTGAGCTCATCGTTGACTCTCCAAAGACTAAAAACTCAAATAGGGAAATCCCAATGACAAAAGAGTTGCTTTCTATTGTGAAACCACTTAAGAAAGTTGTCAGGAGCGATTTCTATGTATTGACAAATACGGCCAATCCTACTGAGCCTAGGACATACCGTGTATATTTTAATCATCTTCTGCAGGAAGTCGGCTTGTCCAGAATGAGGTTTCATGGCTTGCGCCATAGTTTTGCGACTCGCTGCATTGAGAGCAAATGCGACTATAAGACGGTGAGCGTGCTACTGGGGCATTCGAATATCAGCACCACGCTGAATCTTTATGTCCATCCGAATATGGAGCAGAAAAAGAAGTGCGTTGAGATGATGAGCCGGACCCTTCGATAGCATAAAAATCCTTCATCCTGTTATTTAGCTCAATAAAAATCCGTATCTTAACACCATGAAATAATAAAGGAGGCAATAATGGCAAAAGAAGCAGGATACGTCTACATTCTCACAAATCCTAGTTTCAGGGAAGACTGGGTCAAGATTGGTAAGAGTTCACGTCCGGTTGATGTCCGCTCCAAGGAGCTGGACAATACCGCTGTTCCATTGCCGTTTGACATCTTTGCCACACTAAAGACTGTCAAATACGAAATAGTCGAGAAGAAAATTCACAAGGCGATAGACAGACTCACCGATCTCCGTATCCGCCAGAACCGAGAGTTTTTCAATATCAAGCCGGAGCTTGCTCTTGAGATTCTTCGTGATGAAGCCACGATTCTTGACGATGCCGAAATTACTTTGTACAAGAATAATGTCCCCATCTTAGAAAACGTGGAAGAAGATCATGGAGAAGAAACTGAACATAGGAAGCAACGACCACGCTTCAAGTTCAGCATGGTTGGCATTCCCATCGGCTCCGAGCTTGTGTTTACCCCGACCGGTATTAAGGTAAAGGTTGCCAGTGATGACCAGATTGAATACCAAGGCCGCATATTCAAATTGTCGCCCTTCGTTGGATCTTACATGCCAGCGGAAAAGCGCAATGCCTCAGGAGCTTATCAAGGGGCTAAGTTCTTCACTTACAATGGGGAGGTCCTTGATGATATCAGAACAAGGGTGGAGAATTCCAGGCAATGAAGCCAAGCAGCACATTCGAAGTCGTGAGTAGTACTCACGGCTTTTTTCTTTATCTCCCTAGTTATTGTTGCACTTCTGATAATATATTAGCCTGCCGGAGTACCATCGCTTACCAGATTGCTCCTGTCTGACAGCTTGAAATCGTCATCTTTATAGCCCCCTCTTAATATGCGATTTCCCAAAATGCATTCGGTAACTTTGGTGACGCAAGCCTGAAAATACTAACCTTTATAGGATGTTTGCTCGCAAGAAGAAGAACCGCAGTGAAACTGTAAGCATTATCGTAGCAGACAAAAGTATCGGAAACTGCATTTCTTATCTGCTAAAACACCTTTCATTAGCTAATAAAATATTGGATAGTTCCTGCTTTTCTGGGGATGGCGAGCCTCAATTTAACTCTACCCTGTGCCCGGTCCTGCTGGATTCTATGCTGCCAAAGACAGCCTTCATCGCATTCAGCACGTCCTCCCCGTCGATGGAAGGCCTTACGTCGTTCTTGATGCAATCAATGAAGCTGTCCACTATTCCTGTAGAGGTCTGGTTGTCATTGGTCTGTATCCTGTCCAGGTCGAACAGTACCCTCTCGCCATTCCGCATTATGGCTTCCAATGAATATTCGGGATTGTCGTAAATCCTCAATATTCCTTTCTCGCCATAAAGGATGGTAGAATTGTCTTCCTGACCATAATAAGTCCAGCTTGCAGTCATCGTGCCCACGGCGCCGCCATCCATCTCGTAAATGCACATTGCATTGTCATCTACGCTTATCGGCTTGCCGGAGGCATCCCTCTTATCAAGCGTGGTGAGCCTTGCAGTCGTGGCAACCACCTTCTGCCCGAGAATATACTGGATCAGATCCGTCTTATGGACTCCTAGATCGGCCATGACCCCCATGACAGCCCTCTTCTTATCGAAAAACCACGTAGCGTTGCCAGGATCGATGCTCCATGTCTCAGGGCCGGCATGCCCGAACGTCGTGCGGAACGTCAGGATTTTGCCTATGAAGCCATCGCGCACCAGCTCTCTTGCCTTGCGGTGTGCCTTCGCCAGCCTTTGATTCTGGTCAATCATCAGCTTACGCCCGCTGCGCCTCGCAGCCATAACCATTTTTTCGCAGTCGTCAAGCGTGGTCGCCATAGGTTTCTCGCACAAGACATGCTTGCCCGCATCGAGGGCGGCTATGGTGTCTTCTGCATGCGAGATGTTCGCCACGCACACGCTGACCGCATCAATGTCTTTGTCCCGCAACATTTCTTCCAGCGTCACATACGCCTTGCCTCCGAATTCAGAGGCAAGCGCCTGCGCCCTGGCGAGATTCAGATCGTAATAGCCAACGATTTCACAATCTGGGTTTTGACGGTATTCCGGGATGTGCCTGACCTGCGCAATTTTGCCGCAGCCTATGATTCCTATTTTTATCATCGTGAATTACTACTGATGCGTTAACTTTTTTATTCAAATAAACTTAGTTCTTTGTCATTTTGATTTTCAGTGAGTGGTGGCTCAGGCACAAGCATTTCCCTGAG
>ONBM01000112.1 GCA_900316045.1 uncultured Bacteroidales bacterium | reverse complement strand
GTACGAGCTCGCAGAAGGTGATTTTCCCGACTGGTCGGCATGGCACGGAGAAGAAGGGACGACGGCGACTCCCCCATACGAAAGTCTGGAACCACGCTTCCAAGCCACAATACTCTACAATGGAGCCAGCTGGAAAGGCAGAAAAATTGAGCCATACGTAGGCGGGACTGATGGATGGTGCAAGTGGAACGTGGACAAGGAGCCGAAGGGAAGGACCACAACCGGTTACTACCTACGCAAACTCGTCGACGAGACGCATGATTTCTCTGCTCAATCTTCTAGCAGCCAGCCATTCATACTGATACGTTACGCCGAGGTTCTGCTGAATAAAGCAGAGGCTTGCTATAGGCTTGGAAATACTGCCGATGCCAATGCTGCCGTGAAGGCCATCCGTTCCCGGGTAGGCCTGCCATACAACGACAAAAGCGGAGATGCGCTATGGAGTGCCATTCGTCAAGAAAGGAGAGTCGAGTTAGCTTACGAAGGTCTCTGGTACTGGGATCTTCGCAGGTGGGGTGATGCATCTAAAGCATATCCGACAGGGCTAAACGCATATCAAGCTCACGGATTGAAAATTGAGCAAGTCGGAAGCAGTTTCCTCTACACTTATGTCTCGGTCGATGATAAAGACCGAAATTTCCCAGAAAAACTCTACAGGCTGCCACTTCCTACGAGCGAGCTGACTACTAACAGCATGGTTAAGCAGTACTCAGAGTGGCAATAATCTTTAATTGAATATATTATGAAAAAAATTCATACATTTTTCGCCATCGCAGCCACAGTCCTAATGACAAATGCCTGCCATGAAGTGGAGCACGTAGAGCCTACCGCAGAACGTCAGGGCATCACGAGCCTAACAGCCATATTCACTTCAGGCCCGTACGTCGATCAAGAGGCAGCGAAGATAACAATCACAGACAACTCAGCTTCGAGGTACGTAATTCCTGTCCCATGGTATTTCCCTGTGACTTCAGATAACGAAACCGAAGCATTCATGACTAAAATGCGCATTCAGGCAGAACTGCAGCCGAACTGCTTCATCAATCCTCCGCTCACGCTACTGGATCTGACAAAGGAAAACCATTTCACCTACACGGATGCCCAGGGCGTAAGCCAGGACATCATCATCACTGGCGAGCGAGTTAAATCTTCGGCTTGCGAGCTGATTTCTTTCTCGCTGGATGATCCGGCCATATCAGGCATCATCGACAAATCTAAAAAGACCGTATCTCTGATCTCGTTGGCTGATCTTTCGTCATGCCTGGCGTCATTCGAAGTATCCGCCCATGCGACAATCTCACCTGATCCGTCCACGACTGCGCTGAACTATAATGAGCCTGTCGAGCTAACTGTTACAGCGCACAATGGGACGACCAAGAACACATATACTGTAGTTAAGGCTGTTCCTGAGAAAATTGACAGGGGATTCAATCTGGGTTCCGTCGAGAACTTATTCAATCTCAACACTACTAATCTCGGATTACCTGGATACGACAAGAACGCCTGCATCTCTATGGCAGCCACAGGAAATAACTTAGTTGTCAGCACCGGTTCCGGCACCCCGTCATATTTCAATAAAGCGACAGGCGTGAAGATTGGAGAGATCAACCTTGGTGGCGCCGTAGCGGCATCGGTCACTAGCGATTCCAAAGAGCATGTTCTCATCTGCAACCATGCAGAACCTAACGAGACGATAAACATCTATCGAACATCTTCAGTTACTGAGGCGCCTACCTTATTCCATTCATTCACCAATGCTTCTGGACTGCCAGCAGGGTATAGAATAAAAGTTAACGGCGACATAGACACGGAGGCCATGATAGTAATCACATGCGAGGGAATAGCTGGCGTAACAACATCCAGCAAGGCGATCGCGCTCAGCGTGACAGACGGAGTCGTCTCAGACGTTTCTACGATAGACCTGTCTGGCGCCGGTCTCAACTGGAATGAAGCACCTAATGAAGCTACCGTAGTGTCTGCCTCCAGCACCACGGCAGAAGGCTGGTTCGAGCAATCTTATGCCGGCGGTAACTGCACGCTGAATTACCTTAAGAAGGATCTTTCGATTGGCGCGCAGCTCGGCGCAGATGACGCAAACGCCTGGGGATGGCAGACCAACAACCTGGATGCCAAGAGGTTCAACAACGTGGACTACCTGGCAGTCTTCGTCGTCAGCTACTTCCCGGCATGGGGAATCGGGCCTCAGCTGTACCTTCTCGATATAAGCGACAAGTCCGCCCTCACCGGCAGCTTCAATTCTTGTCCAGCCACAGTGCTTTCGAACAAGGAAATCGCCTGGTTCCAGACCGGAGCCTATGCAGTAGCAACCGGAGACGTGCTGATAGCACCTTCTGCAGACGGATTCAAAATCTACATCTACTATTACGATCACAACAGTCAAGTAATAGGAGGCTACTCCGCCGACTGCATAAAGAACTAATGACTCATTGAATGGTGCGCACCTTGTCTTCGGAGATTAATGTGCGCACCATTATAATATTTTTAAATCAATGCATATCAATAAATTAATATATTCTTTGGCTATAATGGCCTCCCTCTCATTGGTTTCATGCTCAGGTGATGATGACAAAATACCTGACTGGCCATGGAAAGAAAACGGAGACACTTCCGAAGTAGTGAAAACAGAAAAGCCTCGCTTCGTCTGGATCGATGCCGGAGGAAATTTTCAAAGGTTCGCAAACAGCAAGGAAAACATCTCAGAGGATATCCAGAAGGTGAAAGATGCTGGTTTCTCCGGTATTATAGTGGATGTGCGCCCGACGACA
>ONBM01000109.1 GCA_900316045.1 uncultured Bacteroidales bacterium | reverse complement strand
GGAAGTGTCGGACTATATCAAAGAGGCTGTATGTCATTTCGATCCAACAAGGGAGCCTGACCAGGTAGCAGTGCGTCATCTGGACGAATGGATCGAGAACATGTACCAGAGCGAGCAGTCGCTTGGGAAACTCATCACCATTGCCTCCCTCGTGGCCCTGCTGATTGCCATCATCGGCATCATCGGCCTGGTGTTCTTTGAGACGCAGTTTATCCGCAAGGAGATTGCCGTGCGGAGAGTGAATGGCGCAACTGTGGGCAGCATCCTGAGCCAGCTTCGTGATTGCAGCGCCCGTTGCTTACTGGCTGATGACCGCCTGGCGCAAGGGTTTTGCCTACCAGGCACCTGTGCCGGTGTGGATATTCCTCGTGGCGCTGATCGCGGTCGCCGCCATTACCCTGGCCGTCGTCACCCTCCAGAGCTGGAGAGCAGCCAGCGCCAACCCTGTGGAGTCTTTGAAGAGTGAGTAGGCTTCATAAGCACGATTAAACATAAACACTTTTCGAATCTGCCGTCATCTCAAAGGAGGTGGCGGCAGTTGGCATTTTAAGTATTATGATCATTCCGGGCTTGCCCGGAATTTGTCGTCAAAAAAGGGTACGGGGTAACTCAATACCCCCTAATGTATAAACGCAGGGGAGAGTTGCCACGAAAACCAGCAAGCTGAGGGTGACAAATGATGGGGGAGATGCTACTTTTCCATCAGCCCCTTTTCGATTTCTTCAGGGGAAGGGAGTGCGTTCTTCAGATCGTCCGGAAGTTGCTGCCGGGTAACCTCGTATTCGGAGATTCCCATCGGGCGATTGATCGTTGACAAGGCATATCGAGCCAGAACGTTGTTCTTTTCTTTGCAAATCAGCAGGCCGATAGCGGGCTTCTCGACCTCCGTATTGAGAAGGTCGTCCACCATGGCGACATATCCGGCCAGCTGACCCAGATCAGGGAAATCGAACTCCGTAACCTTGACCTCGATTACGCAATATCGATGCAGCGGGATAATGTAAAAGAGCAGGTCGATGAACTTCTCTTTCCCTCCCGCGACCAGGCGATACTCCTTGCCGACAAAGCTGAAGCCCTTGCCCAATTCAATCAGGAAGTCCTTGATGTGACTGGTCAGGGCGCTCTTCAACTCGGCCTCCTGGTACTTCTCTTTCCCGGGCAAGAACGAGAAATCGTACGGGCTCTTCAATAATTCCTGGGCAAGGTCGCTCTCCGGAGCCGGCAAGGTAAGGGCGAAATTGGTTTGCGCTGCTCCCTGGCGTTCATAGAGGTCGGTGCTTATGAAATTGAGCAAGACGCTGTGGCCCCAATTGTTTTCTATCGTCTTCTTGACAAAGAACAGTGCCTTATGAGGGTCATTCTTTACCTTGTCAATAATGAGTACGTGTAATGACCAAGGGATTTTGAATATGCAGTCGAAATCGTCAATAACCCCTTGACGATTTGTCGGCAAAGAATCGTCAATAACCTCTTGACGATTTCCAAGTAACTGACAATAAAGACGATAGAAGTAGTGGGTGTATTTTATAGTTGTTGGAGACAGGCCACGGTTCAGGGCTAAGGCCTTCTTCAGGTCCCTGCTGACATTCTCATAGAAATGGCTGCCGTAGCGGTTCTCCAATTTCCGTTGCTCGATATCCTCTCCTACCGACCAGTAGAAGCGAAGCATCTCATCATTGACCTTTATCGCGGCCTTGATCTGACTGGAGCGATATCGTTGTGCCAGCTCTGCAATCCACAGGGAGTATTCCCTGTCTGTTGTCATCAATCGTTCCATAACTACACATTATAATCCATACAAAGTTAATTCTTTTTTACATCCTAAGTTTGGCAGATATGACAAAATCGAGATACCGGGCTTGCCCGGTTCATGGACACTGAAACAGGAAACTGGTAACTTAATACCACCTTGCCCACAGGCGAGGTGAGGGGTGCCACAAAACCAGCGAGCTTTCTTTGGCACCGATGCCATTTGAAGGTGCTTTCAGCACAGGTTGTCGATGTCCTTTTTCGGGAGGCTTGACCCGGCATTATTTGATCCGCGTCTTTCCCGTGCTTGCACGGAATCTGCCGCTTAAAAACAGGGGTGGGTAACTCAATATGCATATATATATGCGTCACCCACCCATGTGCCAGGGTCAAGCAAGCTGGAAGGCGGCAAAAGACGAAGGGGAGACAAGGCAGTTTTTTCATCCGGAGCGAAGAAGATAGTCTGCGAGATCCAGTCCGTTCTGACGTTCCTGTTCCGTCGCTTTTTCTTCCAACAGGCGGGACACTTTACACCGGAATCCGATCTTGGCCGAGAACTTTTCGGCCAGCACACACCACTTGTCGTATGCCCCCAAATCCGGGTATATGATCACATTTCTTCCGGCAAGGCACTGGCAGGGTTCCAATCGAAAGTTGTTCAGGCCTCCGGTGGCTATCCATAAACAGCTTGGTAAACGGATGGAACAGATCAAGGCTGTTTTCTCGGACTCGACTAAACATACAGGGGCATCCGTTCTCTTTGGAAGCAGGTGTGCTCCGAACAGACATTGGGAGAGCTTCCAGTTATTTGGGAGCTGGCCGGCTTTGATGAGTTTCTTGTGAACCCAGGAAACAGGAAGGGAGGTGTCCTTGATCCTGCAACCTGTTTGACGGTCATATTGGATAATCTTTCCGGAGCGGGGCCGACCCAGCTCGTCAACCTGCCAATAGATCGTTCCTCCGTCTCCGTCTCCTCCAAGGAAGTAGTCCTCGCAGACTTGGAGGACTTGAAGCTGACTGTCGCTGAAACGGTCAAGGAGGTATTCCTTGAAATTGGATGTCTGAAAGCGGCTGCTCTCAACGTATTTCCAGTCGATGGTAGATATCTCGTTCGTGGCCGGTAATGGCGAATATGGCCGTTTAACAGCCCTGGGCGAGTCCGGATACTTCTGAGTTTCATCAGGGTGGTCCTGGAAAAACATGGCCGGGCTATAGTGATATCCGCATTTGTCTTCCCGGTCGCACTTCCCCACATGGTCTCCCAGATAAGCCCCCGTCTCACCGTCAACATACCGGACAAATGTCCTCTTCCCGCAGTTGGGGCACATATATTTGTTTGACGAACGCCCTCCTGCCAGGTGATCTCGCCAGCCCCAAGGCTCCAAAAAGTATCTATACTGCGTCATCTGTCTCTTCGATTTTTTCATTTGAAAGAGAAACCAGGCTATAGTTGAAAAAACGGCCTTGCGCGGTTCTTATCTTCTCGAATCCCGCTTTGGACATTTTCTCAGAGAAAGACTTCATGGATATCGCGGGGAGATTGCAGCTCCTGGCATAGGCAGAGAATCGTGCATACAAAGCACTGACTTGAGCGCTGTGGTCACTTCCTGCGACAATTCCGGAGTCCTCCAGGAATAGCGTCAAGCTGTCGGACTGGTCCCTGAACGATTTGTTGGCTTCACGGACCATTTCGGGCTCTGT
>ONBM01000111.1 GCA_900316045.1 uncultured Bacteroidales bacterium | reverse complement strand
AGAACGCTCTCAGGGGCTTGTCGGCCCCTGCCGCTTGGCAGACCCCCGAGAAGTTTTTCATATGAAATAAAAGCTACTGATATTTTTGGCTACATTTATTAGGCACAACATGTAATCAAAAACACAGTAGCTATGAGTACACAAAGTAAACCTTTTTCCTTCAAAGGTCAAAAGATTTTTGTCGGATTGGACGTACATCTAAAAAGTTGGTCGGTAACTGTTCTGTCAGAACAGGCCGTTCTAAAGAAGTTCACGCAGGATCCGAGCCCTGCTGCTTTGAACAAGTTTCTGACCAACACGTATCCGGATGCGGAGTATTATTCGGTCTACGAGGCCGGTTTTTGCGGGTTCTGGATACATTGGGAGTTGCATAATCTGGGGATTAACAACATCGTCGTGAACCCCGCGGATGTGCCAACGATGGCCGGTGAAAGGCTGCGGAAAACGGATGCTGTCGATAGTGGGAAGTTGGCGAGGAGTTTGCGCTCTGGAGAGTTGAAGGGTATATATGTTCCCGATAGCATCACAACCGAGATACGCTCTTTGATAAGATTGAGAGACTCATTGACGAAAGACCAGACACGTCATAAGAATCGGATCAAGGCCCATCTGCGCTATTTGGGGATCGACATACCGGAAGAGTTCTGCCGTCCAGGAAGGACTTGGACAAACCGTTTTGTCCTCTGGCTTAAAAGCCTTGAACTGGAGACCGCCTATGGGAAAAAGACATTGGACCTGCTGATTGCTCAGTATGAGGATCTGCGAGGCCAACAATTGGAGATGATGAAAGAGCTTCGCGTACTATCGAGGTCGGAGCGCTTTGACGAACCTTTGCGGTTCCTGATGAGCGTCCCAGGGATTGGACAGTTAGCGGGTCTGACCATACTGTCGGAAGTTGACGACATATCACGATTTAAGGACGCGGCCCACTTTGCTTCCTTCGTGGGGTTGGTTCCTATGTGCTATTCCAGTGGAGAGCATGAAGGAACGGGGAATATCACTGTCCGCCGGCATGCAAAACTACGCTGGCTCATCGTAGAAGCCGCATGGATAGCTTCTCGTAAGGACCCTGTCCTTTCTGCCGCCTATGTCGAATACTGCCGATCCATGAAGCCAAGTAAGGCCATCATCAAGATTGCACGACGCCTGGTCAATCGTATTTATTTCGTGATGAAGCATCAGCAGCCATATGTCAACTGCTATGTCTCATAATGTGATAGAAATCCTGTCTGGTAAACAGACTTCCTTCGGGAGAGAGTACTTAAATTGGAATGCGGCTTTGTAGTCCGCTCAGCTAAAGTTTGTACCTCCCACCTCCGTAACCTAATGCAGATACTTGCGGCACTGGATTCAGATGTCCGCTTTGGGAAGTTTGTTTACCGAGGATTTTATGGGTCTCTTTTTGCATCGATCTCTACGAGACCGAAAATCAATCATTCGTAAAACAATTGATTTAGAGCGAGTTATTGAAAATGCTGAAAATATTTACTACTTTTATTTGGATTCCAACTGGGAATTCCAATTTGTCGGAATCATTAGACACCTTGCATAGTTGTATTTGTAAGAATTATCTTGCAGATACAACTATTTTTACATTAATCACAAGCGGATGCTCTGTTATATGATAAAACTCTTTCTTCCCATGCTTTCAGGAAAGCAAATTGCTCCGTTGTATGGAACCAGTGCTCGCCGCCGGGCATTATGGTAATATGGCAATGGTGCTGACTGATGAAGTTGCGCCCTGTTTCCTCACTGACTACCATATCCACCTCCGGGCGGAGAATATAAGTGGGCGCATTCCAAAGTGTAATCGGATTCTCAATGACCCACCCAAAATAGTCATCCTCACGCGAGGGCAGCCCTTCAATAAACATCCTCATATCGAGAATTGGAGCGACAAACAGGGCCAGGTCCACTTTCTTGCTCTGGAACGCCAACAGCGAGAACCACGAGCCGATGCTGTTGGCACGGACAGATACTGATTTCCAATTCTGGTAGAGATAATCTCGAACCTCATTCAGCAACGGCAATACCTCCCACGGCTTGTGCTCCACGTGCAGGTCAATACCAAGCACCTGATACCCTTTCGGCACCGCCACCTCCGCGAAGGCCAATGCCTCTTCCTTGCGTCCACGCAACCCATGTACGTAAAGGAATATCTTTTCGCTCTTTTCGCCGATGAGAAGCGCTGGCGTAGAGCCGATAATCAATTCAATAACCCTCATGTCTTGTTGTCCGGAATGTACAGCGGTCGCTTCCCCTGAGAATCGTATTCTCAATCCGAACCTCGAAATGGCTGTCCGGTTCAAGTTGTGACAAGATATATAGAATGCTCTGTCGTGAGCACTCACATTGCTGCGGATGGTTTCTTAGGCCACATTTTACTTTAGGGCACGAACATTCCGGATAACTCAATTCATATACCTTCCCTGGCTCGATCACCCTGCCAGCATACGACTTGTTGTTGTACCCTTCCGTATAGATTCTGTCAAAATCACCGTTATACTTGGCATATATTTGCTTATGTATCTGGAGAACATGATCTTTTACACATTCGATGGCTTCCTGTAAATAACTGACATACTTCATCTCATATCCTTTCCATTTCTCACCATCAATCATGTAGGAATCTTCACCTGTAATCTTGAAACCTACTGACTGATAGCATTTAAGGGCTGGGAGATTGTTGCAAAACACACCAAGGGTAATCTTGTGAGCACCCAGTTCCTGCTGTGCATAATCGATAGCGAGGTGCAGCATTTGCTTGCCATAGCCTTCACCTCGTTTCGAATCGTCCACGATGACAAAACCGAATCGAATGACACTTTTATCCTCTAAGGGGAATCTCAATAGGATATGCCCGACGATTCTCTCTCCTATGACAGCCGTGAGTGGAAACATATTATCACCGTCATACTGCTTCTGCATTTCCATAGGCTGGGCAGGGAATTCTTTGTACCTGTCTGCACTCCAAAGACGGAAAGCATGCTTGTCCTTGCACCAGCTCAGAATCGTCTCTGCATCATTGATGTTGAATGGCCGAAGTATCATACGCGTATCGTATTAATTGTCTTTTGAAGCTCTTCCAAGAATCGGGCGGCGTGTCCGCCGTCCATCTGAACATGGTGGAACTGGAAGGAGATGGGCAGGGTTGTCTTAAGCCAACCTTTGCGGTAACGGCCCCACATTACCATAGGATTGCAGAACTGGTCGGTGTATTGGTTGACGATGCAGTCGAGTTCAGTGGCCGTCATAGCCGATGTGCCTATCACCATCGCACCATCTACAAAACTGCTCTGGCAGGAAATACTTGCAGATTGCGTCAGGATCATGTAGTCGGCACAAAACTTATCCAAGTCATCGCTATAGGGAATATCGCAAGAGTTGATACCACCAGCCCTGTTGTTTACTATTACGTTGATTGCAAGGCGGTCGTACTTATATAGTTTTCCTTGTTCCGGCAGCAAATAGAATTCTTCCATCTGAGTGGAAGCCTTGCTGATGCACCAACAAAAAAGCATATTGAACTTTAATCCTCGCCGCCGACTTACCTTAAAGAGCCTCGTTACGTCGAAGGTCTTCGTGAGCGTCACCATCGGCATGGGCGATTTCATCCACAGCTCGAATGCCTGCGCCCGACTGGTATCCTCGGGATCGATTTCCTGTTTCATCTGACTTCAATTATTTCATCAAGTGTTTTCACCTCACAACCTTTGCTTTCGTAATAGGCCAGCATTTCTGGCAGTTTCTTCAGGTCGTAGCTGGTAATACAGTCGGAGAGGACATACACCGTGAAGCCAGCCTTGGACATATTGAAACACGTCGATTTCACGCAGCCTGTAGCATCCGCGCCAACTACGTAGAACTCATTGATGCCGTTCGCCGCAATGAAAGCAGAAAACGCCTCACTTGTAAGGGCATTGCTCTTCGTCTTCACGAAGATGTTGTCCGACACGACCTTCATCTCTGGCACCAGTTCCTCGCCCTTAGTTCCGGGCTTGAAAGTCCGCGTGCCAGCCGTGACATTATTGTGCTTGATATAGACAACCAGCATCTCCTCGGCTACAGCCCATTCGATGGCAGCATTGATGTTGTCGATAATGTCTCGATAGTGTTTGGTGATGTCGTTCTGAATGTCGATAACGACAAGTGCCTTGCTGCTCATTGTTTACTCAATCATAAAACTACGGGGATAGAAATCGCTGTAGAAACGGCCATCGGTGGCGGTGAACTTCAGGACGCAGTAGTTCGGGTCGGTGACGCCGCCAGGGTAGTACTGCTCGTCGCCGTTGCGCCAGATCTTCTCTTTCGAGGTAGCGTCCGTCAGTACTTCCATCGTACCGCGCAGCATCATGCCCTTGAAGCCCTCAGCGTCACAGAAATAGATACAGGCTTTGGGGTTGGCCTTATAGTGGGCTACACGCAGGGAGAAGGTATTGGTGGTA
>ONBM01000114.1 GCA_900316045.1 uncultured Bacteroidales bacterium | reverse complement strand
CTGAGCATTGAAGTCGAATCCGTTCCAGTTGAAATTCAGATTCAGGCCATATGTCAGCTGGGGACGATTCGACCTGCCGAATATTCCTCTATCGTCCCATGTGATTTTACCATCTCCGTTGAGGTCTTTATATTTGATGTCGCCCACGTTCGGCCTTGTCCCATACCATGCGGAGTTGTCGATTTCCTCTTCGGAACGGAATAACCCGTCTGCTTTCCACCCCTCGATGGAACCATAAACAGTCCCCGAGACTTTCTGCCATTCCATGATGTTCGGAGCGTCCTGGTACTCCAGCCAGCGAGTTTTAGATCTCGTGATGCTAGCCGTAATGCCGTAGTCAAAGCGTTTCCCCATAAGCATGAAATTGTTACGGTGCGTTATGAGTATGTCAATTCCTTTCGCATCTATCTTATTTATGTTTCCGTAAGTAGGATAGTATCCACCCATTGAACCTGGCATATCGCTTCCCAGGGCGGTCAGAATATCGTAAGTGTAATTATAGAACCCGTCTACTTCCATTCCTAAGAGACCGTTCCACATGGATAGGTCGTAACCAACATTCCAAGACAGAGTCTTTTCCCAAGTCAGGTTATTATTCGCTATTCCCGATGTGTAATACGAAGGATATATATTCCCATTCAGTACTATGCTCCCGCCTTGCGAGTAGTTGCTCAAGTACATGTAAGCGCTTACTCCGTCATTGCCGAGTAAGCCGACGGAGGCCCTGAGCTTCAGGTCGTCAATGAAATCCACGTTCTCCATGAATTTCTCTTTCGAAAGTCTCCAGCCGACAGATGCTGAAGGAAAAAAGCCACAGCGGTCTCCAGTCATTCCATTGAACTTGTAAGAACCATCGTACCTGCCAGTTACTTCGGCCAGGTAACGATTGTCATAATCGTATTTTACCCTGAACACATTTCCTGCCGTGCGAGAATTCCAGCTGCTTCCGCCAATTGGATTTTCATCGATAGGCACCCCATTGCTGAGTTCTGGCAGCTGCGCAAAAGGCAGATTCTTGATGTATGCGCTGAGGTTGTTGCTCTTGTCGTCACGTACTTCAGTTAGAACCATTGCCTCAACATTGTGTTTGCCGAATGAATGAATATAATTCAAGCTAGCCTGACCTACGAGCTGCTCATAGTTTGATTGGCCTTCGCCAAGGTTGATTCCAGAAGCAGTACCTCTGGGATCTGACTGCTTCGCCCAGTTCCCGTTGAGGATCGCCATCACTGAATATGGGGTGTTCAGATTCTTGTTCTGTGATGTCGAATATTCATATGAGCCGCTTACCTTTGCGCTTAGCCCATCGATCCATGGAAAGCTATAGCTGAGAGACATGTTAGCTTGGACATCGGCACTCCTGGTCTGTTTATAGCCAGACTCGTAGATAGCCGCCAGAGGACTGTTGGCTAATCCTGTATTGTTCTGAATGGCTGCTGAGTAGAGGCCATCATATTTTTCAGGCAGATAAGGATGCATCTGGATAGTCTGACGGGCGATGGAAAGGAATCCCTGCTCGCCTAGATATGAATTTGCGTCCGTGCCACCAGAAGCGAAGCCTGGAGTATGACGTCTTCCAATAGTTCCGGATAATCCCAATGAAAAATGAAAATTCCTTGCGAAATCGGAGTCGATGTTCGCTCGAAGATTGTAGCGGCGATACTTGAAGTTGTCAATATTGCCTTTCTGCCCAAGATAGCCGATAGAGGCAAAAAATCTTGTGTGCTCATTCCCTCCTTGGGCAGTCACGCTGTGTTTCTGCGTGAAGCCCGTCCCGAAGACCTTCTTGATGTAGTCAACATCGTCCCAGCCATCAGTCGGGTCCCCGTTCGTCATGGCTTCTACGTTTTTCTTCGTGAAAGCAGGGACGTATTCATCTCGGCTGGAAATAGCCCCTCTTGCAAGCTGGTCCATCATATCCGCCATATTATAGTAATAAGCGAACTGAGGGCCATTCATGAATTCAGGGAAGTTTGCGTTCATCGACGCTCCATACTGACCATCGTACGTTATCTTCGTGTCTCCGGATTTGCCGCGCTTCGTGGTGATGATAATTACGCCCCCAGCGCTTTGCAGACCGTAAACAGCTGCCGAAGCACCATCCTTCAGCACGGAAACGCTTTCGATGTCATTCGGATCGATGTCGTTGATGTCGGTGACAGGATAACCATCTACTATGTAAGACACACCGTAGATGGAGCCTCTGATTCTCAGTGATGCCTGATCCAGGCCAGGTTCGCCGGATTCCTGAACTGAAGATATGCCGGGCAGCTTGCCGCCTAGAATCTGCGAGACATTAGTAGACGGGGCACTCAGCAGCTCATCTCCTTTGATCGCAGAAACAGCGCTGGTCAGAGAACTCTTCTTTTGCGTGCCGTAACCTACTACGACCACTTCGTCCAGAAGCTCCTTGTCTTCCTCCAAAGTTATGTTAATTACTGACCTGCCACCTACTGGCAGAGTGACTGTTTTCATGCCAAGCATACTGAATACAAGATTCGCATTACGATTGGTTTCGATGGAATAGTTCCCGTTCATGTCCGTGACTACTCCGGACGAGGATCCCTGTATCGTAACCCCGACGCCAGGCAGCCCGGTTCCAGATGCATCGCTGACTGTTCCTCTGACTGTCACTTTATCTTGTGCGAAGCCTAGTGCGCTGAAAATAGCCAGCGAAACAGAGATAGTGAAAATTTTAAATAAATATCTCATAAGAGTTATCAGTTATGGTTATTAA
>ONBM01000115.1 GCA_900316045.1 uncultured Bacteroidales bacterium | reverse complement strand
CTGAGCATTGAAGTCGAATCCGTTCCAGTTGAAATTCAGATTCAGGCCATATGTCAGCTGGGGACGATTCGACCTGCCGAATATTCCTCTATCGTCCCAAGTGATTTTACCATCTCCGTTGAGGTCTTTATATTTGATGTCGCCTACGTTCGGCCTTGTCCCGTACCATGCGGAATTGTCGATTTCCTCTTCGGAACGGAATAACCCGTCTGCATTCCATCCGCTGATGGAACCGTAAACAGTACCCGAGACTTTCTGCCATTCCATGATGTTCGGAGCGTCCTGGTATTCCAGCCAGCGAGTCTTGGATCTAGTGACGCTGGCTGTGATGCCGTAGTCAAAGCGTTTCCCCAGAAGCATCAAATTATTACGGTGCGTTATGAGTATGTCAATCCCTTTCGCATCTATCTTATTGATGTTTCCGTAAGTAGGGTAGTATCCGCCCATTGAGCCTGGCATGTCGCTTCCCAGGGCAGTCAGAATATCGTAAGTGTAATTATAGAACCCGTCTACTTCCATTCCTAAGAGACCGTTCCACATGGACAGGTCGTAACCGACATTCCAAGAGAGAGTCTTTTCCCAAGTCAGGTTGTTGTTCGCTATTCCCGATGTGTAATACGAAGGATATATATTCCCGTTCAAAACTATGCTTCCGCCTTGCGAGTAGTTGCTAAGGTACATGTATGGACTTACCCCATCATTGCCGAGCAAGCCGACGGAAGCCCTGAGCTTCAGGTCATCAATGAAATCCACGTTGTCCATGAATTTCTCTTTCGAAATCCGCCAGCCGACAGATGCTGAAGGGAAAAAGCCCCAGCGGTCTCCAGTCATTCCATTGAACTTGTAGGAACCATCGTACCTACCAGTCACTTCGGCCAGGTAACGATCGTCATAATCGTATTTTACTCTGAACACATTTCCTGCCGTGCGAGAATTCCAGCTGCTTCCGCCAATTGGATTTTCATCGATAGGCACCCCGTTGCTGAGTTCCGGCAGCTGCGCGAAAGGCAGATTTTTGATGTATGCGCTGAGGTTGTTGCTCTTGTCGTCACGTACTTCGGTTAGAACCATTGCCTCGACGTTGTGTTTGCCGAATGAATGAATATAATTCAAGCTAGCCTGACCTACAAGCTGCTCATAGTTTGATTGGCCTTCGCCAAGGTTGATTCCGGATGCAGTACCTCTAGGATCCGACTGCTTCGCCCAGGTCCCATTGAGAATTGCCATCACTGAATATGGAGTGTTCAGATTCTTGTTCTGCGATGTCGAATATTCGTATGAACCGCTTACCTTTGCGCTTAGCCCATCTATCCATGGGAAACTGTAGCTGAGAGACATGTTGGCCTGGACATCGGCGCTCCTGGTCTGTTTATAGCCAGACTCGTAGATAGCAGCCAGTGGGCTGTTGGCTAATCCTGTGTTGTTCTGAATTGTCGCTGAGTAAAGGCCATCGTATTTTTCAGGCAGATAAGGATGCATCTGGATAGTCTGACGGGCGATGGAAAGGAATCCCTGCTCGCCAAGATATGAATTGCCATCCGTGCCACCAGATGCATAACCTGGAGTATGGCGTCTTCCGATAGTCCCGGATAATCCCAATGAAAAATGGAAATTCCTTGCGAAATCGGAGTCGATGTTCGCTCGAAGATTGTAGCGGCGATACTTGAAGTTGTCGATGTTGCCTTTCTGCCCAAGATAGCCGATAGAGGCAAAGAATCTCGTGTGTTCGTTTCCTCCTTGGGCGGTCACGCTGTGTTTCTGCGTGAAGCCAGTCCCAAAGACCTTCTTGATGTAGTCGACATCGTCCCAGCCATCACCAGGGTCTCCGTTCGTCATGGCTTCTATGTCTTTTTTCGTGAAAGCGGGAACGTATTCGTCTCGACTGGAAATAGCCCCTCTTGCAAGCTGGTCCATCATGTCGGCCATGTTATAATAGTATGCGAACTGCGGGCCGCTCATGAATTCAGGAAAGTTTGCATTCATCGAAGCTCCGTACTGACCATCGTAAGTTATTTTGGCGTCACCGGATTTGCCGCGCTTCGTGGTGATGATAATCACGCCTCCAGAGCTTTGCAGACCGTAGACAGCTGCCGAAGCACCATCCTTCAGTACGGAAACGCTTTCGATGTCATTCGGATCGATGTCATTGATGTCGGTGACAGGATAGCCATCTACTATGTAAGACACACCGTAGATGGAGCCCCTGATTCTCAGTGATGCCTGATCCAGGCCAGGTTCGCCGGATTCCTGAACAGAGGATATGCCGGGCAGTTTCCCGCCTAGAATCTGCGAAACGTTAGTCGATGGAGCTTTGAGAAGTTCATCTCCTTTGATCGCAGACACGGCGCTGGTCAGAGAACTTTTCTTTTGGGTGCCGTAACCAACGACGATCACTTCATCCAAAAGTTCTTTGTCTTCTTCCAAGGTAACGTTTATCATGGACCTGCCAGCCACAGGCAGCGAAACTGTTTTCATGCCTAGCATGCTGAATACAAGATTTGCATTGCGATTGGCTTCGAGAGAATAGTTTCCGTTGATGTCCGTGACTACTCCGGATGCGGATCCTTGTATGGTAACCCCGACACCGGGCAATCCGGTTCCGGAGGCATCGCTGACTGTTCCTCTGACTGTCACTTTGTCTTGTGCGAAGCCTAGTGCGCTGAAAATAGCCAGCGAAACAGAGATAGTGAAAATTTTAAATAAATATCTCATAAGAGTTATCAGTTATGGTTATTAA
>ONBM01000116.1 GCA_900316045.1 uncultured Bacteroidales bacterium | reverse complement strand
TATGCCGATAGGTCAGATCCTTTCGGACCTTTCGCCCCGGCCCACACCGTGCAAGCAGCTTTCACTGCACACGGCGTTCCATGGGAATAGTTCCATCATTATTAAAACGGCCACTCTCAGAGTATTCGTGCTCACTTTATTTCATGCACACTGTCCCTAAGCCGGCTAAGTGCCGCCATCGGTTCAGTTTCTGCATACGAACATTGAAATTCTCATTGAGGCGACGAATCGTCTCTCTGATAGCATCCACATCATCAGCAAATATAATCTTCTCTACCTCACGGCAGACAATTCTCAGATTGTCATAGCTGTCACTGCCACCTTTTGCTTTCGGAATAATTCTGATACAAGCAACATCTTCCAGCAAAAGCTGTTTACCGGTGATTTCACATTTACCTTTTGCAGCAACAAACCTTGAGAGTCGATTATCGCAAAACTCGATGCCTTCCGGACTGGACTGTTCAGCCAGTTCAATCAGCACCTTGGAATAAGCTCTGCTCTGCAGGAGCGAATGAATCCTCTTACGCCCCTCCGGTGTGTATTTGTTCACCGAAGGGCTATGGCACATCGGATTCGTCGTATGACAGTAGGCGACCGGGACCACAATCATCCCATTGATGTACCTCACTTGCTTCGACTTGCCATACATCTGAAAGAAATATTCATCCATTGCGCCTTTGAGTTTTTCAGGCTTATCCTTACTAAGAGAATTGCTTCTGGCACATCGTATCTTCATCGTTCTGTCCAAAGCAGGAAAGAGCCTATGCACGTCTTCATTGACCATTGTTGCCATGTTGTAGTACCCGTGGATACCAACAACCGCCTGATTATAGGCGATGATATCGTCATGCTGTGCTTTTTCAGAGGCATGGGCTTTACAGGCCTTAACTAAAGAGTTCTTCAACTTTGCCTGCTCCATCGCAATGGCTTTATCAGTCATATGCGACTTGATTACCCACCTTTTCCCTTTTTGGATCAGTCTGAATCGGATTCCGAGGAAATCGCTGTATCCAGTCGTCAGATTAGTAATCTTCGACTTCTCCGGCGATGTTTCCAGCTTCAATCGCTCCCATAGCCACATTTCCACAGCTCTCTTCATTCGGACAGCTTCGTCATAGCTTTTACAGAAAACTTTAAAGTCATCTGCATATCTGACGATTCTGACTTCCTTCAGACTCGTTTTCCTAAGACGCCTGTACAATGCACCTTTGTTCCATGAGCCGTTACTATTTCTGCACATGTCACTCGGAAGGCTTTTCTGCACCTGCATCTCCTCCCACTGGCTCGCAATCCACCAGTCAAGCTCGTTCAAAACGATATTGGCCAGCAGTGGACTGAGGACTCCGCCTTGCGGTGTACCCTTATCGGGAATCCACCTTTCGTCGTTTTCCTCAATCGGCGCTTTCAGCATCTTGCTGATCAGACAAATCAGTCTCTTATCTCTGATACCGAGACTCCATATCTGCTTCAGCAGCTTTCCATGGTTCACGTTATCAAAGAAACCTTTAATGTCCACGTCTACCACAAAGTGATAGCCGTCATGCTGTGCCAGCTTGTAGCAAAACGCTACCGCCTCCTTTGTACTGCGGTTTGGCCTGAACCCATAGCTATGCGCATAGAACTTCGCTTCACATATAGGTTCCATGACCTGCAATACACTTTGTTGAACTACCCGGTCTATTACGGTAGGGATTCCAAGAGGTCTCATCTTTCCATTGGGTTTGGGTATATAGACCCGCTTTACCGCCTTTGGTTGATAATTCCAGATTTTGTCCCGCACCTTTTTCACGAATAGCTCGCTTGGGATAGCACTGAGGTCTTTGAACGAAAGTCCATCGACTCCAGGAGTACTGCTACCCTTGTTTCCCTTAAGGTTGCGATAGGCCATTTCAATGTTGGGCTTGGTTGCTATGATACTTACCAAGTCTGTGAATACTTTGTTTTCCGCACTATCCCTATATAGAGCATCCAGCACATCTATCATGTTGTAATACTCCGCATGTCGGATAGAGCTATTCTTAAGCACTCCTGTTCTCTGCATAGTCAACATCACCTCGCTTTCGCAAGACTTCGTTTCTCTTAGTCCTACTCGAACCTATGTATGTTGACCGTTTTATTTTGCAACTATCAAGCACCGCTCTCACGGCGCCCCACTAGAGGCTGTTGCTCCATTTCCGTTACAGAAACTTCTTCGCTCGTGCCTCCGCTTTCACAGCAGTTAAGGCAGGTTATACAGTTTCGGTTATCCTGCACTGCTTTCCCTGCCAACAGATCATCACGAATGCAATCACTCCCTGTCTGCTGCTTCCGACGTTCCGATATGATACCAATGCTGTACTTAGGTGCCTTCTATGGGCCTGCCAGCTTATACCGCCTGTAACGGTATCCCGAATTTCAAATCCACAACCCATACTTTTCGGTAGCTGACCCCGGGCAACCGGCATACGCTTATTCAACGTATTCGAATTCTAGACCCTTTCAATCGTTGGTTCGTCCCCCTAAGGATTCTCACCATATACAGCTGCACTACATAATCACCAGCGGCCTGCACCTCTGCAAACGTTTCCCCAGTGTAACTCTGTGGGGCTGGCTTTTTGCTCTTCAGCCCAGCTCTCCCTACCTTTTCGCATTGCATTGCTACTAACGCAGTGGGCAGTTTGTGTGTGTCCCTTCGTGGCGTTACCCACTCATTTGAACAGTACCATAACAGTTGTACTGGCAGTTTTGGG
>ONBM01000117.1:2564-3159 GCA_900316045.1 uncultured Bacteroidales bacterium | reverse complement strand
GATCTTCAGGACCTTTGGATTCTGAAGATAGGCAAGTCTCGCATGGGCGGAAATGATGATGGAACGGATGGTATCCTTGGCACCGCTCCGGACTTTCAGATAGGCGACCTTCGCGGGATGGTCGTCCGGAAGGATATTCATCTTCTGGTCCAGCTCTGAAAGGTCACCTGCATTCTCTGCCACCTTTGCCTCAGTCAGGAGCTCCATCATCTCACGGATCGTAGCTTTCTTCCCCTGCTTGGGGCATTCATACCAGACGTAGGACATGATTGCCTGCAGATACAGGGAAAGGGCGGAGTCCCAGAAGGGATCCCCGCCCTTTGCATCCTTGGGTCTGGTATTGTTCATCATATTGGTCACGAGCTTGATGATATCGTTGTCCGACCGGATATAGGCGAAAGGATTGTAGCCGTCCGAGTCATCCATATCTACCAGGTTGAAGGAAACGACCCGATAGCCTCTCTCAATCAGAACATTCGCTAAACCCCGACGCATCTATGACAATAGGTAAGGCTTTGAGCTAATCTCCGCCTTTTCCCCTGTCCCACACCGTACGTGACCTTTTCAGGTCATACGGCGTTCCATCATGCAACAG
>ONBM01000117.1:0-2550 GCA_900316045.1 uncultured Bacteroidales bacterium | reverse complement strand
CACGGTACCCGTAGCTACGTCTGAGGCGATTGAACCGTTCTGTCTGAGCAGAGTCAAAATGATACTTATCTGTAAGCTGTCTCGCAATAATGCTGTCTTCGGTAA
Source organism: uncultured Bacteroidales bacterium (assembly GCA_900316045.1). Taxonomy (GTDB): domain Bacteria; phylum Bacteroidota; class Bacteroidia; order Bacteroidales; family UBA932; genus Cryptobacteroides. The sequence goes on along the minus strand of ONBM01000117.1, from coordinate 2,445 downwards.
AAAGTGCATCCCATATGTCAAGACTCAAAAGTGCAATGTTGGAATGTTTGTCCGTTCCGCCTCGAGATTTAGGGCTCTTGCGAATTGCCCTGACTCGTGGAAAACGAAGTTTCTCGCCAGTGACATAGCACCCGCCCCGCTGAACGATAAAAGCTGAAATCATGTTGTCATTAAACTCTATGGTTTCATTTGGGTCGCGGATTGCGGCAAGTGCACCCAGCTCGACACTATTTACCACCGTGATGTCGTTGTGAACCTTTTTCCGTCCTTCCACTGTGTAATTCGATATGTCCTGTGAGAAGTTCATAGGGCTTCGATGGTGCACAGCTGTGATTGGAAGCAGCGGAATATCCTTTATTACGAGAATTTTGGTATCATCTTTGATGCCAACAGCCTTGAGTTTGAATTCCTTGCTTGTGTCTCTGAACAAAACAGTATGACCGCGGTTATACAGCCGTATGCGCAGGGCTGGTAAGAGAGCGTAATTCACATCCGTCAGGTTGTTATAAACATTAGTTGCTAAACTGTAGTACCCCTGAATTCCATACACCGCCGAGTTGTAAGCATTCACTTTCTTCTCAACAGTACAGTATTGGATGTCAATAATCTTTCTCTTTAGGTTGGCTTTGACTTTCATCATCGCCTTGTCGCTCATATCCGTTTTTGCTACGTATCCATACCTGGCTCTGCCATTCGGAACGACCTTAATTTTGAACCCAAGATAAGTGGACGAGTTCTTGCGCAGGTTTACGACTTTGGATTTTTCCGGACTGATATCCAGCTTCAGCCTTGTCTTGAGAAAGTCCACAGTAGCGTAATACCATCTTTGGGCCTCCTCATAAGTCCTGCACATGATTTTGAAGTCATCTGCATAGCGAACAATAAATCCGCCCTTCAGGTTTCGATAATCCCTGAGATAACAGCGAAACGCGGGAGACAGTTTCACCTTGTTGGGAGTGAATGTTTCCCACTGATTGCTCGCCCACCAGTCAAGTTCATTCAGCACAATGAGGGAAAGCAGTGGACTGATAATGCCCCCTTGCGGGGTGCCTTTCGTTGGCACACCCTCACCGACTATTTCTGATTTCAATATCTTGCTGATGATGCAGATGAGCCTTTTATCTCTTATTCCAAGTGTCCAAATCTGCTTTAACAGCTTGCCATGGTCGACATTATCAAAGAATCCCTTGATATCTATATCGACACAGTAGTAATGCTTCGAGACGTTAATCAGGCTTATGACCCTTGCTATCGCATGGCTGGTACTCCTATTCGGTCTGAACCCATATGAATGAGGATGAAACTGCGGCTCACATATCGGCTCAAGTACCTGCAGAATGCATTGCTGTACGAGTCTGTCCCATATGCATGGGATTCCCAGCGGTCTTTTCTTATTGCTACCCGGCTTATCAATGAACACTCTTCTGACCGGCTTCGGTCTGTAGTCGCTCAGCATGTTTCTGACATTCTGAACGACCTGCTCGTCACTCATCTCCTTAATGTCGTCGATGGTCATTCCATCAGGCCCGGCGGTATTGCTTCCGTCGTTCGTTTTCAGGTTACGGTACGCCAGTCGGATATTTGCTTCAGAACCGATAATCTCCAGCAACTTGTAAAAGTTGTTGTTGTTTTTGCTGGCCGCATACAACGAATCGAACACTTTTTGCATGTCATAATACTCGTTGTACCGCAGCTTCGCTTTCTTCAGCATGGTCTGTGACCTCCGATAGGGAGCAAATCACATCTCTTAGTCTTACCCGAACCCACGCCATTGTTAATTTGATTTACTTGTTACATGACTAGTGGCTATCCCTTCACCGCTTATTGTCACGGCATCAACGGTACTATGCCACCGCTCTCACTGGCACGATCTCCCTTATATCGCGGAAATGCGACTTTCCCGTTCGATCCGCTTCAATGGGGGCAAACCCTCCACGTTGCCAGCTTTCTACGTTCCGAATACGCTATCTATACATGCTTACCCTTAGATTTCTTCTATGAGCCTGCTACCACAACGATGCCTGTAACACCGTATGGGCTTTCATAAAGGCAGAGTCTTACTCACCCACAGTAGCGACACTATTTGTGTCTCCGAACATTTCTATCCGGCCCCGATATAGACCCGTACATTCGAAGATTCGTCAGTAGGCTTGATGATTCCTACATTCTAATCAATAGGTAACTTGTAGACCTCCGGCATATCTGGCGCACCGTCCACCTCTGGACAGCTTTCGGTGTTCCTCACTACGGCGCCATTCTGCCGACTTCACCGAGCTTCATACGCTTCCGTTTTGCCAACTTTCACGCATGTCGGAGTATTAAGGATGCCTTTCAGGACGTTACTCCCTCATTCGACAGTTTACGTATTCAGTTCTCCAACTCGAATTAGTGTTAATAACTAAAGCGAATTGTGCGCGCCCTTTTCAGACGCGAACGCATCGCACC
>ONBM01000118.1 GCA_900316045.1 uncultured Bacteroidales bacterium | reverse complement strand
GGTGGCGCTGATGTTCCTGAAGATGAAGACGCAGATGAGCTTTCCGAAACTGATGGAGGCGCTGAACGGGAACGTGTTCTACCAGATGTTCTGTGACATCGTGATAGACCCTGCGCATCCGCTGACGAACTACAAGTTGCTGGATGACATTGCCTTGGAACTGGCCGGTAAACTGAAGATCCAGGAACTGCAGAACCGCCTGGCGGAGGCCTGGAAACCGTACATGAAGGATCTGGACACGATGTTCACGGACGCGACCTGCTATGAGAGCGACCTGCGGTATCCGACGGACCAGAAGCTGCTGTGGGAATGCATCGAGAAGGCGTATAAGCTGATGTGCGAGGAGAGCAAACGTCTTGGCATCCACCGCCCGCGGACGAAGTTCCTGGACGTCGAGAAGGCCAACCTGACGTACCGCAAGCAGCGGAAGCACACAAAGGGACAGACCCGGAGCATAACCCGCCGGCTGCTGGACCTGCTCGGCAAGATACTGAAGGAGATGAGGAAGATGGAGCGTGAGTACCCGGATGCCAAGTTGATGACAGTCAGAGAGCGAGAGACGATGAATGTCATTACGACGGTATATCGACAGCAGAACAACCACTTCCGCAGCGGCGATGCCCGCGAGAGCATTCCTAACCGGATTGTGAGCGTGAACAAGCCCTACGTGAGGCCCATCGTGCGGGGGAAGGAAGTGAAGAACGTGGAGTTCGGTGCCAAGTGCAACAACATCCTGGTGGATGGAATATCGTTCATTGAGAAGTTGTCCTTCAACGCTTTCAACGAAGGGACGAGGCTAGCGCACTGCATCAAGATGCACAAGCGGCTGTTCGGGGTGGATGTGAAGAAAATCGGTGGCGACACGAGCTATGCCGGGAACGTCAACCGAGAGCTCTGCACGGCAAACGGCATCCATACTTCGTTCGTCCAGAAAGGGAAGAGGGCCAAGGAGAAGCGTGAGAAAGACTTTGTGAGAGAGGACCTTGCGAGACAAAGAGCCACGACGATGGAAGGTTCCTTCGGAACTCAGAAGGAGCACTACTCGATGCGGAGGATCAAGGCGAGGATGAAGATGACGGAGATCCTGTACATCTTCTTCGGCATCCACACGGCGAACGCAGTGCTGCTGGCGGAGAGACTGATGGAGCAACAGCAGGAGGAAGCAGCTTAGTTGGGTGGCTCAAAAGGTTCCTTAACGGAGTCCTCGAAAGAGAACTCCAGGATGACGATGAAAAAACGACGTGAAATCCGGGCGATGAAGCCCGGACCAAAAGCGACAAAATGATAAAAAACGATGAGTTGGCGTGACGGCAAGCAAGGGATGGCTCCCGCGCGACTCAAAATGAAAACATTAAACGACAATCCCTAGATTATTTCTGATTTTGATAGTATTGATATGGATACTTGCTTTTGTAAGTTATGTATTTCCGATAATATTTTAATTAATCTGATTGAAACACTGCCATGAAAATTAAGGTAAGATACATTTTCCTAATCTTATTTCTCTTGTATTTAATCTGGTGTTCCCTTTCTTCAGATGACAAGAGGTTGGGAAAAGGCTATGTTTATGATCCCGAGCATCGTGCGATACTTTACACCCGGCCGGGAGAATTAAAAAATAGTGATATTCCTCCGTACGTACTTGGATACAATTACGACAGATGCTTCATTGTCGCAAGGCAAAAGCCTAAAAAATTCTATGAGGAAATCTATGGAAAGTATGATTACCCTTTCAGCAGAGACATGACATATTTCTGGATAATAGTAAAAGCCGACCGTAAGGTCCTTGGCCCATTAGACGAAACATCATATTGGCGGCTCGCTGACAGCCTAGGCATTAACCCGGAAGTTAAAAGAGGCGTGTCTATGAATTTAGACGAAACATCATATTGGCGGCTCGCTGACAGCCTAGGCATTAACCCTGAAAATCAAAGAGACGTGTCAAAGAATATAGGGTTCTTTATGCCGGTCTCGGATAGTAAGCTGGATTCCAACGGCAGGAGAACCGGATACTGGCCGTATTCCTATCTGGGGAGGCTGGATCGAAGAGCATATTACAAAGAAGGGCTGTTGAATGGGGAATATTATGACAGGTACTACTTATTCTACGACAGCGAAATCTTCGGCCATTACAAGAATGGTGAAATAGATGGAAAGTGGATCATGAATTACAAACAAGAGACTGACGTTCTAAACAACTATTGCCCTGTAATGGTTGAGTTATATGATTTCACGGTAAAGTCAAAGACCCAAAACAATATCATATATCATTGTAAAATAAAAGATTACTATAGCGATGGGACAATTATTGTCAGAGAAAAAGACATCTCGAATTTTATACGTGATGAAGACAGCAAGAGGCATCATTTCATGATTATCTGTAACAATGAATTTGATATTGAATATGATTAGTAACCAAGGCGCAGTCCTTTGCCTGCTTGTAGCTCTCTCTGGCTGCAATGCAAAAAGTCCTAGCGAGGCTGGCGGGCAGGAGGTTATGACAGATTCTTCCAGGGTGTTCGTGCAAAAACTGGAGGAGATGGGGAAAGTCAACCTGGATGTCAAGGACCTCTTTGAAAAATTCGACATGATTGATCGCAACAGGGCTGATTCAAGCGGGACCCGTTATGGATTCTGGGCGATTCCTGACGGAGATATGGTTCATCAGGTTTTCTACGACAAGACTGGTACGCTGCAAGGCCCATACATGCTGCGCTCTACCGTCGATGCCAATGTCTATGTGCTGGGAGAATTCAGGGACGGAGATTTTTCTGGCACATGGAGCCGCTTCGCAAAGGACGGACGCATCATTGAAAGCGTCTCAAACATAGAGCCAAACGACAGTTTCGTAGTCTTGGGCAGGCGACCGGCCTACACAGGGATGATGACGGAGTTTGACGTCGACGGTGATACGCTCAGCTGTCAGCGCTGCTTCTTTAACAGCTATCCTTTCACAAAGCTACCTGTTTTCAGCACTATTCCGCCATCCGACACCACCAAGATCTCTTCTTGCGACGAGTAAATCTTTACCTCGATGGTACCTTTCATGTCCACGAAGTCCCGGCGAAGTTAAGCCAGCCTAAGGATTATTTTCCTGCCGGAGACTGTCTTATCTGAGAACTATCTTGACTGCGAGATAGTCTATCTTGCCGACGGAACCAAACTTAGGGCAATCGAAACCCAGGACATGCAGGCTGGGTATTACTACGCCGGGCCGTTCAGGATCTGCTTCTGCAGGAAGCGGCCATTTGCATATTCATTTTCGGGATGTTATTTTTGCGACGTTGACAATGAATATGGTTAGAAAGTGTTTTGCCAGAATCGCCCTCGTAGCAATTTCAATGACGATGGGCGTCAATATTTTATGTTCACAGGAATCCCGGAATTATCAGTTGGAAGAGCTGGTCGTCAGCAGCAGCCGCGTGCCGATCGACCTGAATCGCTCGGCCAGGGTGGTGACAGTGCTGGACAGCATTGCCATAAAGGTCTCTCCAGCGCATACGGTGAATGACCTTTTGAAATATGCCATAGGCGTGGACGTTCGCCAGAGGGGCGGCATGGGCATTCAGACAGATATCAGCATGAGGGGAGGCACCTCCGACCAGATTGCTATACTGATAAACGGAATCAACGTGTGTGACCCTCAGACAGGGCATTTCGCCCTGGATCTGCCGATGGACAAAAGCGACATCGAGAGAATAGAGATACTGGAAGGTCCGGCCGGAAGGATTTACGGAACCTCTTCTCTGGTCGGAGCAATCAATATAATAACTAAGAAACCAGTAAAGTCTTCTGCAGATGTACGGCTTGAA
>ONBM01000119.1 GCA_900316045.1 uncultured Bacteroidales bacterium | reverse complement strand
CATAAAAATCCTCGGTAAACAAACTTCCCAAAGCGGACATCTGTAGTCAGTGCCGCAAGTATCTGCATTAGGTTACTGAGGCGGGAGGTACAAACTTTAACAAGCGGACTCCAAAGCCGCATTCGAATTTAAGTACTCTCTCCCAATGGAAGTCTGTTTACCAGACAGGATTTCAATTGCATTATGAGACAAAGCAGTTGACATAAGGTTGCTGATGCTTGATAACGAAGTAAATACGATTGACCAGACGTCGCGCAATCTTAATGATCGCTTTGCTTGGTTTCATCTTCCGGCAATACTCAACAAATGCAGAGGACAGAACAGGGTCCTTTCGTGATGCCACCCATGCAGCCTCTACAATCAGCCATCTCAATTTGGCATGACGACGAACGGTGATATTGCCGGTTCCATCATGCTCGCCACTTGAATAGCACATCGGGACGATGCCTACATAGGAGGCGAAATGAGCTGCATCCTTGAAACGAGCGATGTCATCCACCTCTGAGATTATCGTCAAACCAGCCAGTTGTCCGATTCCAGGAACACTCATCAAATACCGGAGAGGCTCTTCAAAGCGTTCCGTCCTTGACAATAGACGAAGTTCTTTCATCATCTTGAGCTGCTGGCCACGAAGATCTTCATACTGGGCGATCAATAAATCAAGTGTCTTCCTTCCGTAATCAGTCTCCAGATCCAAACGTTTCAACCATAGGACAAACTTATTGGTCCACGTACACCCTGGGCGTTGAAACTCTTCAGGAATATCAATTCCCAAATACCTTAGGTGAGCCTTAATCCTATTCTTATGGCGAGTCTGATCTTTCGTCAATGAGTCTCTCAATCTTATCAAAGAGCGTATCTCTGTCGCAAGACTGTCAGGAATATATATCCCTTTCAGTTCACCAGAACGTAAACTTCTGGCGAGCTTGCCACTATCTATAGCGTCAGTCTTCCTCAACCTCTCACCAGCCATTGTTGGAACATCTGCAGGGTTCACAACTATGTTGTTTATTCCCAGATTGTGCAGTTCCCAGTGTATCCAGAAACCGCAGAAACCGGCCTCGTAGACCGAGTAATACTCCGCGTCCGGATAGGTGTTGGTCAGAAACTTGTTCAATGCAGCAGGGCTGGGATCCTGCTTGAACTTCTTTAAAACAGCCTGCTCTGACAGGACAGTTACCGACCAACTCCTTAGATGTACGTCTAATCCGACAAAAATCTTTTGACCTTTGAGGGAAAAGGTTTACTTTGTGTACTCATAGCTACTGTGTTTTTGATTACATGTTGTGCTTTATAAATGAAGCCAAAAATATCAGTAGCTTTTATATCATATGAAAAACTTCTCGGGAATCTGCCAAGCGGCAGGGGCCGACAAGCCCCTGAGAGCGTTCTTCATTTGGATTACAAACATAGTTACTTTTACGGCGTCTATGAAACTACCTGAAATCATACTCCTTCCCTTGCAACCCGATGCGGGTTCCATATCGTCGAATTCTGGAACAAGTATCAGCACGGCCCAGCCGTCCACGAGGAAGAGGAGGGCAACTGGAGCATGGACGATGAGATGTTCGTGTTCAGGAAGGTCATCACAGACAAGGGCGCCATTAGGGAATCAGACTAAGAGTTGAAGTACCTTTCCAGAATTTCTTCCTTATCCTCTCTCGAAAGAGGTCTCTTCATGGCACCCAGAACGGCCTCATACTGTTCGCTTTTCTTCGTAAAGACACGCCTCTTTTCCTGGCCGTCGATCATCGCATAAAGGTGGATATTACCCGAGTCGGTCATCTCGAGCCGGATCAGATCCGAAGTGGCGACAGCCGGTTCAAAGACATCCGGAGAGAGTTCTCGCAGCCGAGACTCTATTATGTCGATGAAGAGAGGGGCGACACCGTTTGCTGAAGCCAGGGACCGAAAGTCTTTGAGCGCTTCTTTAACCTTGTCGATATACTTCGCAGGATTCTTGATGTCGTTCTGGGCGGCAAAAGCCATCAAATCTGCGAGGGTTATATCCTCGTACTTGCCCCGCACGGAGAATTCGTGACGCTTTTCCGGGGCTGTCGCTGTCTTCAAGATGAAGCAGAGGTCGTAAGCCGGAGAGAGGTGCCAGGAACCATCCTTCTCCATGATGAAGGAGAAATTCTTGGCGTGGTCGTCCGTGTTGTTGGAAAGGATGTTGAACACCATTCGCAGATAAAGTTCGTTCAGTTCATCTTGGGGGATGGAGAGCTGCCTGCAGGTGGAGAAGAGATCCTCGTAGCAATATGCCTCCGGATTGACGGCGGCAAGTGTCTGGGTGAACACCTTCTCACCGGCACGGCGGTCAAACCGCTCTGTCAGGAAGTGGCTGATACCTTCCACTTCGATCAGGCGGGACGGCATCATCGTGATTCCAGCCCGGGTGGCCAGGTCATACCAGGTTTTCTCGATCTCAGAGAGGCAGAACTCGGGGGTATTGAACTTGAGGATGTAATACTTCCTGTCGCCTCTTGCCGAGGTCTGGCCGGAGAAGATGTTTCCACCTTCG